>JBEPTW010000011.1:0-40514 GCA_041691855.1 Verrucomicrobiota bacterium | reverse complement strand
CCCAATCACTTCCTAAACGGTGGTCTTTTTCAACTGCATCGATACGGCTAAGCCGGAACGATGCAGTAGAGCACCACAGAACACACTGAATACACAGAAACCAGAGTAAGAAATTCAGACCTGAGCCGACCCGTGCGCCACCCATTTGGTGCCCGATCATCCGATGCTTTTATGAGCTCAAAAGTGTTCATTCTGTGTGTTCTGCGTCTTCTGTGGTAAAATCCGACTGCATGGTTTCGGCTAAGCGTAATAGTCGAGGGTTTGGTCGTTGAAAGAGGACTGGGCGCTTTGAACAAAGATGTTTTTAGGGGCGAGAGGCTATCGGGGCGTGTCTTCAACCCAGTTTGTGATTCTGAACGAAGTAAAGAATCCACGGCTGCGAACATGATGCGCGGGCGAGCGGGTTCTTTACTTCGTTTAGGATGACATTTTCAATGAGGGTCGTGGTTTGAAGATAGGTCTTGGCCAAACGGTTCGATCGAATACCGCGGGAATGATTTTACTGCACCTCATCGAGCGTCGTCGTACTGACTAAAATGACACCTTTATTTTCGTTTTAGGAGCCGACATTTCAATCCGCTGATGATAATCTCAGAAACTCTCCAACATGGATACTCCCGCTTTTTCGTTCTCTCTGGTTGCGACTTTCCGTGACTCGACTCCAATTGGAGGTGGTGAACAGCTGGAATTTCCATGGACGGACCGCGTAGAGTTTGTGGCCTCACTGAAAGCCATGAAGCATCTTTGCGCATTTTTGCGTAAGGATTTTTGCTCCTGATAAACACCCCTCGAGAACTAACCTAATGAAACTAAAATCACCCCCGGCGAAATTATTGTTCGCCGTTTCGATCCTCGCGATCGCTCCGTGTCTATCCGCACAGACCGCTCCTGCTGAACCGGCCTCGAAGGCTGCTTCCGCTGATGATAAAGACACGATTGTTTTGTCCCCGTTCGTCGTTCAGGCTAGTGAAGACACTGGCTATGCTGCCCAAGATACTCTTGCCGGCACGCGCGTCCGCACTTCGCTCAAAGATTTGGCCTCCTCCATTCAAGTGGTTACGGCCAAGTTCATGCAGGATCTGGGCGCGACGAAGGCGTCGGATATTTTGCAATATACCACCAATACCGAAGTCGCCGGTCCGCGCGGTAATATTACCGGGGGAACCATCACTTCAAAAGGGCTGAATACCGGCGGACTGCGCGAACAACCGCAGTACGGCACCCGGGTTCGTGGTTTGTCGCCCGCCGATCTCACCCGCGATCTCTTTCTCACCGATATTCCCTTTGATTCTTACAACACGGGCCGTATCGACATTCAGCGTGGCGCCAACTCGATTCTTTTCGGTTTGGGCAGCCCATCGGGTATCGTTAACGGCAGTACGAACGCCGCGAGCTTCAAGAATCAGAATACCGTTGAGGCGCGGGTGGGCAGCTGGGGTAGCATTCGAGGATCGATCGATATTAACCGCGTGCTGTTGGAGGACGAACTTGCGCTCCGATTCGATTCCGTGGACGACCGGACTGAGTATCAGCAGAAGCCGGCCTATAATCATGATCGCCGCGTTTATGGGGCCCTTCGGTATGACCCGAAATCTCTGGCCCAAGGTTCGGCTCACACTTCCTTCCGCCTCAATTACGAAAACGGCAATGTGGAATCCAATCAACCCCGCGTCACCCCCCCCGTTGACAGATTTTCGGATTGGTGGACCAAGCTGAACAAGCAGACGTTCGATCCCGCGAATTTTGTTGCAGACCGGGCGGCCAATGCCGCTACGCTCGGTGCAACGGGCCGGATCTATACCGAACTTGCGGCCGTGTTTCCAGATGCCAACGGAAGCGGCCAAGGTGGCGGAGCCGTCCCGGGCTATATGATTCTTCAGCGGGGCGGTGCCCTACCGGAAATAGGTTGGTCCAATCCGATTGGTGTAAGCGAACTAAACGATTTCCCGAAATTTCCATTCACTCATGATCATGTGATCACCGACACCTCCGTGTTCGACTATTATAATCAGCTGCTCGACGGCCCGAACAAAAGAGAATGGCAGAATTTCAATGCGTTTAATGCCACGTTGAATCAAACGTTCCTCAACAATCATGCGGGATTTGAACTCGCCTATGATCATCAGGAATACGCCAGTGGTACGACGGATAATACCGGCGTTGATTGGATCCTGATTGATATAAATACCAAGCTGATCGACGGTCGTCCGAATCCAAATCTTGGCAGACCGTATATGACGAATGAGTCGGGTGGCAATAGGGGAAGCACCAAGCGCGACACCTACCGGGCCACGGGTTTTTATGAATTTGATTTCAAGGATGTTCTCAAGCAGTCCCGCTTCGCGGATTTCCTCGGCCGTCACGTCTTTACCGGAGTCTATAACGATCAGGATGTGCATAGTGACGGGGCCAATTGGCAGGGATATAGAGCTGAGCCGGCCAGCTACGGTGCGGCGACGAATGCTGACCCAAAAAATCCAACCGCCAGCACGCAAATCATTTCGTTGCGCTACCTTGGGGGCAGTCTCGCCGGGCTTTCTTCGCCCGCCGGTGCTCATATTCCCGGTCTCTCCGCAATTCAAATACCAATGTCCGGCGCAACCGGTCTCTATTGGGATCCGCACCCGAAGGCCGGGGTGACGCTCACCGACGCGAACCAGCTTGATCCGGCCAGTTATGTTGGATGGGTGAACGGCCCAATCAACATCCAAAGCGTAGAGAACGGAGACATTAACCAGCTCTATAATGGTGCGTCCAAGAATCGCTCCACCGTCAAGTCCAAGTCTTTGGTTTGGCAGGGCTTTCTTTTCGACGGCAATCTTGTTCCGCTGGTCGGATGGCGCGAAGATACGGCAAAGTCATGGTCCGCATCCGCTCCACCCAGAGTAGGTGCTGATGGCGTCGATATCAATAGTCCAAGTTTCGGGCTACCCAAGCTTCCAAATAATACGATTACCGGTCGGACGACGAGCTATAGCTTGGTCGCCCACACCCCTGAGTTTATCCGCAACAAGATGCCGTTTCACACCGGAATCAGCCTTTTCTATAACAAGGCCGACAACTTTCAGCCGGCGGCGGGTCGCTCCGATCTTTTCGGAAGGCCCCAGCCACCACCTTCCGGTAACACGAAGGATTATGGGTTCACGATCTCCACTCTTGACGACCGTCTGACCTTCAAGGCCACTTGGTATGAGAGCACGATTCACAATGCAACGAGCCAGGCGTTTTCCGACATTCAGTGGTGGCTCGGCGCCGTCGAAGTTTGGGGTTACCCGTATGCGTTTGCTTCTTGGAACGACGATAAGCCAGCGGCTCGCGCGGCGTATATTGCGGGTCTTCCCTCGAAAGAATTTCAAGATGCGTGGGGCTGGGTGCCGGATAAGAATACAACGACAGGCAATTTCAATCCCCCGAGTGGTTTGACTGCGTTGGTTACTCAACAGTCCAAGGGGCTTGAACTTGAAATGTATGCGAAGCTTACGAAAAACTGGGACTTTACCTTCAACGCCTCCAGGGAGAAGGCGATTGAAACCGACGTGGCGAAAGAAATGGTCTCTTATATTCAAAGCCGCATCGACTACTATGAAGGGCCGGCGGGTGACATCGTGTGGTGGGATGCCAACTCCACTCAAACGGCACGCGATTGGGCACGCGGCAATGTTGAAATTCCCTTCATAGCAGCGATTGCGCAACAGGGCAAAGCAGTCCCGGAATTGCGTAAATGGAGATTCAATGCCATCTCCAATTACAAATTCAACGAGGGCTTTTTAAAGAACGTTAATATCGGTGGCGCCGTCCGCTGGCAGGATAAAATTGTGACCGGCTACGCTTCCAAAATGCTCAATGACCTGCCCATTTTTGACATCGATAAACCTTACTATGGACCCAGCGAGGTTAATTACGATATGTGGTTCGGATACGAACGAAAGCTCACTCACAAAATCAACTGGCGGATTCAGCTCAACGTTAGAAATCTCTTCGCGAAGAAAGAGTTGATTCCGACGGTTCAAGACTACGACGGCACGATGGCGGTGGGACGGATACCGGAACTCACGAACTGGTATTTGACCAATACGTTTACGTTCTGATCTGTTTCTCTCACTGGCAGGGCTTCGGTGCAAAATCACCGGCGCCCTGCCTTTTTGTTTGTTGATTTATCAACTGAAGAAACAGGAAGGTTTGATTGCATTCTTTTAACACAGGCGGACACCTGCAACCTTTCCTCCACGCCTTGGGGGTGACTTTGGCAGCATTGCTTGTCGCCAGCTGCGACAAACGCATACCGTTAAATTCCTCCTTGGCTGCCGAAACGAAAATTGTATCCGAAGTTGACCGGTTTGTTTCCGAGAGAGTCGGTCAGCCATTTGAGGGAAAACCCTGGATTACCCATGTCATGATGGTTGATTTGGATCGCGATGGGTTGATGGATATCCTGGCGTGTGATGATCGGAACAACAGCGTGATTCTGCTAAAACAAAGTCCGCGCGGAAAATTTACCGAGACCACCCTGATGGATCATCTGCCGGCCCCGGTGCACATCGCTGCGGTCGATATCGATCACGATGGTGACCTCGACCTGCTGGTGGCCTGTATGGGTCAGGTTCTGCCCAGCAACGAGAAGATCGGCTCCGTCGTCATCCTGGAGAACGACGGCACGCAAAAATTTAGCCGCCATGATATCGTTACGGATACTTATCGCGTGACGGATGTTGAAGCAGGAGACTTTAATGCTGACGGCCGGCTTGATCTTGCGGTCGGTAAATTTGGCTACGATCAGGGCGAAATCTGCTGGTTGGAAAACAAAGGAGACTGGCACTTTGAAAGCCACGCGCTACTCAGCTTGCCGGGCACGATTAACGTCTGTGTCGCCGATATGAACGGCGATGGAACTCCTGATATTACGGCGGTAGTCTCCCAGCAATATGAGGAGATCGTTCTGTTTGAAAACCATGGGGGAAACTTCACGCCCAAGATTATTTTCGGATCTTCCAACCAGGATTTTGGAAGCAGTGGAATCAGCCTTTGCGATTTGAATCGCGATGGACTGATCGATATTCTCTACACCAACGGGGATGGCTTCGACTACGCCGAGCCGGGCAAACGGCCCTGGCACGGAGTACAGTGGTTGGAAAACCGCGGAGCCGGTTTATTTGTGGATCACCGGGTCGGCGATCTTCCCGGCGCCTATAGTCCTGTCGGCGTTGATCTGGAGAATGACGGAGCGATCGACATCGTATGTGTGAGCGGATTCAACGACTGGAAGGATCCGGAGGCCGTCTCACTCGTCGTATTTCGCAATGACGGAAAACAGAATTTTACCCAACAGGTGTTGGCGCATGTTCCGACGCATTTGGTCACGGTGGCAGCGGGAGACTTGGATGGTACCGGCCGACCGGGATTGGTTACTGGAGGATTCCACGCTTATCCCCCTTGGGACCACATGAGCCGCCTGACGGTCTGGCGCCAGCGTTAATTGGCCATGAAACCCCCAGTTTTTTGGTTAGCCTCCTCAGTGATCGGTTGTTTGGTGCTCGTGGGCGGATTTTACCGGTATGCGGAAATTCAGCGGGCGACCATCGTCGCGGCCATTCCCTTGAGGCCCCCGCCCACCCGAATGCCAGCCAAGCTGTTCAAACTCCTTGGCGACACTGAAACGAACTTGCGTAATGATTGGCGTCCAACCGCAGCCTTGGTCGATCTCAGTCAACTCTATCACGCGAATGGGTTTTATCGGGAAGCGATGCAATGTTATCAGGCGCTGGAATTTTTAGAGCCGCACGAAGGAAAATGGCTGCACCTTCACGCCACTATTCTTGCCGGATTTGGAGAACAAGATAAAGCCCTGCCGCTCGAGCGACAAGCGGTTGCTCTATCTCCCAATTATCTGCCGGCATGGCTGCGTTTGGGTGATATTCTGGTGAAAAGTAATCGGCTTTCCGACGCCGCCGCGACCTACAACGCGATCTTGAAGCAATCGCCTGGTCATGACTATGCGCTGCTGGGTCTGGCGCAGACCCACATTCTAGTGAACGACTGGTCCGGGGCGCGCGGCTATCTTGAGGAGGCAGTGGCGAAACATCCGGGGTTTTCGGCGGGATGGAACCTGTTGGTGACCGTTTACGACAATTTACCGAATCAGACCCTGGCGGCGGCGGCGAGAGATCGCGCCAAAACATCCGGTCCAACGCGTGAATTTTCTGACCCATGGATCGATGCGTTGACGGAAAAATGTTACGACGCCTATCAACTCAGCGTGGCTGCGGCGCTGTCCACGGACCATGGCGAAGCCAGGCGCTGGCTTGAGCGGGCAATCGACCTCGCCCCTGATTCGCATTTTTATCAACAGCAGCTTGGGAGATTGCTTTTTGCCTCGGAGGACTACAACCAAGCGCAGCCGCATGCAGAGAAAGCGGTGAGCTTGGCGCCGGATGATTCTGACTCATGGGCGCTGTTGCTTGAGATATTTAAAAAAGCCGGAAACACGGCGGCCATGGAGCGGACGCTCCATGATGCCTTGGAGCATTGCCCGACCTCCGCGTATTTGCACTTCATGAATGCACAAAGACTGCGGAGCCAGAATCGGCTTGAGGCAGCCTTGGAAGAACTGAAAATCGCGAAACGGTACCAGCCTAACGGAGCGCGCGCCTATATCGAGACGGCGATGATTCTTTTCGCACAGTCTCGCGTAGACGACGCAATCGATGAGATGAAAACTGCCGTGGCGGTTGAGCCTGGCAATAGGGTTGCGTTGGAAGTTTTGGCTCGCACCACAATCAATTCCGCTGATGCCCCAGCCGCCCGTCACTACATTCAGCTCATCCGGGCGCTTTCCGATGTAAATCCGACAGACCTTGCAGCGATTGAGAACAAATATCAGCGGCAGTTCGGGCAACGTCCGTAATCCGTATGTGACTACCACCCTCGATATTCTCCCGCCCGAGTTGATCCCACTAAACAGAGGACGAATCTTAACCCCCCTTCCAATTTTAAATCTATCTTCACAATCATGAGCTCAACCGTAATTCCGTCCCCCGTTCCGCGCTTGCAGTCCATTGATGCTCTTCGCGGGTTCGATATGTTTTGGATTCTTGGCGCCGAAGCGATCGTGCAAGCCTTTCGGGGAATGAATCAATCGGCCCCGGTGAAATTCCTGGCCGGCCAGGTCGAACATAAGGACTGGGCGGGCTTCGCCTTCTTCGATCTGATTTTTCCTTTGTTCGTTTTTATCGTGGGCGTTTCGCTGGTGTTTTCCCTCAGCCGCATTGACTCGCGTGAAGGACGACGCGCGACTTTGGGCCGGATTTTGCGGCGGGTAATTTTACTTTTTGTTTTCGGTATCTTTTTCAATGGAGGCCTGTCCCGTGCTTGGCCGGACGTCCGGCTGGCGGGTGTTCTTCAACGCATTGCCCTGGCCTATGGCGCGGCGGCTTTGTTGTTCATCTACTGCAAGCGCCGTACTTTGGTCATCGTTACGGTCACTCTGCTGGTGGGCTATTGGGCTTTGCTTACCTTTATTCCTATCCGCGATTTCCAACTCGATCAGGCAAGCCTGTCGGCCAAGCTTGGCGTCAGTGACCCTTCGATGGCGCAAGTCCACGCCGCCTTCGAAGCCACCACGGACCGAACCAGCGGTCATTACGAGCCTGGTTTGAATCTGACCAACCACCTCGACTTTGAATATCTTCCGGGTGCAATGTATGACAAGTATTACGATCCCGAGGGGTTTCTCAGCACACTGCCGGCGGTGGCGACTTGTCTGCTCGGGGTTTTTGCCGGCTTGCTGTTGCGCCGGGAAGATCTCCCTGGGTCCAAAAAAGTGCTGCTGCTGGCGGGTGCCGGGGTGCTGGGCTTGGGGATCGGATGGGCATGGCATCTGCAATTTCCAGTGATCAAGAAGTTATGGACGTCCTCGTTTGTGCTGGTTGCCGGAGGATGGAGTTGTGTGCTCCTTTCCTTTTTTTATTACTTGATCGATGTGCGCCAGTGGCGCGGCTGGTGCCAGCCATTCGTGTGGATCGGCATGAATCCCATCACCCTTTATCTCACCTTATCCCTGCTGAATTTTAATATGATCGCTTCGCGCTTGGTGGGGGGAAGCGTAAGCAAATGGATGGATGATCACGTCGCCGCGGGAATGGGCGGGGTCGTAACCGCACTCTTGGGACTCGGGCTGGTCTTCTTGATCGCGGGATTCTTGTATCGCAGGAAAATATTCCTGCGCGTGTGACCTGACGGAATTTCGCCGGCAGCAAATCGAGCGCCCGCCGGCGAACTACGGACGGTGGGGAGAATTTAGGATTGGTCCGACTCGATCTTTTTTAAAACGACACCTGATTTTTCGTTTTGAGAAACGACAGATTATTCGGCGTATGCTATTTTCGGCACTCGGTTACCTCGCATCGGTTGATAAGCGACTTAAATTCATGCCCGCGGCACGACTTGGCTCGTTTCTTATTCCGATTCCGAGGCCGACCCATTTCCCGCTTCCTGATCCACCAAGTCGGGTCGTCCGGGATTTCACTAGAAAGAAAGACGCGTTGGAAAACAGTTAGGAAAATACCCACGTTATGAATACCCTTAGAGAGATGAGAAGTGGTTTGGTCGCAGGCCTCTTTGGCCTGCTTGCAGGTACGCTCTGTCTTCAATCCGCCCACGCGGCAGTGCCGTTGATGGGTTTTAGTGGACGGGCTTGGAACGCCGGTGTCTTCACCGGTGGAAATGGCGATGTACCCTCGGTCTCGGCTTTCACCTCTTGGCGAGGCAAGCCGGTAGATTCCATCCTCTGGTTTGCATCCCGCACGAACTGGACGGATTTCGATAATGACGTCACCACCGACGTGATAAATTTCGCGGGAATCAAAGTGCTCGCTCTTCCGACTCATCCGGAAAGCCTCGGCTGGGGCGGCCTCGATGAGGTCGCTGCGGGTATACATAATTCGAAATGGCAGAATTTCGGCGCTTATCTGGTGGCCAATGGAATGAACAACAACCGGACGGTCCTGCGCATCGGGTGGGAGCTTAACGGCAACTGGTATGTTTGGTCTGCGACAAGTGGTGGCCCCCATGGAGATCGCCGGCAGACATTTAAAAATGCCTATATCAACATCGTTAACTCGATCCGGGCCGGTGGCGCGAATGCGGTTCAATTCAATTGGTGCCTTAACAAAGGTAATCAGGGTGGGACCGATCCGACCGATGGCTGGGGCTCGTACCCCGGTGACGCTTATGTCGACGTGATCGGCCTCGATAATTACGATTGGTTCAGTCCGAATTTCACCGACGCTGATTGGAATAACACCAAGTCCCAAAGTCCGGGTTTCAATGACGTCGCGGCCTTTTGCGTGGCTCACGGCAAGCAAATGGCCATCGACGAGTGGGGTGTGATCCACGATTCAAACGGTGGAAACGACAACCCATTCTTTATTCAAAAAATTTGGGATTGGCTGAATGCGAATGCGGGTATCGTTGCTTACGAAACCACGTACGATGAAACCGGCGCACCGGCAACGCTCCACCATAAGTTGTCCCCGCCTGAAGGAACAACGTGGAACCCCAATTCTTCCGCTCTCTATAAGAGCCTTTGGGGTAGCGCCGGTACGATCCAGATCCCACCTGCTCCGACCGGACTGACTGCGACTGCAGGGAACGCGCAAGTCATGTTGGCGTGGACGACGAGTAGCGGTGCGGTGTCCTATAGTATTTATCGTGGCACGACTGCGGGTGGCGAAAGCACCACGGCAATAGCCACGGGGATTACGTCGGTAAATTACACCAACATCGGACTGACGAATGGCACCACATACTATTATAAGGTGAAAGCCGTTAACACCGCCGGGACATCCGGGTACTCCAATGAGGCCAGCGCGATGCCGGTGGTGGGAGCGAGTCCACCGATTGCCGACGGCACCTACACTCTGGCGCCGGCGAATGCCACCGGTATGCGGCTGCAAACGACTGGCACCGGCGATGCTTCAAACGTGAACATCGGCACCCCGTCTTCTTCGACCGCACAGCAGTGGATTTTCACCAACGTCAGTGGCAACGTGTACCGGCTTTCGCCAGCCAGCGCGACTGCCCAGTGTCTTGACGTCAATGGACAGCTGACCACCAGTGGCACTAATGTGCAGACTTGGACGTATCTTTCCCAAATGAACCAGCGTTGGGCACTCACGCTCGTGAGTGGCGGCTGCGTTCTTATCCCCCAGCATGCGACCACCATGCGGCTTAACAACACCGGCACCGCAAATGGTTCCAACGTTAACCAGCTCTCCGCCAATAGCTCGACGGCCCAGACGTGGGCCATCGTCAGTATCGGTGCTCCCGCCGCTCCAACCGGTCTCAGTGCTACGGCGGGGACTGCGCAGATTTCATTGTCGTGGACCGGGAGTTCTGGTGCGACGTCGTACAGCATTTATCGTGGTACCAGCGCTGGCGGTGAGAGCACCACGGCGATTGCCACGGGAGTTGCCGGCACCACCTACACGAATACCGGGCTCACGAATGGCACCACGTACTACTATAAAGTAAAAGCCGTATCCGGCGGTGGCACCTCTGGTTATTCCAACGAGGTTAGTGCGACTCCTGCGGCCGCAGCCACAAATACCCATACCGGGACTTGGGCGGCAAAAGGAAATATACCTTCCAATCCGACGTGGATTGCACTCTACCAGCAAGCGACCTGTGCGCAGAACACGACTTATGTTGCGAAGATCTGGGTGAAAGGTTCGGGAAATTTCCTGATCAAGACGCTCGATAGTGGCTGGACGCAAATCGCGCAGACCACCTTTGCCGCGACTTCGACGTGGACGGAAAAAAGCATTACGTTCACCACGCCAAACACGACAAACCCAGGCGTACTCTTCTACATCGCCGACGCAGGCGGCGGTGGCACATTGTACGTTGATGATGCTTTCATGGGCGTGAATGGCGGGACGAATGTGCTCGCCAATGCCGGCTTCGAAAGTGGCAACTCCGTGTGGACGGTAGGTTCTTCGATTTGGTCGATCCTGAATAATCCTTGATTTAATCCTGATCTGATTAGTTCCCCGCGATTCGTCGCGGGGAACTAATTTTTTTCCTGTCTGTGACTGCCAGTTCAACCAAAACCACGCATCCAATTCCGGAGCAGATCGATCGTCGGACGGCACTCCGCCATCTGGCGGTCGCATTGCCTTTGCTCCTCGCGGGTGCCTGCCGGAGAACTTCGGGTTCAGGCGAAGCGGCCGCCGTGCGAACGAAGAGGGCGACCGCCTTTACGCTCTGGGTCTTGGAGGAAAACATGGAGGCGCCGGACATCTATCAACAGATTGCCGACGAGTTCATGGCGCTGAATCCGGGGGTCGGAATCGTCATCGAGCGGCGCGCCAATGACGCCTACAAGGAAGCGCTGCGACTCGCGATTAACACCCCGGTTGCGCCTGACGGTTTTTTCAGCTGGAGCGGCATCGGACTCGGTGGGTTTTACGTCAATGCGGGCGGGGCCATTCCGCTGACCGGCTACTACAAACAATATGAGTGGGCCCGACGATTTACGCCGGCGGCACTATCCGGGACTTTTTTTAACGGGGTGCAATATGGCATTCCATTTCGCGTTCGTGCGATGGGGCTGTACTTTCGCAAAGACATTTTTGCCGCCGCAGGCATCACCGCGAAGCCGGTTTCCTATGAGGATTTGATCGCGGCGAATGAAAAGCTGGTCAAGGCGGGTCATGTCCCGCTTGGCATGGGCGGAAAATTTGGGTGGATGTTGATGCGGCTGATGGACTCGCTGCTGGAGATGACCTGTGGGGCGAAAACACATGACGCACTTCGGTCTCTCGATGCTGATTGGGGCGCCGAAGCAGGCGTGACGGCGGCTTACGTTGAACTCAAACGCTGGACCGACCGAGCCTATCTCCCGGCCGATTTTTTAGGGGTCGATCCCGCGCACGTCCGGGACAACGTCTATCAAGGCAAGGCCGTCATGATGTACGAGGGCGACTGGATGACCGATTATCTCCGCGCCGATGGCATGAAACTGGAAGACTATGATTTTTTTGAATTTCCCACGGGCACCGGACGTCTGTCGTTCTTTACGGAAATGTTTTTTATCGGCGCCACCTCAAGTCAACGCGACACGGTGGCCCGGTTTTATGATTTCTGGACTTCGCCGGCCACGCAGCAGCGGCACGCGGGAAAATTTGGAACGATTTCACCGACTGTGGGAGTGGAAATTTCCTCCAGCGCCCCGGCGCAGAATAAACAATGGCAGGAGATCGTCAGCCGCTACTCCGGGACATATGTCCCGGCTGACCAAGCGTTGCCGCTGGAAGTGTTTGGCAGTTATTTGCGGGTTCAAGCCGACGTGGTGAGTGGAGCGCTTCGACCGGAAGTCGCGGGCGCAACGATGCAAGCGGAAATTGTGGCGTACAAAGCCAGGCAACCGGCGGGTGCCGCCACCGCGGCAATTGGCCGCAAAAGTTGAGACCGAACTTCGCTGATGCTCCCGCCTAAAACCAGTTCTGGCCGATGCGGAGCGCTGCCTTTTCTACTGCCCGCTCTGATTATTTATACGACGTTGGTGTTCTATCCCACTTTGGAGGTAATTTTTCTGAGCCTGTTCAGGTGGGACGGAATTTCTGCCGTCCGCGCCTTCGTGTGGTTTGACAATTACGTCCGGATTTTCACTGAAGATGCGATTTTTTGGCGGGCGTTGGGCAATAGTGCAATTTGGATGCTGCTTTCGTTGACCGTTCCGACGGCAATCGGTTTTGCCTTGGCGCTGGCTTTGAATGGACCGGTTTTCGGACGGGCCATTTTTCGGATTATTTTTTATCTACCGGCGGTCATCGCTTCTATCGCGGTGGCAGCCATCTGGTCTTGGATGTACAATCCTTCGTTTGGATTCGTTAATGGTCTGCTCAGTTATGTGGGGTGGGGCGCGCCTGACTGGCTGGGTAGTCACAAGCTCGCGCTTTTTTCCGTATTTATTGCCTCAGCTTGGGCGGGCAGTGGCACGAACATGCTTTTATTTCTCGCCGGACTTCAGGGAGTATCGACGGAATTGCAAGAAGCGGCCAAAGTGGACGGAGCCACCCGTCTGCAGGTTTTATGGCATGTCACTATCCCCTCGTTGCGGCAGACGTTCATCGTCGTGTTCTCGCTGGCGATCGTCAATTCCCTCAAGGCATTCGATCTGATTTACGGGATGACTGCGGGTGGTCCGGGAGATTCGTCGCAAGTGCTGGCGTCGTGGAGTTACACGCAGGCTTTCAGCTATCGCAACTTTGGCACGGGTGCGGCGATCGCGGTCGTGCTCCTGGCGGTCACGCTGATGGTCGTGGTTCCGTATGTGCGCTGGTCCTCAAACGAGGAGTGAGGTATGAACCGATTTTTCAATTCCATTGTTGCTGGACCGGAAGGGCGAAAGTCATTCGATTCCGGGCGTGCCGCACTTTGGCTGGCCCTGCTGGGGTTTGCACTGCTGTGGCTTTTGCCCTTGGTCTTCGTTGCATTCACTTCATTCAAATCACGGCACGAACTGCTCGTCGGCTCGCCCTTTCTGCCCCCGAAAACACTGGCATTTGAAAATTATGCGACGGCTTGGCAGCGCGGAAATCTGGCCGGCTACGGATTGAACAGCCTCATCATTGCGTTGATCAAGGTGCCGGTGGGATTGCTTCTGTCCTCGTTGGCGGCATTCGGCCTGACGCGGCTGCGTTTTCCATTTCAAAAGGCGATTCTCCTGTTCGTCATTGTGGGCGCATTGATTCCGGTGCAGATCGCGCTCAGTCCGTTGTTCTCGTTGTTGCTCAAAGCTGGCCTGCTCAATACGCGCATGGGGATTTTGCTGCCGTATATTGCGTTTGGCATCCCTTATCAGGTTTTCTTGCTGCGTGGTTTTTTTGCGGGCGTTCCGCGCGAACTCGATGAAGCGGCCTATCTCGATGGCTGTTCACCGTTCAGGTTGTATTGGCGGATCATGCTGCCGTTGTCCCTGCCGGCACTGACGGCGCTTTTCATTTTGGATTTTGTCGGCACCTGGAACGAGTTCTCGCTCGCGCTGGTCATTTTGCAGGCGAAGTCGACGTGGACTCTGCCGCTGGCGTTGCAGTCTTTTCAGGGACTTTACGGCAACAACTATAATCAAATGACCGCGGCGATTCTGATGTCCGTGTTGCCGGTCGTGATCGTCTACCTGATTTTCCAACGTTATTTCATTTCCGGCCTCAGTGCCGGTGCCGTGAAAGGTTAACGATGAATCCATCCCAAACCGGCGTCTCGATTCCATTGTGGGGGCGCTTTGAAACCCAGTTCCAGAGCACGATCGCGTATCGCGAGCCGGTCAGGGACGTGAAATTGACCGCCACTTTCACCGGCCCGTCAGGGCAGACGCGACAAGTTGAAGGATTTTGGGACGGCGGTAATGTTTGGCGGATTCGTTTTGCTCCGGACGAGGAGGGTTCATGGCAGTATCGCACCACTTGCGACCACGCCTCTGATGGCGGTTTGCATGCTCAGATCGGAATCGTGAATTGTGTCGGCCGGCTGGATACCACGCCGTTTGACCGGCATGGTCCGCTTCGCTTGGCGGCTAATCGGCGTTATTTGGTCCATGCTGATGGTACGCCTTTTCTGTGGATTGGGGATACGGCATGGAACGGTCCCTTGCGCGCGACACCCACGGAATGGGTTCACTATTTGAAGGAACGCCGGCGGCAGAAATTTAACGCGGTGCAGTGGGTGACGACGCAATGGCTGGCGGCGTCGACGGGCGATCGTTCCGGGGCGAAGGCGTTTTCGGGCAGCGATCGGATCGTGATCAATCCGCTCTTTTTCCAGCGCCTCGACGAGCAAATGACGACCACGGCCCGCGCGGGATTTCTCAATGTGCCCGTGCTTTTGTGGGCTGCGGTATGGAGTACGCCGGAAGCGAACGGAAAAAATCCGGGCATCTTCCTCCCTGAGACCGAGGCGATATTGCTCGCTCGCTATATGGTTGCGCGCTGGTCGGCCGATCCGGTGGTGTGGATTCTGGCCGGTGACGGCAATTATCTCGGGGGAAATGCGGAACGCTGGAAGCGGATTGGTCGCGCGGTATTCGACGATCCCCATCACGCACCGGTGTCGTTGCACGCTGCGGGAATGGAGTGGAATGGAGCGGAGTTTCGTGACGAGCCGTGGCTTGACCTGCTCGGTTATCAAAGCGGTCATGGCGACAATCAGGAAACTTTGTCCTGGTTGGTTTCCGGGCCTCCCGCGCGCGATTGGTCAATGGAGCCGGCGCGTCCTGTGATCAATCTGGAACCGCCCTACGAAGACCACATCGCCCATCAAAGTCGGAAACGGATCGACAGCCATTTTGTCCGGCGCGCGCTCTATTGGAGTGTCTTGGTTTCGCCGGTCGCAGGTGTCTCCTATGGTGCGCATGGGGTTTGGGCCTGGGATGACGGCACATCATTGTCGGAGGGCCATCCTGATGCCGGCCTGCCGAAGCCTTGGCGCGAAGCCTTGCTATTGGCGGGGGCCGAGGAGGTGCGGCACCTCAGAAGCCTGTTGGAATCAATGGAGTGGTGGCGGCTGGTCCCGGCGCCTGAGCTGCTGCGGACCCAACCAGGAACCGTCGACAAAAACCGGTTTATTGTGGCCGCGAAAAATCGCGATAACACGGTGGGCGTGATCTACATTCCGCAAGATCCATTCGTTGAATTAAATATTCCGGCCGGGCTTCACGGCGGTTCCGCGGAGTGGTTCAATCCCCGCACCGGTCTACGGCAACGCGTGGTGCGAACGAACGACAACGACGATCGCTTTTTGACTCCCTCGGCCGGCGACTGGGTTTTGTTATTAACCTGCAAGGGATTCGTCCCGCTCTCTCCTGACAGTTGATGCATATGAAAATCCTCATCATCGGCGGCACCGGCTTGATCAGCACTCCGCTTACTCATTTCCTTCTGGCGCGGGGCGACGACGTGACGCTCTGCAATCGCGGACGAACGCAATCGCGCGTGCCTGCGGGGGTTAAAACACTGTACGGTGATCGCCAGAACTATTCCGCCTTCGAAAACCAGATGCGTGCTGCCGGCAATTTCGATTGCGTGATCGATATGGTGGGATTCGCCCCGGAAGATACCGCCAGCGCCGTGCGCGCCTTTGCCGGGCGAACCGCACATTTTATCTTTTGCAGCACGGTGGATGTTTATAAGAAGCCCGCCAGCCGCTTGCCTTACACTGAGGCCGAGGAATACGGCGGTTTGAACACATACGGAAAAAACAAAATAATTTGTGAGCAATTGTTGTTGCGAGCGCACGAACGCGGCGATTTTCCGGTCACGATTATTCGACCGGCGTATACTTATGGCGAAGGTCGCGGATTGCTATATCCCGTGGGCTCGGCGGGAGATTATCTTGAGCGTATTCGTACGGGGAAGCCGCTGATCGTGCCGGGTGATGGTAATTCACTCTGGGTAACGTGTCATGTGGACGATGTTGCCCGGGCGTTTGTTGCCGCCATCGTTAACCCGCGGGCATTCGGCCGGTCCTATCATGCCACCGGCGAGGAGTGGATGACGTGGAATCAATACCATGAAGGGGTGGCCCGGGCGCTGCACGTGCCATGCCCCGAACTGCTGCATATCCCAACGGATATTTTAATGCGGATCGCTCCTGAACGCAGCGCGAGCGTGGCGGACAATTTCCAGTTTAATAATATTTTCGATAATAGCGCGGCCCGTACCGACCTTGGGTTTCAATCCACCCTCCTATGGGCCGAAGGCGTAAAGCGGGTGGTGGCCTGGCTGGAGAATAATCCGGCCAAATCACTGCCGGACGAATCCGGCGTCGACGACCGCTTGATTGGCCTTTGGCGAAAAATGGTCGGCGGGGGTCAAAGCGGCATCCAGACTGTTCGGCCTTAACCGGAATTTTTTTTGAACTGGCTCGGAGTGATTCCCACAACCTGGCGAAATAACACGCTGAAGCGCTTGCCGTTGGAGAATCCGCAGTTCTCCGCGATTTGTTCGAGTTTAAAATCCGTGGTGTGTAACAACTCCTTGGCCCGTTCAATGCGTACCCGCTGAATTTCCTCGAGGGTCGTTCGGCCGAGCGCTGCTTGCATGCGGAATTGAAGAGTCGGAATTGAGACGCCGGCAGCCGCTGCGACATCGGAAACGTAGGGATTCGCGACTGCTTTTTCCCGAATGAATTGCAGGGCGCGCACCAACACTTCGTCGGTGGCGAACAGGATGTTGGTCGACTGCCGGGCGACCAGCCCGACGGGCGCCAGTTTGATTCCTTCGCGCGCCGGTTTTCCACCGCAGATCAAGCGGTCGATTTCGGCCGCGGCGGCGTAGCCGATTTTTTTGGCGGGTAATTGTACGCTGGAAAGGGGGATGCGTTCAAAGGCCACCAAAAAATCATCGTTACCAGCGCCGAGCACCGCGACGTCCTCGGGTACCCGCCAGCCCAACTCGCGGGCGGCGCGCAACAGCAGCAGGCCGATCGAATCCAGCACGGCGAAAATCCCCAAGGGACGCTGTTGCCCCGCCAGCCAGCGAAGAATCCGGTTGTATTCGACCCGGCCAAATTGCGGCGGCATCTGACGCGAGTCGATGGTGATGCCATCGGCTTCCAGTGCGTTGCTGAATCCTTCGAATCTTTCGAGAGAGTAACTGGCGGATCGTTGTCCCCAAAAAGCGAAACGGGTGCAGCCACAGTTGCGCAGATGTTCGCCGGCGAGGCGGCCCACCTCCCGATCATCCTGCGCGACGACGGGCAGACGCGGCAGCAGCATCGTATTGGAAGCATTGACCACCGGTATGGGGAGGCCGCAGAAACGCGCTTCGATTGCGGGGCGGTGGATTGCGGCGATGATCCCGCGCACCCGGTCGCGTCGTACCAGAGTGGCCAGATCGCGAGGTTCATGTTCCAGCCACCGGTCCACCAGTTCAAGCCGTGCGGTCTCGAAGGCGTATTGTCTGACTCCAAGAATCACTTCACGAAAATAGGCCAGGTGGGTATCGACCACGAGCTGTACACGAAAAGGCGGCCCGTTTTTATTGGGTGTTTTCTTTAGTATCATCGAGGAGGCGGGGGTTGCTAAAACGACACCTCAAATTTCGTTTTAAGCAATGACGATCGGGGGTGCAAATGATATTGTTCGGGGACTCGTGCCAGAATTTCTCTTATTTAACCGGTGCTCGATCCACTTTCCCATCGGGAAACCATGCCGTCGTCTGGTCATTTTCATTTGCGGAGCTTTAATTGCGTTTAATCCCGCAAAAACGGTGAGCGCGACAGAACCTGCCTCCCGCCCGCTGCCGGCCATTCAGGTTCACTCGGGTGGGCATTATCTACAGACGGACGATGGCCGCCCTTTTTTTTGGTTGGGTGATACCGCGTGGAATCTCATTCATGGAACCACTCGGGAGGAAGCCTCCTATTATTTGCGCACGCGGGCACGGCAGGGTTTTACCCTCATTCAAGTCGTGGTCCAGGGGGAAACCACTGTTGATTCGATTAGTGGGTCGGAGCTGAAGCCTTTTTTTGACGACGATCCCCAGAAGCCCAACGACGCTTACTTCGCGAGAATGGTTGAAATAGTCGACGAAGCCTCCACCGACGGCCTGTATGTGGCGTTGTTGCCAACTTGGGGGGACAAGCTGACCGCGCCGTGGGGAAAGGGCCCCCGTCTATTCCGGCTCGATAATCTCCCGGTGGCAAAAGCCTATGGAAATTATCTTGGGTTAAAATTGAAAGGACGCACCAATGTAGTGTGGATGCTTGGCGGTGATACTCCGTCAAAACTTGACCCGTCTAAACCGGAGGAGTGGCCGCAAAATCGCGCGAGGGAAGCAGGTTTCTCTGCCGACTACGACTGGCGCCCGATCTGGCGGGAGATGGCGAAGGGTATTGCTGCCGGTACCGGGACGACGCCCGTATTTCTTTTTCATCCGGAGGGTGCGGGCACCACCTCCCCGAATCTGCATCACGAAGCGTGGCTCTCGATCAATGGCATGCAAAGTGGACATGAGAGGCATGACTTTCCGGTCTGGGAATGGGTCGCGCGGGATTTCGAGCTTACGCCGGCGAAGCCCACCTTGGATCTCGAACCAAATTATGAAGACCACCCGGTTCATCCATGGCCGCGCTGGAATCCTGCGTCCGGATACTTTCGTGACTATGACGTCCGCAAGCAATGCTACCGTTCTGTGTTGGCGGGAGCGTGCGGGGTGACCTATGGGCACCACGCCGTCTGGGGATTTGTCGGCGAACATAATGACGTTAAAAATCACGCTGATCGCGATTGGATCGATGGCCTGCATCGGCCCGGTGCGCAGCAGATGTTTTTTTTGCGCCAGTTAATCGAGTCGCGGCCCTTTTTCACCCGGGTGCCGGATCAGGCGATGATCACCGCCTCCAACCCGGGTGGCGCTTCATACATGGTTGCCTGCCGGGATCGTGAGGGTTCTTACGCGTTCGTGTATTTCCCCATGAGCGAGCAAAAAGCTAAGCTCGATCTTTCCCGGTTAATGCCGGGCAAGCTCCGCGGGTGGTGGTATGATCCGCGAACCGGTTTCGCGCATCCCTTGGGCGTGATCGAAAGCGGCGGATCACGGGAATTTCAAAGTCCGGCGGCCGGTTCCGATTGGGTCTTGGTCCTGGACAGCATCGATGCTGGCTACCCGGCTCCCGGCAGTTTTAGACCATGAGCGTCATCTTTATTTCAAATCCCAGGCCGCTTTCAACAAGTGGGGGAAGCAGCAACGGGGGAATGAAAAACCTCCGCGTCATGTTGTGTTTGCCCCAGCTGGCTCTTCAAATTTCTGATCTCTCCACTGCCCATGCTTTCAACTGAGAAATTACGCGTTCGTGAAAAAATGGCTTATGCGTCCGGGGATTTCGCATCATGTATTTATTGGGCAACATTCAGTAGTTTTCTGCTGATATTTTACACGGATGTGTTCGGTATCACGGGCAAGGCTGCCGGAACCATTCTTCTGTGGAGTCGGATTCTCGATGGAGTAAACGATCCGCTGATCGGTGCGCTGGCCGATCGCACGACAACCCGTTGGGGCAAGTTTCGGCCCTATTTGCTCTGGATGTGTGTGCCATTTGCGCTGGCGGGCGTGCTCTGCTTCACGACGCCAAATTTCGATGTAGTCGGCAAACTCGGGTGGGCTTGGATCACCTACAATGTGCTCATGCTGTTATATACCGCGATCAACATTCCCTACAACGCGATGTTGGGGGTGATCACCGCGGATTCAATCGAACGAACGAGCGTCGCTTCCTATAAATTTTTCTTCGCTTTTGGCGCGGGGTTGTTCGTGAAGTTCACCCTGCCTTTCCTGAGCCGGTATTTGGGCGCAGGAGGCACTGATCTTCAGCGAGGCTACCAGCTCACGTTTTTGATTTATGGAGTCGTTGCCGTGGCGTGTTTCCTGATCGCATTCCGCTACACCACGGAGCGAGTAACTCCGCCGAAAGATCAAAAAACCTCGGTGAAACGTGACCTGCTTGATCTTGCGACGAATGGACCCTGGCTGATTTTGCTCGGTGTTACCGTCGCTTATATTCTCTGCGTGGGCACGCGCGATACGATCTCTGCTTACTACATCAAATATTACCTGGGCACGAGGGAAGTGACACTGCCCTTTCTTGGCGCACGCACTTACGGGTACGAAGCCTTTGTGGCGGTGTTTCTCGGTTTCGGCGCCTTCGGTTCGCTCCTGGGCGTCTTGATGACAAATTGGATTGTCCGGCTCATTGGGAAAAAGGTGGCGTTTATCGTCCTCCTCACCGGATTCATACTTTTCTTTGCGGCTTACAATTTCATTCGGCCCGACCAGATCCTGACCATCTTTGGGCTGCAGTTGATCGGATCAATTATCGGCGGCCCGATCTGCGTGTTGCTCTGGGCGATGTACGCCGACACGGCGGATTTTGGTGAATGGAAACGCGGTCGCCGGGCCACCGGGTTGATTTTTTCTGCGTCAACGATGGCTCAGAAATTTGGCTGGGCCGTCTGCGGCAAGGCCGCGGGCGATATGCTGACCCTGACTGGATTCATCGCCAATGCGTCGGCACAAACTCCGGAAACGCTCGCAGGCATGAAACGAATGATGAGCACTCTTCCGGCCGGCTTTGGGCTCCTGGCGATTGTGATATTCTTATTCTTTCCACTGGGTGAACGCAAGATGGCGCAGATTGCCGCCGACTTGAAGCTGCGCAGGGGGGCCGGGGCGTATTGACGGCGACCGCTGCGGCCGCTGACGTTTTTATTTTCTGATAATTTTATTTCATGATCACACTTTCCCTTGCCTCCGCTGACTGGCGGTTTCGCGATACGTCCGCCAAGTCGTGGCTCCGCGCCACGGTTCCCGGTTGCGTCCATGCGGATCTGCTGGCGGCGGGAAAAATTCCCGATCCGTTTTTCGGTACCAATGAACTCGATTTGCAGTGGATCGAGCGACGCGATTGGGAATATCGGACGATCTTTAACGCATCCCCGTCCTTACTTGAAGAGGAAGTGATCGAACTGGTGGCAGATGGCCTCGATACCATCGCGACCGTTACACTTAACGGCAAAAAAATCGCGACTACAGATAATATGTTCGTGGCGCATCGGTGGGACATCAAACGTTATCTCCGGCGCGGTCGTAACGAACTGCTGATCCATTTTCGAAGTGCGATGGACTACGTCGAAAAGACCCGCGCGAATTTCGCGCCACCACAGGAATACTGCGATCCGGTCGGCAACAGTGTACGAATCCGCAAACAACAATGTCAGTTCGGTTGGGATTGGGGGCCACGTTTTGTCACCGCCGGGATCTGGCGGGATTTACGGATTGAAGGCTGGAGTGCCAGCAGATTGACCCACGTGCGGATCGCCCAGATCCATGAGGTGAAAGGTGCGATCGCTCTCACGATTCATCCCGAATTCACGCAAATCCCGGCGCAGGCCTCGATGACGGTTACGTGTTCCCTGCGCGGCGTTGAAGTGGCCAGGGCGACTGGCGGACCCATGCCGCTGGTCATCGATATTCCCAGTCCGCAGCGCTGGTGGCCGGCCGGGCAGGGCGCTCAACCACTCTATGATGTCGAGGTCGTGGTGCGCGATTCTGCGGAAAGTGTGATCGGACTAGTCCGGCGCCGAGTGGGTTTGCGAACGATCAAACTTGATCGTCAGCCCGATTGCTGGGGTGAATCGTTTCAGTTTGTCGTCAATGGTCGTCCCATTTTCATCAAGGGGGCCAATTGGATTCCGGCTCACAGCTTCGTCGCACAACTTACTCGGAAAAACTACGCTCGCGACTTGGGCGCCGCAGTCGAGGCCCACATGAATTGTGTGAGGGTTTGGGGTGGGGGCATCTACGAAAGCGAGGATTTCTACGATCTCTGTGATGAACTGGGTCTGCTCGTCTGGCATGATTTCATGTTTGCGTGCGCATTGTACCCCGCAGACCGCGCTTTTGTGGAAAGTGTGCGCGCCGAGGCGACCGGTCAGGTGCGGCGGATTCATCACCGGGCCTGCCTCGCCTTGTGGTGCGGCAACAATGAGCTGGTCCAGCTGAACAATCAGTATTTGCGCAAGGATCCCGCGCTGATGCGTGGTTATCAAAAGATATTTCACGACGTGCTGCCCGCGGTGCTTTCGGCGCACGATGGCACCACCGATTACTGGCCGACTTCGGAATGGCGCGGGGTTTACGAGACTGGCCACGCGCTGGGGGAAAAGTCCGGCGACAGCCATTTTTGGGATGTCTGGCACGCACGGCATCCAGTGAAGGACTACGAAAAATGGGCATTCCGCTTTTGCTCGGAATTTGGGATGCAAAGTTATTCCTCGCCCGCGACCAACGCCACGTTTTGTCCGCCGGGCGAAGCAAATATTTTTGGTCCGACCATGGAGAACCACCAGAAAAACCGGTCAGGCAACCAGATCATCCTCGATTATGTTTCCCGTCGGTACCGATCGCCTAAATCCCAGGACGATCTCATTTACCTGTCACAACTGAACCAGGCCTATTGCATGCAGACCGGGGTCGAACACTATCGCCGGTTAATGCCCCGCTGCATGGGAGCGCTTTATTGGCAGCTTAATGACTGCTGGCCCGCGGCGTCGTGGAGTTCGATCGAATTTACGGGCCGCTGGAAGGCGCTGCATCACGCCGCGCGACGATTTTATGCTCCCGCACTCGTATGCGCGCATGTGCCCGGCGACGAGACTTCAATTATCGGAAACTATCGGCGGTCCACGGTGCGCGAAGTTCATCTGTACACAGTGTACGACGCTCCGGTGGCCGTGAAAGGAATTTTGCGGTGGGATCTGTTTCATCTGGAAGGACGGGTCGTGCTGTCCGGAACGAAAAAAGTCATTTTGCGTCACGGTGAGAGTGTAAGGCATCAGACGCTTGATCTGATCAAGCCGCTTGCGGCGTACGGACGCGATCACCTTTATCTTCGTATTGCATTGGATGTCGATGGGACCGCCGTGAGCGAACAAACTGTTTTTCTCGCGCCGCCGCGGTTTCTCTCCCTTCCGAAAGCAAGGATTCGCGCAACGGTCCGTTGTCTGTCGCCCAACCGGGCGGTCATCACATTCCGGTCTGCGGTGTTCCAGCATGCCACCGCATTTGATCTGCTCGGACTGGCGCACTCCGCGAGCGATAACTTTTTCGACCTCTATCCAAACGAGGCGAAAAGTATTTTCGTCACGTTTGCCGAACCGGTCGCGAAACCGCAGATCGTTGCCGCAATGCGCCACCATTCGCTCGTCGATACGTTCGAGTGAGAGTTGAGCGTTGATTTGGCCTCCCGCTCAGACCTGGTTGCCGACGATTAACCCAGAAAACAGAGTTGGACACAGCGTACACCGAGATGAGCATGGAGCACCCAGGGAAATGCCGCGGTAAATCGCCCACATGCACTATCACCCAGTCGGTGAATGCAAATTCGCAGATCGACTCACAACGAGTGTTTCTCCATGGCCTCCTTCCGAACTCTGTGAGCTCTGTGACGAGATCGAACTGCGATTAAACGAGGGCGAGCTCCGTCTGCGCGTCGAACAGGTGAACCTGGCCGGGATTGAAGGCGACGGCGATTTGTTCTCCGGCGCTGACACGCGTGGTCGGCGCCATGCGCGCGATGAAAGAGTTCGCACCGGTATGGAGGTAAACGAGAGTCTCTGCGCCCAATGGCTCGGAAACTTCCACCGTTGCGGTGACGCCGGGCCATTCGCCAGAGGCGGGTGACAGTTCATGAACATTCTCGGGACGGATCCCGAGGATTATGCCTTTTCCTACATATTGCCGCGCAATGTGGATAAGTGAATCTGGCAGTGGCAATCGAATCGCACCGCTGCTGGAATTGTCTTCAATAAATGAAACTCCAAGCTCCGCTTGCCGTATCGTCCCCCGGAAAAAGTTCATAGGCGGACTACCAATAAAACCAGCCACGAAAAGATTCGCGGGATGATTATAGATTTCCAAAGGTGGCGCGACTTGCAGGATGTTGCCATCCTGCATCACGCAGAGGCGATCCCCCATGGTCATCGCCTCGGCTTGGTCATGGGTGACGTAGACCATGGTGACGCCAAGGCGGGCATGAAGCTTGGAGATCTCGGTGCGCATCGAAACCCTCATTTGGGCGTCGAGGTTGGACAACGGTTCATCGAAGAGAAAGACCCTGGGCTGGCGAACGATGGCGCGGCCGACTGCGACCCGCTGCCTTTGGCCGCCGGAAAGGGCCTTGGGCTTGCGATCCAGATGCGCTTCCAGACCGAGCATGACGGCGGTTGCATGCACGCGGGTATCGATCTCAGCCTTGGGAAATTTTCTTAACTGGAGGCCGAAAGCCATGTTGTCGTAGACCGACAAGTGCGGGTAGAGCGCATAGTTTTGAAAAACCATCGCGATGTCCCGGTCTTTGGGTGGAATCTGATTAACCACTTTTCCGTCGATCGAGATAGTACCGCCGGAGATTTCCTCCAGACCGGCAATCATTCTTAGCGTCGTCGTCTTGCCGCACCCGGAAGGCCCGACCAAGACCATGAACTCGCGATCGTTGATCGTCAGATTTATTCCTTTTACCGCAGGTACTGCAGGCCCATTCTGGGCGGCATAGATTTTAACGAGGTTTTTGATCACCACTTCACCCATAAAAAATAAATTGTGTCCGCAGAGATTACGAAGACGGGATTGAAATGACCTCATACGCATCAAGCGCCACTGCGCGAGCGTTCCAAGTGCCGTCGATTTTCACGCTTAGTGGAGTAGCACGCAGGTTGGCCAGGATAAGAATGCGCTTCTTGCCGGTGGTAAATGCGAGGGCCACCACGGAAAGCGGATGGCTGCTCACGGTGGCAACGACCGATGCGCCGGAAAAAGGAGCGACGGCGGCAAGTGTGTGGTAAACCGGGAAAGGTTTAACATCGAGTGAAACTAGGCCGTTGTCACCGGTCGCTTCAAAATAGGTGGCGCTGACGGCACCGGCATTCGCTAGCGCGGCCACACTTCCCAACGTCCAAGCTGCGGCAAATTTGCTGGTGTGCCTTTGATCCGTTTGGAATGGCATTAGTCCGGCTGGCAGAACGCCCGGTGCGTCCGTGTCGGTTAACCGCCATCTGCGGGTAAACATTACGGGCGACACAACCGCAGGCCGGCCTCCGGAAAGTTGTCGTGCATTCGACACTGTCATTCCTTGGATCGGAAGGGTCTCGCTGATCGAAGCCTCATCAAACGCGTGTACTTGAGGGTTGCACGCATGAACGGTAAAATCAGCTTCGGTCGCAAGCTCGGGGTGATAATTCAGTTCCGTGAAATTGTCCGTGCCGCCTCCACCGACCGGTGCAGAAAACGGCGATCCATTAAATGCTTCACGAGCCGTAGCGAGCATTGCGACCGGAGTGGCGTCATGGTTTTCGTGGAAAACAAGCCAGCGTGCGATACGGGGTCGAGGATTGAGTTGCGGCAGTGCCGCGCGAAGGGCTGAAAATTGTGCGGTCGCGTGCTCGTTCACGAATACGGCAATCTCCAGTTCAAGCTTGAGCTTTTCAGCTGCAACGGCGGCGGCGGACAACTTCTGTATCCACGTACTGTCCTTGAGCCACAGATCAAGGCGAAGATGGGCCAGTCGCAACGGACGGAGGGCAGACACGATTTCCGCAGCGGAGCCCGTCGTGTTCCAGACCGTTCCCAGTGCGGGTATTTTCCGAGCGAGGATTTCGCCGATGGAAACCGTGGCATCGGTTGGTGCGCACCAAGGAGGCGTGAAGTTTGCCGGTGCCGCCGGCACGGTGCCGTATAACCGCACGGTCACGCGCTGATGGATGCGGGTTCCTTTGGTAATCAGTGCCGGCCGTGGAAGACTGAGCGGCGTACAATAGGTTTTGAAGGAGGCATCGGTCCAATTGCGTTGATCCTCCGTTTCAAAAGTGTCGCCGTCCATCTGGACTTCCATCTTCAGGCCGGGAGTAATCTCGTGGCTGATCGCCCGAACATCTCTAAAGGGCGCCCCGGTCTGGATCAATCGCGGGAAACCGCAGCTTTCTTTGTGCCCGTGCGTATGCTCGATGATGCAGGGTGCGCCGGCAATTTCGGCGGGATGAAGCACGCAAAAGCCAATGCGATTGTGATGAAAATTCTCCAACGCCTCACCGTCAAAATCAAAGATCAACGTTCCCAGTGGAGAGCCTGTGAGTTCGCCACGCCAGCGAAGATCGACCGGGTGGATGCGGCAACGGGCCGTGAAGGTTACGCGAAAAGAATTTGTCCGCCGGTCTATTATTAGATCCGAAATCTCGGGCCGCACGGTAGCCCATGCCCGGTCGCGGATCGGGGCACCTATTCCCCGCAACACCTCGTGCTCTCCTGCGAAAAGGTACCGTATCGCGCCTTCGCCGGGCAGCAGAACCAAGCGGAGCGGACCGGCATTAAGGGGGATTGGAGCCATATGCGGCGGTAGAAATTCTGACGACGAATCGCATGAGCGATTTTCGTGCGATGCTGGCATTCCTTCAGGATTTTTTGCGAACGGAAGCAAGTGACGGCCGGGCGGGGAGGAGCGGTACGACCCGGTTTGTCCGAGCGGATTCGTAACAGGCGAACACGAGCCGCAGGGTTTCGAGATTGTCGGCCCCGGTAGTCTCAGCTTTTTCTTCGTGGCGAAGAGCGGCGAGCAGATTTCGTTGCGCGGCCACGATGCTGGCGTGCACCACGGCGTAGCGCGAATCGGCCCACGCATAAAAGGGCGGCGGGTGTCGCGTGGTGGAGGTCCCGCGACGGGTTACGACGTGGACGTTGAAATCGAAACCCAGTGAGACCGAGGCGTCTTCGCCTTCCACCGTGATGAAGGCTTCGGGAAACCGTTCTCCATGTACGCGGGAGGCATAGCTCATGTTTGCATAGACGGACATGCCGTTGCACATCTTGAAAAGTGCAGAGGCCGCATCCTCGCCTTTGATGCCTGGGCTCACGCTGTGCGTCCGGGCATAGACGGTTTCAGCTTCACCGAAAAGATAGCGCATCACGTCGAGAATATGAGTGCCGATGTCAGTGAGGATGAAGCGATCGAGATCACGCAGGAAAGGCTGGTTATCGAAAACGGGGAAGCTGTTCGCGTAGTTGAGGTGCGCGCGCCAGATTTTTCCGAGAGGCGCGGACTTCATCGCCGCGGCAAAGGCCCGGATCTGGGGTTGCCAGCGCCAGTTTTCGTTCACCAGGAGCGCGGTCCCGCGCTTGTCAGCGTGTTTGACCATGGCCGAGGCGCTCGTGTAGTCCGTCGACAAGGGTTTTTGGCAGACCACCGCCAGGCCCCGGTCGGCCGCGAGTCTGGCCAGGGCGGCATGTTGTTCAACGCCAGTGACGATATCCAGGAAATCGATACGCTCCGTCGCGATCATGGCCTCGCAATCATCATAGATGGCAGAAATTCCGAATTCACCGCCGAGCGTTTCGGCTTTGGCCCGGGTTCGGTTATAGAGTGCGACGCATTCACAACCCGGCAGCTCGCGCCAGCCATGCAGTTGAAAACGTGACCAGAAGCCGGTGCCGGCCATCGCGAAGCGCAATGGTTTTTTCATGGGGTGGAAAAGAGGGGTTGAAGATAGTTAATACTCTCTTCGCTCCAACGCCATTCCTTGTTGAGCGTGTCGGCCAGCTTTGCTTCGGGCGGAGTCCATGTTTCCAAGACTGCCGTGCGGCAGCGTCCATACCGGGCGAGCGTTTTTTGCAGGCTAGGCACATCCAGCATACCGCGTCCGGCGGGGCGTCCTTCCACGGTGAAACCCATGCCATGGGGCACTCGTGCAATAACAAAATCCTTGAGATGCAAATTGACGGTGTGCGGTCCGAGCTGATCGACGACAAATTCGAGGCCCTCACCGGCGCCCAGCGAATTTGCCGTATCGAGACAGATACCTACGCGATCACTCCCAATCCGCTCGATCATGGCGCGCAGCGTCCTGGCGGGAAACCGGTCGTGGTTTTCGATGCCGAGGGTCAGGTTTGCTTTTTCCAAAGCGGGCAGGGCGGCGCAAATCAGGTCAACCACCTCATCGATCCCGGGTTCGTAGCCGGGACCATCGATCACAAACCGAAGGAGTCGGGCGTCAAGCTGGCGGGAGAGTTCGATGTATCGTTTGAGATGTTCTTCGGTCAGTCCTCGCGCGCCGGTTTCGATCTCCACTTCCGATCCTTCTTGCCGCGCGGCGGCGCGCAACCGCGCCAGCCTCGGTTCATCAAAAAGGTGGAGTGGCAGATGATCTCCCAGCTGAATCAATCGCAGGCCATGGGATCGGGCGAAAGCCAGGAGATCGATCTCGGTGAATGGCGTCCGTGGAGGATGACCTGCCACCCCCACAGCCCAACCGAACGCATAGGAACTCACGCCGAGTTTCATGGGAGAGGAGGAGGGCTGGACGTCCCGGTATTTTACTTCGTGGTGATGTCGCGCACCTGTTCGCGGATATCCGAAAGTTCGAAGATTTTTTGCCAACCTTCCTTGAAGATAACCGGTTTAGAACGCTTGCTGATTTTGTACGCCGCGTCGGAGAACGTTCCGTTCACTTCACCGAAGAGCACGGCGATCTGGATGCGCAAATGGCCGAGCACGAAGTCCCGGGCAGCATCGGCGGGCACGCCCGCGGCCACGGTCCGGTCAAATCCTTCCTTCACGACTTCCATGCAGGTTTGGGCGAGCGTTTCGACGAGGGCGGGTTCGAGGATCGCCATCTGTTCCAGCGTCACGCGGTGAACCCGATTTACGGGCGCATACATGGCGCGCGTGATCTCGACGCCCAGTTCGTAATCCGCTTCCGATCCCTGCATCAAGGCGACGACGGCCGCCTGTTTGGCGCTGATGCCGCCGTAGAAATCCCGAAAGCCCAGCTCGGTCGGTTCCCAATTGAAGACTGAAGGATGACAGGGATGCGCGATGACACACGCGATATCGGGACGCAGCACCAGCTGACCGTCGAGTGGAGCCGCGGGATCCAGCGTCATAAGCAAAGCTCCTTTGCGCATCAAGGGAATGACGGCGCGGGAAACTGCGCCGATTGCCACATCGGGCACCGCGAGGATGACGACATCGGCTTCCGGCACTGCGGTGGCTTGGTCGGCAATAGTGAGGCCGCGGGCGCGCAGATTTTCGATTCCCTTGGGTGCGACTTCGAGGTAGTTGGCCTTGAAATCCGTTTTGATGAAGTTGTCGGCGATGCGGCAACCCATTTTGCCGCCGGCACCGACCATCGTGATGATTTTTTTCATGATAAGAGTTAAGTGGAGAAAAGACTGGCGCCGTGCTTCAGGCCTGAATCCTTTCTTCGAGGACCTTGCTGATATTGCGATGCACCTGAAAGTCGCGCGACGTGACGACGGCGAGCAACTGGCAGGCAGTGCCGCGGATGGCGTGCACGGCGTGCGGCACAGTAGCGTCGAAGTAGACCGAATCGCCGGCCGACAAGGTGTGTTTCTCGCGATCAAAGACGAACTGACACTGGCCGGTGATGACGTAGTTGAATTCCTCCCCGGCGTGGGCGAGCGGCTTGACGGGTTTGGTCGCGGACGAGACGTCGACAATGAGCGGTTCCATGAGCTTGCCGTGCTTTCCCTCTGCCAGAATGGCAACCAGTGTGCCCGTTCGTCCGCGAAAACGCGCCTTGCGACCCTGGCCTGCACGGCAGAGCACGAGCCGTTGCGGTTTTTCCTCCTCCTCGAAAAAAGTCGTGATTGGTGTCGCGAAAACCGCCGCGAATTTTTCGAGGCTTGCGAGCGTGACGGCGATCTGTCCGTTCTCGACCCGCGACAGGTAGGCGTCCGACAGCCCGGTCTTCGCGGCGAGCTCACGGAGCGTGAGGCCGACTTCCTTGCGGAGTGCGGCGAGCCGGCTGGCAACGAGCGCTTCGACGGTGGGATTGGGGAGTGACATCGTGCTGCATCACAAGCAGCACATTGCGGGAAAAGCAATAGATTTGTTGACTTTGCCGGGCAAACCGGAGAGCTATGGCGGCGTCCGGTTGCTCCCAATACCGGACGATGGTTCCCTCTTTATCCCCCTTGCGTCATGCCTTCATCTCCGTCTTCCCTCCGGTGTTTTTCTGCCGCGGCGTTCGTCCTTGCCGTTGCTTTTTCCGGGGCCGTGGCCGCGGAGAAGGAGACCCCGCGCGAGTCAGCACTTGGTCGGTTGCGCGTGAGCGATAACCACCGGTACTTGGTGCAGGAGGACGGCCGCCCCTTTTTCTACCTTGGCGATACGGCGTGGGAACTTTTTCACCGTCTTAACCGCGAGGAGGCGGACCGCTACCTCACTGACCGGGCGCAGAAAGGCTTCACGGTCATCCAGGCGGTCGCGCTGGCGGAGCTTGATGGATTGAACGACCCGAACGCCTATGGATTCCGTCCGTTGATCAACAATGATCCGACTAAACCGGACGTGAAGGATGGTCCGGGCAATGACTATTGGGATCACGTCGACTACATCGTCGACAAGGCCGCCAGCCTGGGTCTCCGGATCGCCATGCTGCCGAGCTGGGGCGACAAATGGTTCAAGTCGACGTGGGGCGCTGGGCCGGAAATATTCACTCCGCAAAATGCGCGCATTTATGGCGAGTGGTTGGGCCGGCGCTATCGTGCCAAGCCGGTCATTTGGATTCTCGGCGGCGACCGCCCGATCGAGAACGATACCTGCCGCGCGATTATTGTCGCCATGGCCGAGGGGCTGCGAGCCGGGGATGGCGGGGCCCATTTGATTACGTTCCATCCACCGGGTGGCCACGGCTCGTCCCAATGGTTTGATGACGATGCCTGGTTGGATTTCAATCTGCGGCAGAATGGCCATTCCCCGGAATACAAGGCCTACGCGCACACGCTCGACGATTACCGCCTCGACCCGGTCAAACCGGTCATCGATGGCGAGCCGCTCTATGAAGATCATCCGGTATCGTTCAAGGCGGCCGAATTCGGTTATTCGGTGGCGGCTGATATCCGCCGGCCACTCTACTGGGATTTATTCAACGGTGCCGCCGGTCATACCTATGGGCATCATTCCATCTGGCAGATGTACGGCCCAAGCAAAGCGGGGGTAAACGCTCCGTTGATGTATTGGACTGAGGCGCTTGGAGCGCCCGGTTCGGGTCAAGTGCAATACGCCCGCTGGCTGCTTGAGTCGCGTCCTTATCTTACCCGCATTCCGGATCCGACGCTGCTCGTCGAGCAGGATCCTGCCACAGCGTGGCCCGGCGCGGGAATTTATCGTTTTTCCGCCACGCGAGATGAGTCCGGTTCGTATGCGATGGTCTATGCACCGGTTGGCCGTAAGTTTAAGGTTCGACTGGCGGCGCTCTCCGGCTCGACGCTCCGTGCTTGGTGGTACAATCCCCGCGATGGCAGCGCCCGGTTGCTCGGTGAATTTCCGAAGACTCCGGAGCGGGAATTCTTGCCACCCGATCCCGGCGAATTACTCGACTGGGTGCTGGTCATCGATGATGCCTCGAAAAATTTCCCCGCACCGGGTACGAAACATTGAGTAACACGAGATTTTTTCCGTCATGAAATTTACCTCTTTAGCCACGACTCTGTCGCTGTTGATCGCATTGCTTTTCACCGGTTGCAGCAAATCGCGTCCCGCCGCTTCGGCAGCGGGCACGTCCTCTGAGCGGAAACTGACGGTCGGGGTTGCTTTCGAAACCCTCCAGACTGGGTACTGGGTTGCTGGCTTCGAGGCGATCCGCCACGAGCTAGCCAGCCGTGACTACGCCATGTTGGAGGCGGTGGCGGACGGTGACGCTAATCGGCAGCTCGAGCAGGTGAAAAGTTTCATTACCCGGAAGGTCGATGGAATCATCCTCGTGCCCAAAGATGCCCAAACCTGCCTACCCATGATCAAGGCGGCCAATGCCGCCGGCATTCCCATTGTGTTGTTCAACCGACCGGCGGAAAAAAGTGAGGCACGATCGGTGGCGGTAGTGGCGGATAATTTTGCCCTCACCCGTGAAACCGTGGCCTACCAAATTGGCGTGGCGCGCGCATCGGGCGGACGACGGGAGGCCATGATTCTTATCGGCGATTTGGGTGACATTAACGCGGTCGGGCGTCGGGACGGATTCGACGCTGCAGTGAAAGGACAGGAGGACATCGTCGACGTGGTCGCGCGGGTCCCCACTGAGTGGAGTCAGGAAAAAGCTCAGGCCGGCGTGGTCAATGCACTGCAAGCGCATCCCAATATCAGTTTTATTTTCACCAGTTCCGATTTTTTGCTGCCTAGCATCGTGAGTGCGTTGAAGAGCGTGGGAAAATATCACAAGGTCGGCGAACCCGGGCATGTCCTGCTCGCCGGCTTCGATGGTGACGCCACTGCCTACGCGATGCTCAAGGATGGCTACCTCGATGCGACGGGGGTGCAGGATGTTTCTTTCGAGGCGAAACAGGCCGTGCAGGCGATCCTCGATTTGCGGGCGGGCAAGGCTGTGCCCGACCTGATTCTCGATCCGGGTTTTGTCATTCATCAGAAAAACCTCAGTGAGAAATCTTCCCAAATGTGGGGCGCGGGCGTGGGTAAGAAATAAGGCACCGCCGCCGTCACATGGCTGATTTGTCGCATGCCGCTGCCAAGTCCGTTACGGACAGATTAACCGCCACACTCAGACGGGTCGCGCTCTCGGAGTATTTGGTCCTGTGGTTGAGCGTGATCTATTTTCTGGCCCTCGCTCCGTTTACGCCCGGCTTGGTTTCGCCGGAGAATCTCGTCAATCTGTTGGTCGCCTTGCTGCCACTATTTCTCGTGGCCCTCGGTCAAACTTTCGTGCTTATCACTGGAGGAATCGATCTCTCGGTGACTTCGACCATCGCCTTGTCGAGCGTGGTCGGCGCCTCGATTGTAAACGGCAACAACGGTTGGCTCGCGGGGCAGTGGTTCGCTGCGCCCGTGGCGGTGCTGGCGATGCTGGCACTGGGAGCCGCAGTCGGAGCGCTCAATGGACTCGCGATCACGCGGCTGCGAATGCCGCCGTTTATTGTCACGTTGACCGGGATGATGTTTTTCAGCGGGCTCGCGATCTGGTTCACCCAGTCGAAAAATATCGGCGGACTGCCCGTGGCGTTCACGCGGCTGGGTGGCAACGGGTGGCTCGCGGGCGCCATCGCCTTGGCGACCGGGGCTTTCGCCCACCTGATGCTGACGCGCTCGCTGTTCGGCCGCTGGCTGTTCGCCACGGGCCATAACGCGCGCACGGCCTATCTTTCCGGAGTGCCCGTGCGCGGCGTGACCCTCGCGGCTTATGTCATCTGCGGTTTTTGCGCAGCGCTTGCGGCCGTCCTCTATACCGGACAGGCGGAAACCGGTTCGCCGGTGCTTGGTCAGCGGGTGCTGCTCGATGTGATTGGCGCAACTATCATTGGTGGCACGAGTCTTTTTGGCGGCAAGGGCAAGGTGCTTTGGACTCTCTGCGGCGTGCTATTTCTTAAACTGGTCGACAACAGTCTCAATCTACTGAACCTCTCGATCTTCACCATCACGATGGTGAAGGGAGGCGTGATTCTTTTCGCGGCGCTGCTCGATGCTACGCGCCACCGGCTGGCCGGTTCCCGCCCATGAACGCACCTTGCGCTTTGGAATTTTCCGGACTGGCCAAAAGCTTTTCGGGCGTGCGCGTACTGACCGAAGTCAGCCTGACTGTACCGGCCGGGCACACGCTTGGTCTCGTGGGGGAGAACGGCGCGGGAAAATCCACGCTGATGAATCTCGTCGCCGGGAACCTCCGGCCCGATGCCGGCGAGATGCGTTTGAACGGAGTGCCGCACGCGCCCGCATCTTCGGCGGCGGCAGCGCACGCAGGCGTGGCGTTCATTCATCAGGAGCTGAATCTTTTCCCCAACCTCAGTATCGCCGAGAATATCTTCCTGACCGCGTTTCCCCGGCTCGGCGGCACGCCGGTCATTGATCGCTCGCGAGTGCACGCCCGAACGGCCGCGCTGCTGACGGAAGTGGGCTTGGCTCTCGCTCCCGATACGCCGGTCGAGCGCCTTTCAACCGGCCAGTGCCAGTTGGTGGAAATTGCGAAAGCGCTGAGTCAGGACGCGCGGCTCATCATTCTGGATGAACCGACGACCTCACTTGGTGCCCACGAGACCGCGACGCTATTTGCGCTGATGGCCCGGCTGAAGGAGCGGGGGATTGCGATGATCTACATTTCGCACGTGCTGGCTGATGTGCTGCGGCTTTGCGACGACCTCGTGGTATTGCGCGACGGCGCCGTGGTGGGTCAGGGGTCGTGCAACGAGTTTACGCACGAGCGCTTGGTTTCGCTCATGGTCGGTCGCAGCCTGACGCAGTTTTTTCCTGAACGAAAGAACCGGCCGGCGGTCGAGCCGGTCCTGGAGGTCTGCAACCTGAGTGAACCGAACATCGTGCACGATATTTCCTTCACGCTGCGGCGTGGGGAAATTTTGGGCGTGGCTGGACTGATGGGCGCGGGCCGTTCCGAACTGGCGCGAATTCTCTTTGGTCTCGATCCGTATGCTGCCGGCAAAATCATCATGGAAGGAGAATCGCTGGGCCGGATCACACCGAAGCAACTGATCGGGCGCGGCCTGGCGTTCCTGACCGAGAACCGTCGTGCGGAAGGGCTATGTCTCGAAGCGAGCATCGCTGACAACATTACCTTGGTCGCGTTGCGGGACCAGACGCGGACACCGTTCCGTCTGCTCGATTTTAACCGCTGGCGCGAAGCGATCGCCACCATGCGCCGCGCGGTGCGACTGACGGCGCGCGCCGACGACGCTCAGCCAGTCCGCACACTCAGCGGTGGCAACCAGCAGAAGGTTGTGCTCGCCAAATGGCTGCTGGCAAAGCCGCGCGTGTTGATTCTCGACGAACCGACGCGCGGCGTGGATGTGGGTGCGAAGTTCGAACTCTACCAGCTCATTTTTGAACTCGCGGATCGCGGCGCCGGTATCCTGCTCATCTCCTCTGAGATCGAGGAGCTGCTGGGACTTTGCGATCGCATTCTCGTGATGAGCCGGGGTGAACTGCGGGCCGACCTGCCCCGCGCCGAATTCGACCGGGAAAAAATCCTGCAGGCAGCCTTGCCCGTGGAGGAGGGTAACGCATGAAAACGTCATGGTGGCTCGAGCGCGGGTTGCGGCAGGCGCCGCTAGTGCTGTTTATTCTGATACTCGCGATTTTCGGAGCGCTGGCTCCGAAATTTATCGGCGTGGCCAACCTCGTTAATATCGGAGTGCAGGCCGCGCCAGCTGGCATTGTCGCCATCGGTATGACCTTTGTGTTGCTCACGGCGGGCGTGGATCTGTCAGTGGGCGCGATCATGTTTGTCGGGGCAGCGGTCGCTGGAAAAATGGCGCTCAACGGTGCGCCGCTCTGGCTTGCCTTGACCGCCATGGTTGGGGTCGGTGCCGGTTTTGGGGTGGTGAATGCGCTGTTCATCACCCGGCTGCGGGTGGCGGCATTCATTGTCACACTGGCGCTGCTCTTTGTCGGCCGGGGTTTTGCCCTGTGGCTCACGCAAACGCGGGCGATGAATCTGCCTGATGCTTTTCTTCAGCTGGGTTCCGCGCGCATGGCGGGGATGCCGCTGCCGCTGGTGCTGTTTGGCCTCGTTGCATTGCTGGCTCAGGGCGTGCTCGGTCGAACCCCATTTGGGCGGCAAGTCCTCGCGGTCGGGCACAACCGCGAGTCGGCCAGTCAGGCCGGCATCAACACGACGTACGTCCTCGGCGCGGTCTATTTGCTGAGTGGAGTGTGCGCCGCGCTCGGAGGAATTCTCGCGCTCGGCCAGTTGGGTGCGGTGACGCCGAAGTTTGGCGAGAACTATGAATTCAAGGCCATTGCCGCAGCCGTGCTGGGCGGGACGAGCCTTTTTGGCGGTCGCGGCGCCGTGCTGCCGGGCACGGTACTTGGCGCGCTACTCATTCAATCGGTCGAGAACGGCTTGGTCCTGCTTAATGCTGATCCATACCTCTATCCCCTGATTACCAGTGGAATTATTTTCTCGGCCGTTTTGCTCGACAGTGTCCGCAGCTTTTTGCTGGAGCGGGCTTGTCGCCGAAAGATTCGGATGGAGGCGGCGGATTGAAAATGAAACCGCAGGGAAATTTGTCCTGCCCTAACGTAACCTGTATTTATGAAAATCCCATCACTCCCGATTCTCGCAACCGCGCTTATCTTTTCGATTCCCGTTCTCCACGCCGGGGATTTTTTCATTCACGATGGCGACCGGGTTGTCTTTCTCGGCGATAGCATCACCGAACAGCGTTTATATACGACCTACATCGAGGCCTTTGCCCTTAGCCGGTATCCCACGTGGAAACTCAGCTTTCGAAATGTCGGGTGGGGCGGTGACACGGCCTGGTTACGGCAACGTTTCAAAACCGACGAAAAAAAACTGTTTTCCGCCGCCGACGCTGGGCAAACCGAAATGGTCACGCAATCGGTCGACTCCGGGTTGGAGCGCGACGTGCTGCCGCTTAAGCCGACCGTGGTGACCGTGGACTTCGGGATGAACGACCACTATTACGAGGCGTTCCGTCCGGATATTTTTCGGGCGTACGTTCGCGCCGAAACAGAAATTGGACGGGTGCTTGGTTCCCGCGGCGTTCGGGTCGCGTTTTTCACGCCGCAACCGATCGAAGATAAGCGGGTGGATCCGGATCAGGACGTCCGCAACCAAGCCTTGCGGAAATTTTCCGACGGTCTGCGGGACGTCGCCGCGAAGGACAATGCTACTTTTGTAGATCAATTTGATCCCTATCTCCGGGTGATGATGGCCTCCCGTTCCGCGACGATTGGGGGAGGTGACGCGATCCATCCCGGTCCCATCGGTCACACCATCATGGCGTGGGCACTTTTGAAGGGACTCGGCGCGGGGTCCTTGGTCTCTTCTGTCGCCATCGATGGTCGGACCGGTCAAGTCGAGTGGGCCCGCGCGTGCAAAATCGAAAATGTGAAGCGGGATAACGGCACGATCGCATTTGACCGACTGGATGAGTCGCTGCCGCTTCCCATCGACCCGAAGGCGGTTGCAGCCCTGAACCTCGTGCCATTGCTCGCTGACCTCGATGTCTACGAATTGAAAGTCGCGGGATTGCCGGAGGGAAATTATCTGGTCCAGATCGACGGAGTTACCGCGGCTACGCCCAGTGCGCGCGAACTCGCCGATGGTTACAATCTCGCCCAAGCCGCGGGTCCCGTTTATCAGCAAACGCAAACGCTCCTGGCCCTGATTTATGAGAAGAACGACGTTTATTTTCAACGCTGGCGCGATGTGCAGTTATATGAAATTCCAACATGGGCGGCTCCTGCGATCGAGTCGGAGAGGAACCGACAGCGGGAATTGGCGAAACTCGATCAGAAAATTTTAGATTTGGAGACCGCGATCGACGCCGCGCGGAAACCTAAGACCAGGCATTTTGTGATCACAGCGATGTTGCCGACTGTGACCGGCGCCCAACCTTAAATAGATCATGATCCAAATGAAATTTTGCATCCTGGCGGTCCCGTCCCTTGAAGCAGTGGACCCTTTTTTTACGAGCCTTCGAAACATAGCGCTATCTCTATTGCTCGCAGTCGCGCCCCTTGTGAGCCGTGCTGACGTAACGTTGGCCCCGCCTTTCTGTGACCATGCGGTTCTGCAATGTGATAAGCTGATTCCCATCTGGGGTCACGCGACCGCTGGTGAAGCGGTCACGGTGTCTTTTCATGGCCAATCCCAGCAGGCGGTGGCGGCAGCGGATGGCCGTTGGCAAGTCACGCTCGGGCCATTCCCTGCCAACCGGGAACCCGCCGAGCTCAAGGTCGCCGGGCGGAACACTGTATTGGTCGGTGACGTGCTGGTTGGCGAAGTGTGGGTCGTTTCCGGCCAATCGAACATGGAGTTTCCCGTGAGTCGTGGCCGCCAGGCAGAGGCGGAAATCGCTGCTGCGGATTTCCCGCTGATCCGTGAATTAAAAATCCGCCGCACCGTGGCCGGAAAACCCGCCGATACCGTACCGACGGAAGGTTGGCGTCTGGCGTCACCGCAAACTGTCGGAGATTTTTCTGCGGTGGGATATTTTTTCGCGCGCGATCTGTCGCAAAAACTGCATGTGCCTGTGGGGATCGTCAACAGCACCTGGGGCGGCACGGCCATCGAATCATGGCTCAGCGCAGAGGCGCGCGAGGCCACCTTATTGCAAGCGGTCTTGGCGAAACGCTGGCAGCAAGCACTCTCGGAATGGCCGCCGCAACGAGTGGCGGAATACCCGGCGACGTATCAGCGATGGGAAGAGGCCGAACTTAAGGCGAAAAAAAATGGCGTCAAAAATCCACTCCGCTGGCCCGAGCCGCCCGCCACGACGGATTCTCCGGCCTTACCGGGCGGACTTTATAATGGGATGATCGCCCCGTTGGCCCCGATGGCGCTCCGCGGCTTTCTCTGGTATCAAGGCGAGGGCAACGCCAAGCGGGCGCAGGAATATCGCGAGCTATTCACCGCATTAATCCAGTCTTGGCGAAAAAAATGGAACGATGATTCGCTCCCGTTCTATTTTGCCCAGTTGCCCAACTATCATGATGAGATCGATCCCACCGATCAGACGTGGGCCCAACTGCGCGAGGCCCAAGCCAAGGTGGCCCATCTCCCGGAAGTGGAGATGGCGGTCACGATCGATATCGGTGAGGCCGATGATATTCATCCGAAAAACAAACAGGAATTAGGTCGCCGTTTTGCGCTGATCGCGGAGGCCAAGGCATACGGAGTGCCCGTCGAATACTCCGGGCCTGTTTTTAACCGCTCGGTGCAGGAAGGCTCGGCTCTGCGGCTCTCTTTCAAATCCGGCGATGGCCAATTGCAGCTGCGTGACGGAGAAAATACGGCTTTCGAAATCGCTGGCTCCGACCGGATCTTTCATCCTGCGTCAGTCAAGATCGACCACGATGCCCTGTTGGTCTCATCGCCAGAAGCAACCGATCCACAGGCAGTCCGGTACGCTTGGTCAAATGCGCCGAAAGCCGTTTTATTTAGTGGCGCGAATCTTCCAGCTGCTCCGTTCCGGACGGACGACTGGAAATCGACCCTTAAATGACCTCAATTGATGCAGAAGATGTTTTTTCGCTTGTCCTCTCGGTCGCCGTAGCGAGCGACGAAGGCCGGGACCGACCGCGTCGCGGACGTTTCATTTTCTCTGCGTCAGGCTGAACCAATTTCCCGAGTTGTCGCTGAACAATGCTTCGATGCCATAAAAACGATCCGTTGGTGGCTGCGTGAACTCCACGCCCTTGGCCATCAATTCCTCATAGGTTTTGGCGCAATCATCAGTATCGAATACCCCGGCGCCCAAACAGCCGGCCTTCAAAAGGTCTTTCAGCTTCTTCACGTCATCGATGTCAAACATCGGACCGGTCTCTGGCGCGATCAATATGATGGCGAGCTCCTTTTGTTGGGGTGGGCTGACCGTGAGCCAGCGGAAATTTCCCATGCGGACATCCGACTTGACGGCAAAGCCGAGTTTGTCGCGATAAAACTCCAATGCTTCATCCTGGTTATGGACGAAGATGGCGGCGTGAGAAAGATGGGTGATCATGGGTGTCTCCTATTTTGGTTGGAACTTGAGTTTGCCAAAAGTCTTTCGGCAATCTTTCGACTTTAGCACAAAATCGTTTCGAAAACTTCTTGGATCTTGCTGTTTTTGGCGACTGACCCCGAAGGCGGTTTGAAAACAGAAAGGAATAAACGGAACGTCAAAAGTAATTCCCACCGGCCAGAATCGACGTCGCTGGTTCCGGAAGGCGCGGGGAGTGCAACCGGCCTCGCGGAGGAACAGGCTGGAAAAAGATCCCAAACTGTCGTAGCCAATCTCGAGACAGACCTCGGTGATGCTTTGTTCGGACTCGCGGAGCAGCGTCTTCGCTTGCGCCAGTCTCACGGAAAGCAGCAGTTCGTGCGGCGTGATTCCGAAGACCTGTTTGAACCGGCGCAGAAAATGGAATTGTGACCAACACGCTTGTTTTGCGATCTCCTCCAGACTGATCCGCTGCGCGTAGTATCT
>JBEPTW010000010.1:0-42018 GCA_041691855.1 Verrucomicrobiota bacterium | reverse complement strand
ACCAACACGCTTGTTTTGCGATCTCCTCCAGACTGATCCGCTGCGCGTAGTATCTCCTGATAAAGGCTTCCGCGCGGAGGAGACGGCAGAGGGCGTCCTGCTCGGCGAATGACAACTGTGAAATCCAGGCGGAAAGCATGCGGTTGGCTCATCTATTTGTTATTTTTCCCAGTCACGCTTCCCGACCGAAGGCACCTCCGGCGTGTATTTAGACCCCGCCACACCGAGGAAAATATGAGCGTAGCGAGGAATCCGCGCATTCGCTCGTGCGGTCACGTTCGTGGCCGTGGATTTTTCACTTCGGTCAGAATGACAAGCAGGGTTTGAAAACATTCCCGAGGATTACTGCGTTAAGTTAACGCGACAATAATTTCATTAAACGTTATGCCGCAGCAGAAGCAAGAGCCGTGGGAAATTCGCCGTCTGCTCTTGCGAGCAGTGACGATCATGCTGCGTATGGAAGGGTCTGCCCGTTCGGGTTCAGGGGAGCACTCGAACTGCAATGGTGTGAAAAAGCACACGGCTGGCGGGATCATGTCCCTGAAGGGCAACGGTGCCGTGGCTGATGAGACGGCCGGCCATGTCGGCGGAGCGAACGGGATTTGCTTCTTCAGTGTAATCGGCAATCACCTTGTCGTTTACCCACGTCATCACGTGCTTGCCCTCGACGCGGATGCGCAGAGTGAACCAGGTGTTATCCGGTGCCGGGGCCACTTTAATATCCTGCACCATGTAGAGACCGGCGGTGCGGCGCCAGTCGGTATGGGAATTGTTGATCTGCACTTCGTAGCCCTTCGCCGGCCAGTCGGTTGGTTGAAACTCAGTGTGGAAATAAATGCCGGAATTCGCCTTCGGATAAGTCATCACTTCGGCGCGCAATTCGAAGTTTTTGAAATCGTGATTTTGCACCGGCCCCTCGTAGTAGAGATGCGACCGCGGTCCGGCGGCCACGATATTCCCGTCTTGGACGCTGAACGTGCCCGGTTGTTCGCTGGCCTTCCAGCCATCGAGGGATTTTCCGTCAAACAACAATTGCCAGCCGGCGGCTCGTTCTTCGGCCGTAAGTGTGTTGGGGGTGGCGTGAAGCCACGTGGCTCCAAGTAACGATGTCACGAAAGCGAAGACCAGAATTTTGGAGAGTTTCATTTTTTATTAGGGGGGGCAGAGCGTGATCGCGGTCGCTCCATAATATTAACCGAACTGCGTGCAACCTTGCGCAGTTTTCATCAAACCAATCCCAGCTTCTGCAAAACTTCATGGGGAGGTCCGTCGAAAGTGGCGAGTGGCACGTTGCCGGTGTAGCCAATGTCCTTCATGCCTTGGGGCGTTGTATAAAATCCGCCGGCGGTCAAATCCCGGAATCGCGCAAAGAATTTCGCGCCTCGCGCAAAGGCCGGGGTCGCTTTTTGCGCGAAGCAAATGTCGTCACAGATTGCAGTCTGCTCTTTTTCGGAAAGGAGGGAGAAGTTGCGGTTGAAGCGGTGCTGCGCCTCAGCGTCGATCCATTCGAGGCCGTCGAGTATGATCGGTCGGTCGGCGGCCTGATCGGGATAGGGCGCGCTGATCCATTCGTCGATGAAGTCGTGGACATCTAGTTGCGCGGCGGAAGGCGAGGTAGCATCGGCCGGGATGATCACGGCACAAAGCGCCGCGGCCGTTGCGCGTTGCGCGTCGGTCATGGTCAGCGGCCAGACGTCACCGGGTTTGTATATTCTCACCAGATCCGGATCGGTACCATAACCGGCAGCGGTGACCGGTGCGGCCATCGCGGTCGACGCGACACGAGAGGCGGCGGAGGCGGTGGCGCCGTGACTGAGGCGACCGAGCACGGTCGTCGAAGCAGCGGCCGCCAGCATCCATTTAATTGCTGTGCGACGGTCGGGACGGGGAGGGAACGAGGAGCTCATGACGTTGGCGGATCGTATTGGATCGTTGGCGGTAAGATGCGGAGCCGGAGTCGGGGCTGAAGGGTGGCGGCGTCTCAAAGCTGGGCGTGACCGCGGTCACAGGTTTCCTTTGCGCATTTCCTCGAGCATGTAATCGCTGGCGCGCCAGGCGAGTGCCATGATCGTGAGGGTGGGGTTTTTGTCAGCGTTACTGACGAACGGACCGCCGTCGGTCACGAAAAGATTTTTAACGTCCCACGTCTGGCACCATTGGTTGGTCACGGAGTTTTGCGGTTTGCTCCCCATGATGGTGCCACCGACCTCGTGAATAATTTTGCCGCCGGGTTCGATGGCGTCGCGGCCGTCTTCCGCTGGCTGCCAACTGGCGCTTCCGCCCATCGCTTCAATCATCGCCTTGCCCATCTCCTGCATATGTTTTGCCTGACGGGTTTCGTGCTCGGACCACTTCCAATTGAACCGAAGCACGGGAATGCCCCATTTGTCTTTCACGGTGGGATCGAGTTCGCAGAAACTATCGTCATTGGGAATCATTTCTCCGCGACCGGTGAAATTCATGAACGAGCCATAGTAGCGGCGGGAGTCTATCTTGAAGCGCGCCCCGTAGCTTCCGCTGGTCAGCGATTCGAGGCCCCAACTGGTGGCGGCATCCGGCATTTTTCGTCCGCCTCCAAACTCAAAATGGTAACCGCGCGCAAAGCCCAGTTTCCCGGCGTGTTGTTCCTTGTACAACCACCAAGGGACATAGGCGTGCTCACCGCCGGCGCCGTCCTCGTTATGCGGCGGAAGATTTTCCAATGCTGGAATCTGGCCGTAGAGTTCGGCTCCCACCGTGTCCATGATGTATTTGCCCACCAGCCCGCTGGAGTTGGCAAGTCCGTCGGGATGACTCGCGGATTTCGAATTGAGCAACATGCGTACGGACTCGGCGGAACTGGCGGCCAGAACGACAATCCGGGCGGAGACTGTTTTTTCCTCGCGCGTTTTACGATCGATATAGGAAACTCCGGTCGCTTTCCCGCTGTCGTCCATGAGCACCCGGTAACCCATGGCGTCGGTCAAAATGTCGAGATTACCGGAAGCGAGTGCCGGGGGAAGGTGTACCGTGGTGGATTGATAATTGGCGCGGATGGCACAACCCCGATCACACGACGTCGCCCAGAAACAGGCGGCCCGCTCGCCCATTGCCTGGGCGAGGACGCGTTGCGCCGCGGGATTATTGGGATGCAATTTTGCGGCGAGCTTCGGACCATCGAGTCGCTGGCTCAACACCGCGCGGTGAATCGGAATGACCGGCACGCCGATTTTTTTGCCGTGGCGCTGGGCGTAAAGTTCGTTGGCTCGGAGCTTGGGCGCCGGTTGCAAGACGCCCTCCGGAGAGTTGGGGGTGTTTTCCATTCCCTCGTTCGTGCCGTAGATGCCAACGAGCATCTCCACTTTGTCGTAATAGGGGGCGACATCTTCGTAGGAAATCGGCCAGTCAAATCCCAAACCGTCGCGCGAGCGGGGTTTAAAGTCGTACGGGCCGTTGCGGAGGGCAATGCGGCCCCAGTGGTTGGTACGACCGCCGAGCATGCGCGCCCGCCACCAAGCGAACTGCCTCTTGGGATCGGACGAGGCGTTGGTGTAGGGTTCACCTGGAACCGACCAGCCGCCGTCAATCGTTGCGTCATGAAACCCAAAGGGCTTTTCCGGCGTGCCCATGCCGCGAAGGGGCACTTCACTATTGATCTGAAACATTGGCGTTTCCTTCACTGGATCGTAATTGCGACCGGCCTCGAGCATAAGGACTTTGGCTCCTTCCATCGCCAGCGTGTACGCGGTTTGTCCACCAGCGGCGCCGGAACCGACGACAATCACATCATAACGTGGCTGGGTTTTCCGGGAAGTAAGCAGGGCCATGGAAAGAGGTGGTTTTGATCAGGCGACGTAATCCGCGCGGAAGAGGTTTTCCCGGACGGTTCCCGGGCATCGGAATCCCGCCAGGGTCATCGGTGAAGTCAATCAAACTATTACGTTTCACGCAATATGATGCTTTTTAAGCAATTCGGCTGAGCGCCCCGGCCTGACGTTGAAACCTCGGTTGTTCGCTGGCTACCCGCACTGCGGTACGGGGTTGGGCTCACCGCGGGGCCGGGCCCGACATGCTTTTTGTTTTTCCAAACGGGAGAACGGGCGACCAGATTGGCTGAGGCTCCGTCGCAAAACGGACAAAGAGAGTCCGGTGAGTGCGGGAACGACGGATTGCGGCTCGGTTGGGTTTCGGCGCTGGCGATGTGCGCAACGGGCTCACCGGAATGTGGTCATGACCTGCCGATGGGCGCGTTGACTAAGCTCGCTCGCTGTCGTTCATGTCTTCTGCTCTACCCTGCACCTTGCCCATCCGATCGGCACTCTGACTGGGTTGCGCGCAATGCAACTCCAGTCGGTTTCCGTCGCTTCCGGAAATTTCCATTTATTTATTTCGCCAGTTCATCCCTGTAATCAGTCCGCGCAAGTCCCGCCCCATGACTAACGATTCCGAAAAATTACGATTTACCGAAAAAATGGGTTATGGTTTGGGCGATTTCGCGAGCTGTCTGTTCTGGCAGACGTTCGCCATTTACCTCGCCAATTATTATACAGACATCTTCGGCCTCGCGCCAGCGGCGGTGGCGACGATGTTGCTCGTCACGCGCTCGTGGGATCTGGCGTTTGATCCGATCATGGGCGTCATCGCCGACCGCACGACGTCGAAGTTCGGTAAATTCCGGCCCTATTTGGTTTGGGTGCCGATTCCGTTGGGCCTCGTGGCGGTCCTCACTTTTTCGACGCCCGATTTTTCCGACCACGGGAAGTTGATGTACGCCTATGTGACCTACGGTTTGCTAATGCTGTTTTATTCCACGGTGAACGTGCCTTACGCGGCATTGCTGGGGGTCGTCACCACGCGGCCACAGGATCGCACGGCCCTTTCCTCGTGGCGGATGATTGGTGCGTTCGCGGGCTCTTCCTTTGTCACCTATACGAACTTTGGGCTGGCGTACTATTTCAGCGTGGGGGGAGCCAAACTCGGGGATGCGCTGCGCATGGCGGTCACGTCGATGACGACGGCTTTCCATGCCGCCCCCATGGCCACTGCGGCCGTGTTGGAGAAAGTCGTGATCACGCCTGCCGGTTACCGCTCCACGATTGTTGTTTATGCGATTCTCGCGGTCCTCGTTTTTTTCCTGACGTTTTCCCTGACGAAGGAACGGGTGATTCCGAAACCTCCGGAAAAAGGTTCCTGGAAGCGCGACTTCGTGGATTTGTTCAAAAATTATCCGTGGCTCATCCTGGTCGCGGTTACGATTCTCAAGAACAGCTTCGCCGGCGTCCGCGGTGGCATGATCGTTTATTATTTCAAGTACTACGTGCACAATGAGGCCTTGTCCGCGATGTACCTCTTGCTGGGATCGCTCGCGAGTATTGCGGGGATCTATCTCGTCCAGTTCGTCCCGCCAAAATTCGGCAAGAAAATGCCGTACATCGTCTCGATCACTTTGGCCGGGGTGTTCTGTGTGCTCTCCTATTGGGTGGGTGCCAAAGATTACATGGCGATGTTTGTTTATCAGATCCTGATTAATTTTTTCATGGGGCCGCCTAACTCGATGCTTTGGTCGATGTATGCAGATACGGCGGACTATTCGGAACACCGAACGGGTCGCCGCGCGACGGCTCTGGTTTTTTCGGCGTCGGGCATGTCCCAGAAGCTGGGCTGGACGATCGCCAGCTCGCTCGGCTTGTATTTGCTGGGCTATTATTCATTCAAGGCAAATGTCGAGCAAACTGCGGAGACATTGAATGGAATCAATCAACTGGTGACGATGATTCCGGCGGCATGCTGCTTCGGCGCGGCCGCCTTGATGTTCCTTTATCCGCTCAATGCGAAGCGGGTAAGCGTGATCGAAAATGAATTGTCCATTCGTCGGGAAAAAGCAGCGAATCCCGCGTGACTCCGTGCTTACATCATTTTTCAACGGACGAAGCCCCGCAGTATGTATCCTGGCGGGATCTGATTTTGAACGAGAGCTAGGGCGTGTCTGGGAAAACAACCTGCGTCGCTTGCTGTAGGGCCGGTGCTTGCGCCGGCCTCGCGCGCCGGAGCAGAGCTGATTGGCGATGGTTTATTTACCAGACACACCATAACGCAGCCATTCGTTTTGTTCCCGGGGCCGCCTCAACCGGCGCGGACTGACGTCACCTGCCTGTTTGGCGCGGGGGATGGGTTGAATTCCATGATCACATTATCGTACGCCCGGAAATTTTCGCCGCCGTCGTTCGTTGCTGCGGTCATCGTCATCGCGTCGGTTGCTGCGCGATGCGCGTGGACCGCCACCTGTTCGCTGAAGTGGGCTTCCGGCCAAATCACCGCCAGCATGGGCTCGGTCGGCAGATTGGTGAAGCCGGGTATCGCCATGGCCACCGTGCCGCGAACCATTTCACCGTGGCTCCACGCGATGCCGGAGCGGCGCACTTCCTCAAGTTCCTGCTGGAATGAAGTCGCGTGAAATTTCGCTGCCAAATCAAGCCGTCGGCTGAGGGCGAGTTTGCCCATGGCATTGAGCCGAAGGGAGTGGCGAACATCGGGAACCGGGACCGCACAAAGACGATGGCTGCTTTCGATCGCGTCGATGTGAATAATCCCGTTGCCCTCATGCAAACCCAACGTGACCAGTTCACCGGTGGCCGAAGCCACGGCTTCGAGCACCGGTCGGTAGCGGTGCTTAAATTCCCGGTGACGATCGGGCGGAGCGCTCCATGTGCGGAAAGTTGCGGTGGCGATCCAGCGGTGGTCTTTGTGCGCGACGAATCCGTATTGCTGCAAGGTATGGACGATGCGCACGACGTTGGAACGGGGCTGGTTCAGGGCGAGTGCCAGATCGGGCAGCGAAATCCCCTCTTCGCGCGCGGTCACGATGCCCAGCGCGTCGAGCGCTTTAAAAACAGTGGACGACGTCTCCTTACTTTTCGCTGAGGGAAGAGCCATGGGCAAGCGGGTTGGGAAGTGGCGGGAGCGGCAAACGAAAGTTCCGAATGATTATTCCATCGGGGTGGCGGTTCATCTGTGCCGGGCCAACAGCCGACGTCGACGCCCGCGACAGTGAAGCGTTCACTAGAATTTGCGAATGACCGCGGTCGAACTCAAAGGGCGGACGGGAGCAGTGGCCGGATGGTCTCACCCTCAATCCAAAGGCCATCAAGCATCACCGTCTGCCGGATGGGCGGAATTCCAATTTCGTTATGCAAAAGCTCGCCGACGATCAGACGGATTGCCGTGGCGCCTTCCCCGGCGTGGTTTTGGTCGACCCGTGAAAGTATTTTGTCGGCTTCCTCCCGCACGGTAAGAGAAACGAAGCCGAAATTTTCCGGCGCATTTAATCCGCGCGCGCGCAAGGCGTGATAGTAGGTTGCGTCGTTGGCGATGATCGCGTCGGGCCGGTGTTTCAAATACCACTTGTGAAAAATCTCCGGTTTGAATTCGGCGATGAAGCACCGCGGAGGCCCTGGCAATTCGAGTATTTCCAAGCCGGCGACATAGGCCGCCTTCCAAAGATGATTGACGCTCCACTGGTTGACGGGTTCCACCGCCAGCGCGATCCGGCGGTACCCACGTTCCGCCAGTTTGTTCATGGCGAGAAGAACCGTATTGTAATGGTGATTCAGTACGCGGTGGATACTGGGACGCGCGAGGGAGTATCCGAGCGCGACAGCGGTGAATTTGCTCCATGTCAACGGCAGGTCGTTTTTACGGTCGGGGAGCGGCGCAATGAGCAGGCCCCGGATGCCGCGCCCGGCAACGATTTCACTCAGCCGCCGCCGGCTCATCCCCGGTTCTTCGCTCCAGAAAAAATCCAACTTGCAGCGCAACCGCTCGGCTTCGAGCTTCGCACCCTCCAGATAGGGTTTTTGCCAGTGGGGAATTGCACTGATCGGATGCGCCGAGATGTAGGCAAGTGTCTCGTGGTAATTGTCGTGCCGCGTTCCCCGCACATAGGACATCAATTCCGAAACCCGGTAGTTTCGTTCGTAACCCAGCCGGGCGGCAACTGCCTCGACGGCACGGCGGGTCGTCGCGGGGATGTTCGGATGCCGGCTTAGCGCCATCGAAACGGCGGCCAGCGACATGTTCGCCGCTGCCGCCACATCGCGCAGGGTGGTTTTTCTCGACGATGGCACGGCCCTTCATTGCGTCCCCGGATAATTACCGTCAAATCTTTTGAACCGTTCACAATAACCTCAATCCGGACACCAGAACACGAGGGACAGAACGCAGAATTTGAGCGTCGGAAACAACGGGCTGAACTTAAGACCCGCAAAAAGGGCGGCTGGGTTGTCATCATTACGGGACAATTTTTTATGGCGTATCGCAGCGGCACCTATCGCGGCGGACCGGTCTTGATGAGTGCAATCTTCGGACATCGAGCCAAGCGCTACAGGACGTCAAGGGGAGCATCGCAACGCGTCGGTCGCGAACTCATGGGCGGTAAAGACGGAGTCCATCCGGTTTCGTTTTCGACGGGTCCGCCCGCAATGAAGCGCCGCGGCTGACAATCAGTTTGCGATACCATTCGTAAGAATCCTTCAGTGTCCGCTCTTGCGTTTGGAAATTGACGTGAACCAAACCGAAACGGTCCTTGTAGCCTTCGGCCCATTCGAGGTTATCCAACAGCGACCAATAAAAATAGCCGTGAATTGGCAGACCTTCCGCGAGGCCGCGGTTCATTCCCTGGATATAGCGCCGAAGATAGTCGATTCGCTGTGGATCGTGAACTGATCCGTCGAGGTGAACGAAGTCCGGGTTGCAAAAGCCATTCTCCGTGAAAACAAGCGGTAGATGGTACCGTTCGGTTTGAAAACGGGCGGCCCAGTAGAGCGCATCGTCGGCGACTTCCAGCCAGGACAGGGTTCCCCGCGGATTGCCCGGCCCCCAGCCTTGGGGCAAACGCTCGGGAATTTCACCGAGCCCGGCGCGAACGGGATAACCATTGTAACAATTGTAGGCGAGGAAATCGATCGGCTGGGAGATGAGCGCCATATCGCCGGCTTTGACTTGCGGCATCGAGGTCGCGTGCGCCTGGACCCCGTCTTTCGGGTAGTGGCCGAAGATAATCGGATCGGCCCACCACGAGAGATTCCACATGGTCGTGGACGTTGAAGAAAAATAAAGCGTGCGGGCCGCTTCAATGTCGCGACGGGCGGTGGTGTGCGGAAGCGAGACCGGACCACAATTTGCGAGGGAAACTTTTATTTTGCCGTGGCATGCGGAGCGAAGCGCCTGTACCGCCCTGCCGTGCGCCATGAGGATATGGTGGGCGGCGAGCAGGCATTCCGCGTAAGGTAATTTCAAGCCGGGTGCGTGAATTCCGTCCTGCAATCCAAGTCCGGTGACAACCTGGGGCTCGTTAATTGTGATCCAATGGCTCACCCTGTCCCCAAGGTGTTTCGCCACCAAGCTCGCGTAGTCGCCAAACCATTCCACGGAATCGCGGTTGAGAAATCCACCACGACGTTGCAAGGCAAGCGGCAGATCCCAGTGGTAGAGCGTTATCCACGGAGTGATTCCAGCTTTCAGCAGTGCGTCCACCAAGCGTTCATAAAACGCGAGACCTTTTGCGTTGATTCGCCCGGTGCCGGTGGGCAGGAGGCGGGACCACGCGATCGAAAACCGATAGGCCTTAACACCGAGTTGACCCAGCAGATCGACGTCTTCGCGCCATCGGCGATAGTGGTCGCATGCGATGTCCCCGTTTTGATTTTCAAAGATGCGGTCGGGTTGATGGGAAAACGAGTCCCAGATCGAACGGCCCTTTCCGTCGGCGCGACTGCTTCCCTCAATCTGGTAAGCAGAGGTCGCGACACCCCAAACGAAGTTCGCGGGAAAGGTGGTCCGGTTCGTAGGGATGGATGGGGATGGCGGATGCGATTTCATGAGACGAGTAGCGGCGCGGATTGGATTGGGCGCCTCTCGAGACCGCCACAACGAACGAGGTCCGGCTCTCGCATACGCTGGCCGGATATCGGTTGGATTTGAAAACGAGTTTCTTGGACGGACGCTGGAAGCAAAAAAGATCGTACCGCACGCCGCGCTCAAGACCGGTCAGCAAAGCTTGCGCGTCCTGTTCACCAGCGCGCACCCGATCGGTCAGAGAATCCGCATATGCATCGCGGAGATCTTCGGCTGAAGCAAGACCACGGGCGCCTTCCGCAAAAGCCGCTATCGCTTCACACCCAAATTAGCTAAAGTGACACCCAAATTGTCATTTTTGAGAACGACGGATTGGGGGCCTGGTGGTATTACTGGTGATCGTTGATCCTTATCCGATCAAATACCCTGTCAGTTTTCTGCCCCAGTATTCGAGGTTGTCGGCGATGAGGCCTACTCGCTTCACCTGTCTGCTGAGCAGACTTATTTTCCGGAGAGTTACACAAAAAACAAAGATACAAGAATATGAATACTCCATGTAATAGATTAAAAAGGTATGTGATCGCCGCCCTACTGGGCCTGCTTGGTTTCCTCACTAATATGCAAACCGCCTCAGCAACGGTTCCGCTGATGGGTTTCAGCGGACGGACTTGGAATGCCGGCGTGTTCACCGGCGGCAACGGTTCGACAGCATCGCTCGCCGAATTTGGGAGCTGGCGGGGCAAGCCGGTCGATTCACTCCTCTGGTTCGCCACCCGGCAGAACTGGACGGACTTCGATAATGACGTGCCGACCGAGGTGATCAATTTTGCCGGCATCCGGGTTCTGGCAGTGCCACCCTTTCCTGAATCCTTGGGCACGGGCGGACTTGGCCAGGTTGCTGCCGGTACGTATAATGCCCAATGGCAAAACTTCGGCGCGTATCTCGTCTCCAGCGGCTTGAACAGCAATCGTACGGTGATCCGTTTGGGTTGGGAGCTGAATGGCAACTGGTATGTTTGGTCTGCGACCACGGGATTGGAGACCACCTTTATCAACGCTTGGCGCAACGTGATTAATTCGATCCGCGCCGGCGGCGCGACCGCAGTGCAGTTCGACTGGTGCGTGAACAAGGGTAACCAAAGTAATACGAACGCTTGGGCAGCATATCCCGGCGATGCTTACGTCGATGTCCTGGGTCTCGATATGTACGATTTCTGGTCGGCGAGTTTTAACGACACGCAATTTAATGCCGAAGCTGCCAAGGTGCCCGGCTTGAATGACGTCTCGGCCTATTGTGCGGCGCATGGCAAACAGATGGCCCTTGATGAGTGGGGGGTCGCGCACGACCCCAACGGCGGTAACGACAACCCGTTTTTTATTCAAAAAATCTGGGACTGGCTGGTGGCTCACGCGAGCGTGATGGCCTACGAAACGACTTACGATCATACGGGGGCTCCTGCCACCTTGCATCACAAGCTCTCACCGCCGGAAGGTCTTTCGTGGAATCCCAACGCCAGCGCGCTCTACAAGACCCTTTGGGGCAGTGCCGGCAGCACACCAACGATTCCGGCTGCGCCGACCGGCTTGAGCGCCACGGCGGGCAATGCGCAGATCTCGCTGTCTTGGACGGGCAGCAGTGGCGCGACCTCGTATAGTGTCTATCGTGGTACCAGCGCCGGCGGTGAAAGCGCGACGGCGCTCGTCAGCGGGCTCACGAGCGTGAGCTACACGAACACCGGACTGACCAACGGCACTGCCTATTACTACAAGGTCAAAGCCGTCAACAGTGTAGGCACCTCCGGCTATTCCAACGAGGCCAGCACCATGCCGGTGTTCGGCTCCCAGCCGATTGCCAATGGCACTTATACGTTGGCTCCGGCAAATGCCTCCAGTCTGCGTCTGCAGACAAACGGCACCAGCGATGGGTCCAACGTGAGCATCGACACCGCATCCTCCTCGACCACGCAGCAATGGATTTTCACCAACATCAGTGGCAGCGTGTACCGGCTGTCGCCGGTAAGTGCTTCCACCCAGGGGCTCGATGTGAGCGGCCAGCTGACGGCCAGCGGTACGAATGTCCAGACCTGGAACTACCTCGGTCAGGCCAACCAGCAATGGGCGCTTACGGCCGTGAGCGGAGGCTATACACTGACGCCGCAGCACGCCACGGGGATGCGGCTCAATGCCACCAGCAATACGACCGGATCAAACGTGAACCAGCTCACGGCCAACAGCTCCGCCGCCCAAACTTGGAACATTGTGGTGGTCGGAGCTCCGTCTGCTCCGGCTGCGCCGACCGGCTTGAGCGCCACGGCGGGCAATGCGCAGATCTCGCTGTCTTGGACGGGCAGCAGTGGCGCGACCTCGTATAGTGTCTATCGTGGTACCAGCGCCGGCGGTGAAAGCGCGACGGCGCTCGTCAGCGGGCTCACGAGCGTGAGCTACACGAACACCGGACTGACCAACGGCACTGCCTATTACTACAAGGTCAAAGCCGTCAACAGTGTAGGCACCTCCGGCTATTCCAACGAGGCCAGCGCCACACCGGTGGCTGCATCGGGCAACACCCACACCGGCACTTGGGCCGCGAAGGGCTCCATCCCGTCCGCGGCGACTTGGATTGCCATCTACCGGCAGGCGAATTGCGCCCAGAATACGACCTATGTCGCCAAAATCTGGGTCAAGGGTTCCGGTAACTTCCTCCTCAAGACTTTAGATAGCAGCTGGGTGGGGATTGCCGAGACTGTCTTCAGCGCTACCTCAACCTGGACGGAGAAAAGCATCACGTTCACCACACCCAACACCAGCAATCCGGGAGTGCTCTTCTACGTTGCTGACGCCGGCGGCGGCGGAACTTTGTATGTAGACGATGCATTCATGGGGGTGAATGGCGGGACTAACGTCCTGACCAACGCCGGATTTGAGAGCGGCACGAGCGGCTGGACGGTCGGTTCGCCCATTTGGTCTGTCCTGCAAAATCCGTAAACAGGCCGCAGTTTAGTTTCGCCAGAGCTCTCCCTCGTTCGCGACGGTGAGCTCTGCTCTGTTTTTCAGTTGGAGTGGATTTCTTGCCGGCCTGTGGTCGGCGCGGTGAATCCCTTTTTTTAAAATTTAGCAACGACACCCAAGTTTTCGTTTTTAGAGACGGCAAGTTGGTCCGGACATATTCCTTTCAGGCCTTATGAGCCTGAGTTCGTCGGCCCGCGTGATGAGGTGATCCACAGGCGCGAAGTCGACGCGACTTTTGTCGTTTAAGCAGTATGCTGCTTTTTATGCATTTCCCATGAGTCCTTCGTCCCACAGTAGAAACACGGGTCGCTTGGGGAGTTCATACGATCCCAAGCGACGTATGCTGGCGGTCGTCACCTCGCGCAATTTCAAGTGCATCACAACATCAGCAAACTGCTGGAAGGCCGTATCCAAGCCCGAGGAAGGACGGAATATGAATTGCCCCGGCAGGGCGCCGCCTGACCCAATGGGGATTCAACCACACCCACGATCATGACATTAATCCGTTCCAGCCAATTCATGCTTATCTTTCTGCTCGCGGGATGGCAGGGTGCGCCGTCGTTGATGGCGGCGGAGCTCGGACGGGCGGATTCCGCCATCGACGACTACCAACCGGGGCCGGACTCCCTGCCTCAACCGGAAGTCCCGGCCGGACAAACTTTCGAATTTAGATTTGATCACTCGAAAATATTTCCGGGCACCACTCGCACCATCAGTGTCTACGTGCCGGCTCAGTATCGGGCGGAAACGCCTGCGTGTGTCTACGTGGCCCTGGATGGACTTGGGTTTTCCGCCTCGACGGTTTTCGATAATCTGATTTATCAAAAGGCGATTCCGGTATTGATCGCCGTCGGAATATCTCCCGGTGAGGTTCCCTCCGCCCGGCCCCCGGCCAACCCGCGTTTCAATCGCAGTTACGAGTTCGACGGGCTGAATGATCGTCTCGCCCGTTTTATTTTGGAAGAAATTCTCCCCGAAGTTGAACGCCACCGCACGGCGGACGGTCGGGTGATCCGGTTGTCCCGCGATGCGAATGACCGTTGCACGGCCGGCGCCAGCACCGGGGCCATCGCCGCCTTCACGCTTGCTTGGGAGCATCCGGAGGAATTTCACCGCGTTTTCTCGGCCATCGGCACGTATGTCGGAATGCGTGGGGGCGATCGGTATCCGGTGCTGATTCGCAAAACGGAACCCAAGCCGGTGCGCATCTTTCTTCAGGATGGTTCCAATGACCAATGGGCGGGCGGTCCCGAGGTCGGCGATTGGTGGATAAGCAACCAAGCCATGTTGCGGTCGCTCGAATTTGCCGGCTATGAGGTGAACCATGACTGGGGCACTGGCGTGCACAGTCCCCGTCATGCCACGGCGATTTTTCCCGAGGCCATGCGCTGGTTGTGGAAAGACTGGCCCCGTCCGCTGAAGGCGGGCATTTCCCAAAACACATTTCTCCAGTCAATCCTGAGGCCCGGAGAATCCTGGGAAATTGTTACAAGCGGTCATCCTGATATCGCGGCGCTCGCGGTGGATCAAAAGGGACGGGTGTTTTTCAAGGACGGTAGCCGGACAAAAACCTGGGGCATCGACGCGTCGAGTGAAGTCCGGCTGGCGCCCGAATTTGCGGGGAATGGCGACGCCGCGGCCTTCGGGGCCGACGGGCAGTTCTATGTGATGGACGCGCTTGATGGCCGGTTGCTCAAAATCGGAGCCGCTGGCACCTCCAGTGTAATTGCGCAAGGTATCTATGGCCATCATTTCGTGGTGACTCACACCGGCGCAATCTACGCCACGGAAGCGGACAAACTCTGGTTGATCAACGCTGGTGGCAAAAAAATCTTACTCGATTCTGGATTGGCCGGCGCCTCGGGGATCGTGCTCTCGCCCGACGGACTCTGGCTCGCCGTGACGGTACCGGGCACTAATCGCGGATATAGTTATCGCGTCCAGCCCGATGGTACATTGGAAGCACGGGAGGATTTTTATTGGCTTCATGCACCGGACTGGGCGGAGGATAGCGGCGCGGGTGATTGGTGTACGGATCGGGAGGGCCTGCTCTACGCCGCCACCCGGATGGGTATCCAAATAGTGGATCACAACGGTCGTGTGCGGGCGATTCTTCCGTTGCCGGCGGGGCCGGCCAACGGCGTCTGTTTTGGCGGTGAAAATTTCGACACTCTCTATGTGGCGAGTGCCGGCACGCTCTATCGTCGCAAACTCAAAAGCCAAGGCGCACCGGCGTGGCTGCCGCTGGTTAACATTCCTTCTTGGGGCGCCGGCTGAATCAGACCGCGGGTTTTGCGGCTTGTTCGCCGTTGGGCCAGTGGCTGGTTTTTCTATACTGGCTGGGTGTTGTGCCGGTCAGTTGGCGGAACAGGACGCTGAGCCGCTTGGCGTTGGGGAAACCGCAGTTTTCGGCCACCAGATCGAGTTTGAAATCGGTTGTGCGCAGCAGATATTTGACGTGTTCAATGCGCACGCGCTGGATTTCGGCGTGCGCCGTGCGCCCTAAAGAGGCTTGCAGACGGGTCTGCAAGGTGGTCACGGAAACACCGGCGGCCCGAGCGACATCGGAGAGGTAGGGGTTGGCGGTCGCATGCTCCCGGATGAATTGAAGTGCGCGCACAATCACCTCGTCGGGGACAAACAGGACATCGGTTGACTGCCGGGCCGTGAGCCCGAGCGGAGGGAGACGGATACCTTTGCGCGCTGGCTGGCCGCCGCAGATCAGGCGGTCAATTTCCACCGCAGCCGCGTAACCCATTTTTCGAGCGGGGAGTTGTATGCTGGAGAGAGGAAGGCGTTCGAAGCCGACGAGAAAATCATCGTCGCCGGCGCCAAGCACCGCCATATCCTCTGGCACCCTCCAGGCGAGTTCCCGGGCAGCGCGCAAGAGCAGCAGGCCAATTGCATCAAGCACGGCGAAAACGCCCAGCGGGCGTTGCTGGCGGGACAACCAGCGCAAGATGCGTTCATATTCCACCCGCCCAAAGCGCGGAGGCATCATCTGCACGTCGACTGTTACTTCTTCGGAAGCCACGGCACTGCGGAATCCTTCCAGTCGCTCAAGTGTGTAACTCGAGGCCTGCTGACCCCAGAAAGCGAAGCGGCGGCAGCCACAGTTGCGTAGATGTTCCCCGGCGAGACGGCCGACCGCCCGGTCGTCCTGTGCCACGATGGGCAGTCGTGGCAATAGCAGGGTATTCGAGGCGTTCACAACCGGCACGTTCAGTCCGCAAAAGCGGGCCTCAATTTCCGGCCGGTGGATCGCGGCAATGATCCCCTGGACGCCTTCGCGTTGGACAAGAATTTTCAGGTCCTTAGGTTCGTGTTCCAGCCATCGGTCAACGAGTTCAAGCCGGCCAGTTTCAAAAGCATACTGGCGAACGCCCAGGATTACGTCGCGGAAATGGGCGAGGTGGGTGTCAACCACGAGCTGGACGCGAAAGGGTGGGACCAGAATAGGCGTGCGAAGGAGTTTTGTCGCCATCTTGGTTGGAGGGTAGCAGCCAAAATGACACCTCTAATGTCATTTTTAGCAACGACGATCAGTGTGTTTTTCCGGTGTTTTTATCGCGCGCTCGGCCAACGGGCTCTACGTGGCGTTGAGCCCGGCGTGGCATGATAAACTGACCGCGCTCTGGCAGGGAAGAGGGGCCCGAGAGTTTTCCGCCGCGACACCCTGGGAGCTATTCCGCCCCGGAGGAAAATGAGCCGGCTACTCTGTCCCTGCCCCAGTCCGTTGCCAGCGACCGATGGGGTCGGGCGGCTTGGGGGCGGGGGTAGCGGTGGCAAGCATGATGCTCGCCTGCTTCAGGATCAGCCGGAAATAGCGGTCGCCCATCTTCAAGACGAGCAGGTGAGAGGAGGGTTCATAGCTTTCAACCTTTAGTCCGGCGGCTTCGCGATCTGAAGGCAGCCAGAGTGAAGTCTTATCCGCGGTATTGTAGATGCTGAAAAAAAAGAGGCGGTCTTCTTGTAACACGGCGCACAATTCCAGAACCGGCGCTGCGGCGGAAACTTTCTTGGGACCAATTCCGAAAGGAGAATTTTCGACCAAAGCCTGCCACTTGTCGGCGTGTAAGAATTGGACGCCGATAAATGCCATGCTGAACAGCGCAAGTTTCTTAAATAATCGGGTAATCGGTTTCATTTATTATGGGCTCGTAAATCCAACGGGTCTCGTTGTCGGGTTTGTGAGCATGACCAGCGGCAAGTCAGTGACATGATGCTTTTATTCGGGGGGACGTCCGAGGGAATGATGGCTTCTGCGCAAAGAGTTGTCGGATTTGTTGGGGCGGACTGAATCACCTGTTCCGACACTCGCTTCACTGATCTTTGCCGTCTGAACGGTCATGTCCAGCGTGGACCAAAGGAATTGTCGGCGGCTGGGGGTGCCGGCGGTGAATTTGACCAACCGCCTAAAATGACACCTTTAATTCCTTTTTGAGAGACGACTGTTTGGCGATTCCTGTTATTGTCGAGCCTCGCAGCACGCGAATCTCCGGGAGAAACTTGAAGAGCGCGGTATGGATGCTGCGGCGGCTGAGTCGTGCGATCAATTTCAGATCCTCACGGAGACGAAACTTATATTAGAGACGGAAGCTTTGCCAAGGAGCGCAGGGCCGGAATACCCGGGACTTCTTGGGAAATGCGAAACGAGTTCACGCCCTGCAGTGCGCGCTTTGGGAGAAATGAGTTGGGCGTCGAGCCGCGGGAGCTACCTGCAAGGTTCGACCGGACTTGAATTAGCAGGCCGCTGAAAAAGGCATCCTGTTGAATCGTGGCGCTGATTTTCTTGGATTTCGCTCTGAGAATCACAACCGGCAGACGATTTATCGCGCCGCGACGGACGAGTTCCGCCTCGCGCGCCTCTGCGATCATCGACCCGATTTTCGGCGAGTCTTGAAAAAGACGGCTTAATCCAGGCCTTACCGTTTACAGGGATTTCCACGACAAGATCGCGTGACGAAGCGGACATATTGTACGCGAAGGTGCACTGTAATTTCAACCGCGGGCGGAAGTACCCGCGGCGTCTCTGCTGGAGATTCTCAGTTCCGCGCATAGGTTGCGCAGATTTCGTCGGCGGCGGAACTGCGGGGCTGGACAGCATCAGTCCGGCGATGGGCAGTCGTTTCCTTCGCGCGAATGGAACTGGGAAGTTCGATGGAGTTCGAAAAAAAATGTCGCAAATCAAATCCGGATCGAAGAGCAATTCATGCTCTGACGGAAAAGCGGGCTTTGCGTCATATTGTTTATTCCCACACTCATTTTGATTTTTATTCCTCGAAACAATTCAGGTGCTTTCAATGAATCCTAAACATTCACCGGCAGGGTTTGCCTTAATCCGTTTATTTTCGGGCATGCTTGCCGCATGTGCCATCACGCTCGCTTTGGTTGCGCCGAGATTATCGGCCACCACCGTGGTGCCGCCCAGTTTTGACCAGTTGGTCAGTCAGGCCGATTATATCGTCCGGGCCACCGTCAAATCAGTGACCGCCGAGTGGCGGACGGATGGCGTGAACAAGCAGATCATCACCAAGGTGGAGGTGGCCGTGAACGAAGTGATTGCGGGAACGCCACCCCAGCCGACGGTGTTGGAAATGCTCGGGGGCAAGATTGGCACCGAGGAACTCAGGGTTGAAGGCGCACCGCAGTTCAAGGTCGGCGATGAAGACATTCTCTTCGTGCACGGCAACGGCCTGCAATTCACCCCGTTGGTGGCGATGATGCACGGGCGCTATCATGTTTTCCATGATGCCAACACCGGCCGGGCCTACGTGGCCCGCGAAAGCAAAGCCCCGCTTTATAGCGAAACGGAAACTGCCCTGCCGATGGACGCAACGAGTCTGCGTAAAGAGAGCCAACCCGGGGCTTTGCCGCTCTCGCCGGAAGATTTCATCAGCCGCATCAAAACCTCCCGCACGAAGAAGTCCGCGACCCGCAAATGAAAAACATGCATCTTAAAGCCGCGTTGCTTTTTTTGGCCGGTGCGGCGTTCTGCACCCTCGCCTCGGGATTCACTTTCATCTATTCGGACGGCCAGCTGCCGGTAAAATGGACTCCCGACAAATCGTCAATCGCGATACAAATCCTGGCGGATAACTCGACCCACCTGATGGATGGTTCAACCCAAGCCACCGCGATTCAAGCGGCGATGACCGATCCGACGATCGGATGGAATCACTACCTCGGGGACGTGCAATTTGCTCCCCAGATTGCCGCCGCCGGCCAAGGAGCCGATGGCAACAAAATCAACGAGATTTTCTTTTCCAGTAAACCTTACACCTATTCCTGGGACACCAACACGCTGGCCCTCACGACGACTTGGCTAAGCGGTAGTCAGCGAGGCGAGGCTGACATCATCTTCAATACCCAGTACACTTGGGATTCTTATCGCGGCGCCTTGCTTGCCTCGGGAGTACTCGATCTCAGGCGCGTTGCGTTGCATGAGCTCGGCCACGTTCTCGGGCTCGACCATCCTGATCAGGCCACGCCTCCCCAAATAATTTCACCCACCCCCATCATGAATAGTATAATCAGCAATACTGATGCGCTTACTGCTGATGACATCACGGGCGCCACGAGTCTCTATGGGACCGCTCCGCTCGGCCACGCGCCGGCCAACGACAACTTCGTCAATGCTGTTGCAATCACGCTGTCAGGCACGTCCGCCCGAGTCACCGGAACCAACGTCAACGCCACGCGTGAAGCCAACGAACCCATTCCCGATAGCAGTAGCGGCGGCAGTATGGGCGGGCATTCTGTCTGGTGGAAATGGACCGCGCCCGCCGACGGCAGTGTTTCGCTCGACACCCAAGGTAGTCTTTTTGACACGACCCTGGGCGTCTATACCGGTACCGCCGTTTCAGGCTTAACCAATGTTGCCTACAACGATGACATCGAGAAAGGCGCCATCCAAAACAGCTCGCTCACCTTCAATGCCTCGAATGGCGTCACCTACTTCTTTGCGGTCGATGGTTTCAACGGCAACGACGGCAATGGTTCCGATTCCGCTGCGATCACTCTGAATCTCAATTTCGCCGTGACGGGTGGTTCGGCTCCGGTCATCACCAGTCAGCCGCGCAATGAGGTCGTGACTCCCGACGGCAGCGTGACCTTTTCGGTTACCGCAACCGGTGCTGCACTCAGCTATCAGTGGTCGTTAGACGGTTCGCCCCTCTCGGGCGCGACCAGTTCCTCCCTGACCGTGAGTGTTGTCGTGACCACGACTATCATTGCAGGAAATTACTCCGGGCCCGTGAACAATGCCCAGTCGGCCAATGCCGGAAATTACACCGTGACGGTCTCCAACAGTTTCGGATCGGTCACCAGCAATCCCGTCAAACTCACGTTGTTGGACAATCCCTTGCCCAATGAAACGGTCACCACTGCGCACAATGGTTCGCTTTCCGCTTTTGGCGTGGGAGGGAGCTTTCAATGGCAGGTCTCGACCGACGGCGGCAAAACGTGGACCAATCTCGATAATAATTCCACCTATAGCGGAGTCACGTCGCGGTTTCTCCAGATCACCGCCGTCACCCCGGCGCTCAATGGATACCAATACCGCTACGTGGTGACCAGTTCCGGCAATAGTTCCACCAGTAACGCCTCGACCCTCACTGTCAGTGCGGCCGTCCTGCCTTTCCCTGCCTGTATCACCATCAATAGCGCCGGCACCCTCATCGTCGGCGACGGCTCTAATAATAACATCCAGACCGTCAGCACCGCCGGATTTGTGACTCCTCTCGCCGGCAGCAGCGGCCAAGCTGGTTCGACCGACGGAAAAGGAACTGGCGCGCTCTTCAATCAACCGGGTGGAATTGTCGCCGCCAATGATGGCAATGTCTACGTGGCCGACACCGCCAACGGAACCATCCGCTCCGTCGCTCCGGACGGCACCGTGACGACCATCGCCGGCAAAACCAGCGTTCGTGGCAATGCCGATGGAACTGGCAGTGCAGCCAGCTTCTCATCGCCGACCGGCATCGCGGTCTCCGGCAATATTCTTTATGTGGCTGATGCGGTGAACAACACGATCCGGCAGGTCACTACCGCTGGCGTCGTCACGACTTTTGCCGGCGGCGGGGGAACCGGGCAAACGATCTCGGGTACTTCCGACGGCACCGGCACTGCGGCCCGCTTTAACCATCCCTCCGGCATTGCCATCGATGGCACGGGCAACCTCTACGTGTCGGATTCGACCAACAATACGATTCGTTTGATCACCCCGGCCGGCGTGGTCAGTACTTTTGCCGGAGTGGCCGGCGTCAACGGCGACCAGAATGGCACCGGCAGCGGAGCGCTGTTCAACAATCCTCAGGGCCTCGCCGTTGATTCGTCGAACAACCTCTATGTCGCCGATACCGGAAATTCCTGTATCCGCAGAATCAGCCCCGCCGGCGTCGTGATCAACTTTGCGGGTCTTCCGACGATCGCGGGACTGGAAGATGGTTTCAACATCTACGCTTTCTTCAACCAACCCCGCAGCCTCGTCGTGGATTCATTGGGGAATGTTTATGTCGCCGATACTGGCAACGCGGCGCTTCGCCAAATAACTCCGGGTTACATGGTCACCACCTTGGCCCTTTCCCAAGCGCAGTCTTCAACTGGCAGTACCGGTACCACCGGAGGAACAGGCAGCGCAGGCAGCACCGCGGGCGGTTCCGGTTCGAACACCTCTACTCCGAGCGGTGGCGGCGGTGGCGGCGCGCCCAGTATCTGGTTCATCACGGTTTTGACGTTGCTTGGATTCGGTCGCCTGCTTCGAGTGCGGCGGTGATCCGCTCGTCTCGGTTTCGCCAGTTGTTCGCAAAGCCGCCCCGGTTTTTTATCGGGGCGACTTTAATTGCGCTTATCGTCCAACTCAATCCGGCCTGGCGCGAGACCCTGCTCTATGATCGGGCCGGGCTCGCGCGGGGCGAATACTGGCGGATCTGGACCGGTCATTTCGTGCACTTTGGCTGGCCCCACTTCGTTGCCGATGCCGGACTATTTTTTATCCTGGGTTGGCTGCTGGAACCGCAACGTCCCCTTTTTAGCCGGATCTCGCTCCTGCTCATGCCTCCGTTTATTTCTGCCGCGCTCTACTGGTTCGATCCGGCCATGCAGCGTTATGGCGGACTGAGCGCGGTCAATCTTGGCCTGTTGCTTTACCTCGCGGCCCAAGGCTGGCGCCGCGATTGGACGGATTGGTTCTGGCCGGCGGTCCTCGCCGTTTATGTCGGCGAGGTGGTGCTCGAATCTTTCAACGGCGGCCGGGGCGGCGGCATGATCCGATTTGACGACGCCGATGTACATGTCGCCACCAGCGCCCATCTCGCAAGCGCGGCTTATGCGCTTTTCGCCTGGTTGTTCGCTGTCGCCTTCGAGAAGCTCCGCGCGAATCCGAACAAAGGGTCACGTTTGATTTGATCAACCCGAGGCGAGTCCATCCCGATTTTTGCCGTCCTCCGCGAGGAGTAGGTTGGTGCTCGCCAGTTCATGGGCGGATCCGAATCGCTTCATCCGAGCGTAGCCGGAAAAAGAGTCTTGGGCTCATGGAGAAGGCATCCGCATCGCCGCGACTTGAGCCGGAGTGACTTCTGGGGCAGAGGGCGCGAAATTTTTCCGCAGATAATTAATCACGCTCGCGATTTCCCTGTCGTTGTACACGGAGCCGAAAGGAGGCATCACATTCGAGAATTTTTCCCGGTTAGCGGGCAGTACTGCGGCCGGACCCAGAAGCAGTACTTTGATCAGACGGTTGGTCTCCCCGGCGACAACCGAGCTGCCCGCGAGTGCTGGTTGCATTGCGGGGACGCCGCTGCCGTTTTGCATATGGCATGCGGCGCACACGGTCTGGTAGATGCGACCGCCGGGAGTATTTACGCCAACTGACGCGGGTGACAGCGTAGGTTCCGGCAAGGTTTCCCGTTTGCGATCGGCTGTTTTTTGGATTTCGCCGGTGTAGATCACTCGCCAGATCCGGCCGCGTTGAGTCTCGCTGATGTAGAGCGAGCCGTCAGGTCCGACTGCGGTTCCGACCGGGCGGAAGCGAGCATCGCGTGTGTTGGTGAAATCATCCACTCCCGGAAAACCGGTGGCGAAATTCTCGTAGGTGCCGGTGGGCATGCCCTGCGAATCAAAGGGAATAAAAACCACCCGGTATCCGGCTTGCGGGCGCGGGTTCCGATTCCACGAACCGTGGAAGGCGAGAAACATGCCGCCGCGAAATTTTTCGGGAAACTGGGTGCCGTTATATAAACACATTTGCATCGGCGCCCAATGCGCGGGGAACGCAATGATCGGTTTGTCGAATGCTGGATTGTCGTCGCGTTGATGGTTATCCCCGCCGTATTCCGGCGCACGCATCCGGGCGTTTTTAATTGGATCCCAATAGGTGTACGGCCAGCCAATGTTGGTGCCTTGTTTGAGGAGATGAAATTCTTCCGCGTCTCGCTCCGCGTTGTCGAGCGCATCATAGTGGCTGGGATCGACGATGTTGAGATTGTCGCGTCCCATCATCGTCATGAAAAAATTCCGTGAAGCCGGCTGCCAGGCAAATGCCAGGGAGTGACGGTGTCCGGTTGAAAAACGCACGGCATCTGCTTGGGTTTGATTGAGCTTGTGGGCGTCGTAGCGCCAGAATCCGCCATAGGTCAGTTGGAATTTCGCCACTTCCTCGTCGCTGAAGCCTTTGGCTCCCAGCTGCCGGTCGGGTTTACTATAGACATTGTACGGAGACCCGACCTCGACGATGAGTCCGCCGGAATCGTCGAACGCAAAAGCTTTGGCATCGTGGTCGGCTTCTGCCGGCAAATCGTGGACCACCACTTCCAGCGGACTCGATGAGACGAGTTCTTCGGGAATATATTTATAGCGGTAAACGGTGGTGCGAGATTGTCGGCGAAGACCAGGGCGCGGAAACCCGGTGGCAGATTAATTCCGCCGTCATCCGGATCGGGCAGGGGAAGTGCTGCGGTCAGCGACGAGCAAGCAGACCAAGTTACGATCGCGGCAACCAGGGAAATGGCTTTACAGTTTTTCATCGGAGATCGGACCAGCGCGTCGGGTGTCGGCGAGATCGGTGCTTTGCTGGATGTTGAGATCGGACACGCCTTTGAGGATGAGGATGGGCGTGTGGGCGGCGTGGTCTGCTTTCAGATAGCTGAAATCGATGCCCGCGATGTCCTGCAAAAATAGGCAGGGACGCAGCTCCTCTTTGGCGTAGCTGAACTGGATATGGTCAAACGTGAGATTGCGCACGTGCCGCGCGAACATTCCATAGCTCGGAACGGTGCCGTAGCGTGAAGGATCGGGGTATTCCTTGATCATTTCCGGGACCGTGCGCTCGCCCTGTTCCCGGGTGCCTCCGCCGGCGTATTGAATGGAGATGTGGGAGAGATCGATATCTTCCAGAGACGAGCCGGGCATGCCGTCGAGAATGATGCTATTAACGGCAGCGACGTTGGAGGCGACGACGTTGCTGATCTTGATGCGCCGCGCGGTTCCAATTGGCGGACTGCCCGGCCCACGGAGGCGGGCGCCGAGGCGGATGTAGATCGGGGCATTGAAGATGTCGCGCATCGCGATGTTGGATACGGTGATATCCTCCATCAAGGCGCCGTCGACGGATTCAAGTGCCAGCCCCCGGCAGAACTCGAATACGCAATTAGAAATCGTGATGTTGCGAAACCCGCCGGTGCCTTCCGTGCCGCACTTGATGCGTCCGGTGGGACTGCCACGAACGCCGAACGACTTTCGTTGAAACGTGCCGTTTAAAACCGTGCCTTCGTCGTACCCGCTGACGATGCAGTTGGTAATGGTAACATTTTCGGTCGGCCGGATATACCCGAGCGCGTAGGTGCTTTTCAGGCAGAGACCGTCATCGTGCGGAGAATTGATGCGGCAATTCGTAACTTGCACGTCCTTGCAACAGTCGATGTCGATCGCGTCCCGGTTGGTGTCGATCTTGAGATTATCGAGGGTGAAATTGTCGACTCCTGTCGCGAGAATGGCGAAATGGCCACCGTGATAGATCGAGAAATCTCGGAGGATGACGTTGTGACAATTTTTCAGGGCGATGGCTTTGTTGCCGACGCCGGGGGGGAAGGAATCTTTCGGGTCTGGATAGCCAAACGGGCCGGGTTTCATCGACGCGGCCATGGCAGCCATCGCCTCAGCCGGGAGAGACAAGTTCGGTTGTTTTTCAGGAGGAAGCTCGCGTTCCTCTGGCAAAAGATCGCGTCGGGTGAGACCGGCGGCGCGGGGTACGCGACCGCTAAGTCCTCGGCCAAAGATGCGTCCGGGACCGAGGATGGAGATATTCTCCAGATTCTCGCCCCAGATAAGACTGTTGTGCCAATGCGAATGGCCGAAATCTTGATAAAGCTCAACGCCGGGGTTGGGCTCGGGATGGTCGTATCCGATACTCAGATCCGCAGGAGGTTCGGCGGCGAGGAGGGTGGCGCCTTGGTCGAGATACAACGCAATGTTGTTTTGGAGATGGATTGAGTAGCTGAGATAAGTGCCAGCGGGGAAATACACCGTGCCGCCACCGGCTTTGGCCGCTTTGAGGATCGTCTGGTTGATGGCCTCGGTGTCGAGCGAGTGTCCGTCGCCCACGGCGCCATTCTCACGGACGTTGTAGGTTCCGGTTGCGGCGGTCACGGAGACCCACGCGAACAGGGACGCAAAGAGGCTAACCGTGAGTAGCAGAAAACGGCGGGAAACGGGAGTGATTGGGGAGGACGGAGGCGGTAATGACATAACATTCATGGCGGATTTTTCCGGAGGTGGACTGAAGCGAGAATTTGTTGAATGGGAAATTAAGGCCGGTCGCGGCGCGTGACCTTTTCGCCGGAAAGGAGCTGAGTGATTTTGCTGCGCATGACATTGATTCCCCAAAGCGTTTCGGGTGCAGACCAGCCGGTGAAGGGCGGCTCGTCGGCGCTCGTCAGCCAACTGCGCGCGTGGGCGAAAGCAACCTCGGCCTTTTCGAGCGCGGCGCGACGCACCGCTTCGTCGCTGCGTTCGCGGTAGCCACGCACCAGCGCGAGCAACGCGCGATCCGTGGCGAGCACGACTTGGGCTTGGACGCGCACGTTGTCACGCCAGAGGCGCCGTCCTTGGGCGGTTAGTTCCGTTTCCAATGCGGCGGCTTCGCGGGTCACTCCATCGAGCCGTTCGATCGAACGGCTGAGACCACGCGTCAAGGCCGTCAACTGGTCGTCAGTTTTTTCGGTGGCGGGGTCGATGCGATAATATCCCATGTTGCGGTCATCAAGTGCGACGCGTTTCACTGGCTCGGTCCAAGTGTCGAGCAGATCTTCGCAAGCCCGCGCGACTCGCATGTCGTAAAAAATATATTGGCGCGGAAAATCAGGCAGATCGGGCGCGCGTTGAGTCCAGTAGCTGTTGTAGTAATCGCGAATCACCCCAGAAGCCGCGCTGGCTTGCTTGGCGCCGAAATAGCAGGCGCACCACGCATTGAGAAACGCGTCGGCATTCCAGCCGGCCGGGGTCCATGCGATCGAAGCGTGGGCTGACACTTCGCGGCTAAATTCACGGAAATTTCCGGCGTTTACGATCCACAGTTCCAGCGGTCGTTTGCTGACTGCCGCCGCTATTTCGTAATTGCGCGCAATTTTCCAAGGGCCTTCCGCCTGGGCTAGGTGCGCGCCCGTCGAGGTAAATTGCAGGTTGAGGTAGTAGCCGTATGGCTGGTTGGCGGGCAAATCACCGTTTCGAATATCGGCGGCCGGGAAATGATCGCGACGGGCGGCGACGTAATTCCAAATCAAGTCGGGGTCTTGCGGTAGTTTGAGCAGGCCAGCGGCGAGATAGTCGGAGTTCTCGTTGTAGAGCACCGTGCGCATCCGCAGCGGACCATTGCGGTGGCGCGCACGGACCAAGGCAATTTGGATTTTAATCATCTCGCTGATGACCTCAGCGCGTCCCGCCGCGTCAGGCGGCGCGTCGGGAAAGGCATTGGCGAAGCTATGATCGCCGTTGCCGCGAAAGCCGATTTCCCAAATCATCTCGAAACCCTCGCGCTGGCAGAGTTCGATTTGGTAGATCCAGAATTCCTCCATTGCTTTCACTTGGTCGAGACGGAGCGGGGGCGGCTCTTGATGACGTACGTCCCGCCAGAACTGTTCCCAATGAGCCCAATTGGTCCCGAGCGGACTGGTGTGGGTCGTGGTCATGGCCAAGCCGCGATCATGGACGTGACGGGGGCGGGCGAGGCGCTGGGTTGAGGGATAGTCGATGATTTCCGCCAAATCGATAATGTTGAGTTTCAACCGCAGCATCGTCTCAAGGATGCGATCAAAGTGATCGTTGGCCGCGAGCGCTTCCCACGGTGCGTACATATCTTCGTCATTGGGAAACCAGCCGCGCCAGCGCACGTGCGGTGGACGAATGTTGAGAACGAAATCGAATGGCAACTCGACCGCTGGCAGTCGCGTGGGTTTCCAATTGGCGAAGAACCACAATGGTGGAATCCCCAACGCGTGTTCTGAAAAAGAGTAGATGGCGTAGATCACCCCGCGCAGATCGCTGCCACCGAGCGTGACTCGTGGCGGAGCGCCCGGCCCTTCAATCACTCGTATTTGGTGAGCCTCGGGAGCGCCGAGGGTCGGATCGGGCGTCAGGATTTCGATGCTCGCTCGGTCCGTCGGGCATTCAGTTACCAGCGGCGATTCTGAATCCAGGACGACGGCAAGATCACGTTGCAGATCGATCGCCGCTCGGCGAACGGCGTTTTCTGCGTTGATCGGAATGACGATGGGAACCCCGGGCGAGAAGCATACGGTGTTCGAAACAGCCACAACCGGGAGGGCGCACAGATTCATTAACACGGGGAGACGAATTGTGGTCTGGTAGGTTCGACCGCCAGCGTCCCGCGGCGGGATGAATGAAGGCAACGCTAGGCGGGAAAAATGGGATCAGAGATGCGGGTTGATTTATGGCAACGTCGAACCAACGCTCATAGTTGAGTGGCGAACAAAAACACGATCCCATGCATGCAGGACGTCGGCGATTTGGCCGGCGTTCACCGCACGACGGTTTCACTGGCGTTGCGTGACCATCCCAGTATTCCGGAAGCGACCCGGATCAAGGTTCGGAAAGCTGCGGAGAAGTTGGGCTACCGCCTAAATCCCCTGATCTCGGCTTTAATGAGTTCGCGACGAACGCATCGGGAAGGTTCGCCTCACACCACGCTCGCCTTTTTGACTTCGTCGAAGCCCGGGGAGGACTGGCGCCAGTCGCAGACCTTGCGCGAGCAATTTGCTGGAGCGACGGAGCAGGCGCGACTGCAGGGATTTCACGTCGAAGAATTCCCGCTTTATGCCGACGGCATGACGCCGGCGCGGGCCAATCAAGTATTATACAATCGGGGAATCATCGGGCTGATTGTCGCTCCCGTGCATTCCGGATTGAAAACGTTGCCGCTGGATTGGGATCAGTTTGCGGCCGTCGGGATCGCGTTCACGTTGAATAGTCCGAATATTCCGCGCGTCGGCAATGACCATGGGGAATCGGCCCGCCTTTCCATTTGTGAGTGTCGCCGTCGCGGATACCGGCGCATCGGTCTCGCCATCCAAAGCAGCATAATGGAGCGCATCGAGGAGCAGTGGTTGGGCGGCTATCTGATCGAGCATAGTTACCCGAAGAAGGTATCTTATCCGAGGCCATTGATTACGGATGAATGGGATCAGCAAACGTTCCTCCGTTGGTTCAAGGCCGAGCGACCTGACGTTGTGCTAACCGGCGGAGGTTATGCGAATGTACTGACGTGGTTGCGCGGCGCTGGATTTAAAGTGCCTGCGGATGTGGCGGTGGTCTCACTCGACTTGCACGTCTACGATGGATCAGTTGCCGGGATTAACCAGAATTCGGCGGAGATCGGTGCAATCGTTGCCGACACCCTGATCGGACGTTTGAGTCGTAATGAACGCGGAGTACTTCCGTTTCCGCTGCGGATCCACCGAATGGGAAAATGGATGGCGGGCAGTACCCTGAGGCCGGGAGAATAATGGAACGAAGCGGGTGTGGTGGGAGTTTGTTCGCTGCTTCTCGATAGACTGAAAAAAATAAAAATGGATCGTGGGCCGAGCGAGGTTACGGGCTGACGAGATCCTGAGATCGTTCCCGAGGCGGGATCAGCACGCTCGCGACATAACCAATCGTCATGCACGAGCTGATCGCCACGAAGCCGTGGAGAAATACGCTGGTGCTCGTGTAGTGCTGAACCCACCACGTCACACCGATGCTGGACAAAGTTCCGACGATGACCCCAGTCGAATGCGCGCGGCGGGTAAGCACACCCAGCGCAAAAACGCCGGGAAAACCGCCGCCCACGAGCGCGATGAGTTTCAAGAATTCGTCCCATAATGAGGGCACTTGGCGATAGGCGAGATAAGTCGCCATTCCAGTGGCCAATACGCCGCAAATCAAAGTGGAGAGCCGCGCAAGACGCAATCGTTGCGCCTCTGAGGCCCGCGGTTGAAGTACGCCTTGGAAGTCCGTGACTAAAATCGCGGCAGTCGCGTTCATTGCGCTGCTGAGCGCGCCCATCGCGGCGGCGAACAGACCGGCGATAACGATTCCCACGACCCCGCGAGGCAATTCGTTTGCGATGAAATAGGGAAAAATTGCGTCGTTGGGGAGTGCTGCAATCAATCGATCGGGATGCGCTCGGTAGTAAACGTAGAGAGCGGTCCCAACGAAAAAAAAGAGGACGGAACTCGTCAGACCAAGGAGATTGCCCCAAAGCACGGTGCGCCGGGCATCTTTTTCATCGGCGGTGGCCAGCATGCGCTGCATGAGTGGCTGGTCGGCGAGTTGGGTAAAGATATGTCCGAAGAACATACCGATGAACACCCACACGGTTGGCTGGGTTAAATTTGGCGCCCAGGAAATCATATGAAATTTTCCGGCATCGGCACCCGTTCGCAGGATACTGGCCAAGCCACCGTCCACACCATTCACGAGAAACCCCACCGCGAAAACCACCCCGCTGTAGGTGAGAACCACCTGCAGCACTGCGGTCCAGACGACGGCCTCAAATCCACCCTCCATCGCATAAATCGTGGTCACGGTTCCCATGAGCAAAATGCTCAGATAAACATTGAGTCCCGTGACGGTCGACAGCGCCAGTGAAGGCAGCAGCATGACCACACTCAAGCGGCCACCAATTTTTAACAAAACACCAAGTCCCGCTCCGAGCAATCGCACCCGTTGGTCAAATCGCTTAGCGAGGTAGGAATAGACCGTTGTGATGTTGAGCCGACGTAACACACGAACCAAAAAGAGTCCGACAATCAGTCCACCGAGCGATTGTGCAGGCGCGGACCCAAACGAAAGCCAATTGGACTGATAAGTTTTTGCCGGTAACGCCATGAAGCTGATGCTGCTTGTGTTGGCGGCGAAAAAACTGACTGCTGCCACGGCCCACCCGATCCGCCTGTTGCCGAGGAAAAAGCCGCCACTTGATCGACGACGTTTTGACCACCACCACCCAATTCCAAGGTTCAATAGGAAATATAAAAACAGGACGACATAGTCCTGCCACGCGAGGTGGCGCGGACTAAAAGCAAGGAGAGCAGGGGCGGTCATGAGCCGGTCGTCAGGAGAGTTTTTTAGCCATGGGCTTACCCCAAGGAGATCGTCGACAACGAACTTTCCAAGACGGATCGTCGTCCCTTCGCCCGCGATTCGCAACCCGTGGCTTTGATTATTTCCAATTTTGGCCCCGGTGATTTGGTGAAGGAATTTGTTCCGCTAAGACGCGGGTGAGTTAAGCATATTAATGCTTCCTGCCCTTCCCGTAATTTCAGAGATGTGTGTGGATTCGCGAGAGTGAAGATCCTGCAGCTTATTCGAGTATGTTACGTAACTCGCTTCGTTACTGAAGCTCAGAATTTTTTTGGGCGGCATGTAGCGATAAATCCTGCGAGTTTTACTAAACGATGAGAGTAGCCACAAATTTGACATTCTCTCGTTCAAATCGCTACGAATTCATTGTCAGAATTCCGACGTGTCGCTCACTTGGCACTGAAACGGAATACCAACAGACCAACCCCAACCCGATAACCTATGAGAACCACTCCGCTTGGTCGATTCACTATCGCCAGCCCTCGTCAAAAGCCCTCCATGAAAATTGGTTTCAATCTTACGCTCGCTGCGGTTTTCTCCGCCGCCGCCCTAACTGTCCAGGCGCAAACAGCCGCACCTGCTCCCACTCCGAAAACCGCAGCAGCACCGGCAGGCGATGATGTGATCACGCTTTCCCCTTTTGTGGTCGATGCCACGAAGGATCGTGGCTACGCCGCGACCAACACGCTGGCGGGCAGCCGCCTCAATTCACGGCTCGCCGACACGCCGTCAGCGATCAGCGTCATGACGCCGGAACTTCTCCAAGACATCGGTGCCACCAATATCGATACCGCAATCTCGTTTGGCACCAATACGGAAGTGAACCGTAACGATGACAACAGCGGTTACCGCATTCGTGGCATCACCTCGTCGGTGAGCCGCAGTCGTAATTTATTCCTCGTCAGCGGCGATCAGGTCAAATCGAGCTCGGACCTTTACAATGTTGACCGGGTTACCACCTCCCGTGGACCAAACGCGATTCTCTACGGCAATGCTGATCCAGCGGGTGTCGTCGACGTCACCACGAAAAAAGCTGACTTACGCCGCAATTTGGGCGAGTTCGCCCAGCAAGTAGACAACCAAGGCAGCGGTGCACGTGGCAGTATCGACTGGAACCAAGTAATCATTCCCGACCGGCTCGCTTTGCGTGTTGATGCAATGTATCAAGACGTGGCCGGCTTTCGCATGGATTCCCCTCAGCGCGATAAGAACATTTACCTCACCGGTACGGCAGTGCTCCTGAAAAAGGACAACTATACCCTGTCCGCCTCGTTCGACTATGAAAACGACAACGGCGTAGACAATTACATGCGCGTCAATCAGCAGACCGAGCAATATTCCTATTGGCAGGCTAGTGGAAGTCCTGTGGTCGGAGCTTATTCCGGCACGGTGAAGCCCACGTACGCGGTCGGCACCAAGGCCTTCTCCACTGCCAGCCAAATCGTGTTTGTTGGCGGAGCCGCGGTTAGCGTCCCCATCATGGATTGGAAAAATTCTGGCGTGAGCAACAGCCCGACAATTTTGGATCCAAATCTGGGAAAGACCTCCACCGGTTCCAATCTTCCGCTGCTGAATGGCCCGTTCCCGCTCTACTCGAATCTTTATGGTGATACCGCAGCGAGGGAACAGACCAATGTGCGGTACCGCACCATTTCGCTCACGCAACAAATTGGTCATGACCTTTACATCGAGGCAGCCTATAACGACTTTAGAGGCACCAAATGGCGCCCATGGTCGAGCGGTGGCTTCACCACCGTCTATATTGATCCAAACGGATTTTTGCCCAACGGGGCGGTCAATCCGAATGAGGGTAAGTACTTTACCGATAGAATTCAGCAGCCACAGGATTATACCTTTATCGACTCGACGGTTCGGGTTGGGGTCGCCTACCAGCTCAACTTAGCTCAAAAGACGAACAATTGGCTGGGCAAAAACAACTTTGCGTTCTCCTACGATCATCGGAAGTCCGGTCGCTACATCGACAACTACATTGAAGTCAATACCACCCCGCTGGCCGCCGCCGGAGCAGCCGCTCAAATCGGCGCCGCGAATTATCTCAGCACTTCCACAAACAATATCAATCGCCGTTACTATCTCGATCCAGTCACTGGTGTGATCGCTGCTGGTGACGTTACTCAACAAGTTAACGGTAATGGTGTCGTCGGCGCACTTCTCCGGACCAAGGCACCCACAGTGACGCAAGGCCGGTCGACCTCATACTCCCAAGCATTGCAAAGCTTTTGGCTGAAAGACCACTTGGTCACCACCGTTGGTATCCGTCAGGATACGGCTGATTCTTATGGCATCAGCGCCACCCCCACCAGAGACGCCCGTGGTGTCTATGCCCCTGCGACTACGTTGCTCGGCTCCGCCCCGATCGCGAACTTCAAGGTCAATACCAAGAGCTACGGCGCGGTCGTGCACATCACCGATAGCATCTCCATCTTTGGTAATAAATCGGATAATTTTTCACCTGATGTCACTCGCACCGACGTTTACGGCGGTGTCATCCCACCGACAGTCGGCAAGGGAGAGGATTACGGTCTCAAGCTCGACCTGTTGGATAGCAGACTGTCCGTCTCATTGGGTCGCTATACTAATTCCAAGGATAACACCGTGATCACCGGCGGCAGCGCCCCGGGTGATAATTTCACTCCAATCTGGCAAGCCCTCGGTGTTGCTAACAATGATCCGAGATACCCCGGCGGTGCCAATGGTGCTCAATACAATTACACGCAAAGTAACAAATCGAAGGGCACGGAACTCGAGATTACGTTTAATCCGACTCCTAACTGGCGTATTCGCGCCACCGGTGACAAAAACGACACTGTGTTTTCAAGCTTCGCCCCGCAATACGCTGCGTACTTTGCCAAGTATCAGGCTCTTTGGGCCGCTGCCGATCAGACTTTAGTCGGCGGAGGTCAAACGATCGCGACCAGCATCTCAAATATTCAGAAGCAGCTGACACTTAACAATGCCCAGCTCGCGTCCGCAACCCTGGTTACTCCTTACCAAGCAAACGTGATCACTTCGTATATCTTCCCGAAATCATCGGTGTTGAAAAACTTCTTCATCGGTGGTTCTGAAAGCTATGCCGCCGCGACAATCATTGGCTTCCCCAATGTGAATACGACGGACCCAACGAAGGCGAACTTCGGTCAGACGATCGCTGATACAACTCGTCCGTATAAGGGTCGTGATATTTACACCACCGGTCTCTGGCTTGGTTATGAGCGGAAGATCTCTTCCTATGGCCATAAAATCAAATGGCGCATGCAGCTCAATGTGAACAATGTCTTGAACGATCAGGACCCAATCCCATTTGGCGTTCGCGCTCAAGATGGAGCGATCAGCAATGTTCAGCTGCGGGCTCCTCGGGAATTCGTATTCCGTAATTCGTTCTCATTCTAATCCTGCTGATGGGTGCATAGGGAGTTTGGCCTCGGCTCTTTCTCCCTAAACCCAAGTCACCGGAAAATTCAACCGGGCGCGTAGGTCGTCTGACCTAGCGCCCGGTTTTTCGTTTTTTGGCATTATACTCTGTTCCTCATGAAACACCTCATTTTCAAAGCAACCAGCACGTCTCTTTCGGTATTGCGCAAAATAAGTGCGGCAGCCGTTTTATTCACATTAGCTGCCGTAGGCTCCGCCGCGACTGCGACGGTTCATCTTGCTCCAGGTGTGCCGATCCTTGTCCCTCAGGGAACGCCGGCGTCAGTGAGGTTGGCAGTAGCTGATTTACAGCGAGACTTGGCAAAGGTCCTCGGCCAGCCCTCGCCCGTTATCGAGGACGTGAAGGAATTACACGACCGCTCCGCCATCGTGATCCTCACTGATGGCTCGACCAATCCCGCTTGGCACGAGTCTGCGATTGCCGGCCGTGAGGCACACGGGATTCATCTGCGCGTGATTGACGGCCAGACCAGTGTCGTACTCGAGGGCTCCGATCCGCGGGGTGCAATCTACGCCATCTATTCATTTTCGGATGAATTTCTCGGCGTTCCTCCACTGTGGTATTGGGCGGACTGGGTTCCAGTCCGGCGCGATGCGATAACTATACCTGGTGATACGAACCGGATTTTCCCGCCTGCCTATGTCCGCTGGCGCGCTTGGCTTAACAATGACACTGATTTTCTTCAACCCTGGCAAAAACAATCACCAGACCACAATCACGCGATGTTGGAGACGGTGCTCCGGCTGAAATACAATACGCTTGAACTGGGCGGTGTCGCCGATCTGCGAGCGGATGCCCCGCGATATGCAGTGCGTCCCGAGGCCGCCGAGGCTAGCGCACGGGGTCTGGTCATCACACACCACCATACCTCGCCGTTGGGTTCAAATCTGTCGAGTTGGGGCGCCTTCTGGAAGCACGAGGGCAAGGAGGTGCCGCCTCTTTCGGTCAAGAATATCGAGAATCTGAAAACCTTCTGGCGATATCATGTCGAAACGGCGCACCGCGCCGGTTTTGAAACGGTCTGGACCCTCGTTTTTCGAGGTGACCACGACATCCCGTTTTGGGAAACATTCAAGGATGCCCCGACGGACACTCCGGGCCGGGCGCGGGTGATTAACGAGATGTTGCAGGCTCAGGCTGATGTCGTGAAGGAAGTCACGGGCAATCCGGCGCCCAACCTCCGGACGACCTTTTATAATGAAGGCACGACATTTTTGACCGCCGGTCTCCTTCATCCGCCCGCAGACCCTACGCTGATTTGGAATTTCGTCGCGGCGCGTCGTGATCATTTTCCGCCGGAAGTTTTGCGTGATTACAAGGCGCCGCCTGATCGCCTGATCGGCTATTATCTCAATTTTCAATTTACGTCCACCGGTTCCCACCTCGCTCCTGCGGAAGGCCCGTGGAAAATGGCCGCCAACTACAGGATCGTCGATTCTACCGGCGCTCAGCCATTGGCTTTCACGGTGGTGAACGCCGGCAACATTCGGGAACACCTGACTGAACTATCCGCCAACGCCGAGATGATGTGGCGCTTCAAGGATTTCGATGCCGACACCTATCTCCGGAATTTTTGTGCACGATATTATGGCAGTGAGCACGCGACCGAACTCGCCGCCTTGTATCGCGATTACTACCAAGCCTACTGGGAGCAAAAAAAACCCGACATCGCGGGGTTTGACCGGCAATATATCTTTCAGGACATGCGCTATGCCCGGGCGGTAGAAATGTTGATCAAGGATATGGCCGCGAACGTGACCAGGCCCAACCCTCTCGATGGCAATCCCCTCGACGACGCGAGCAAGGGCAGCCTCGGTTACTTCCGGGTCGAACTGCAGCCGGGAGATTCTGGCCAGATCGACGCTCTTCTCCGCGGCACCGCCGAGTCAGGTCAGAAATTTGCGGCGGTCGTGGCTCGTGCAAACCTCGCTCTGCCGTCAACCGGATCTGGTCGACTATACCTCAACGACAATCTTCTGGTCCGCGCGAAGATCATGGTAGCGCTCAATAACCTTTTGCATGAAACCGCATTGGCCTATCGGGCACGGGGTGTGCGCAACGAGCTGAAGGCCCATCTTACCGCTGCCATCCTGGCGGCCGACGCGGTCAAGGCGGCGCTCGACGAAACGAAGCACGGCCCGTTTAACGACTGGTATGACAATGATGTTAAGTTCGGCTTGGCGGGGCTCCGTGCTGGCTTGACGAAGGAATTGGCACGCGCGAAATAAACTGAGAGATCGCCATTTAATCCAAGCTATTCCATGAAGGTACACAGATCCAAATTGTCACCGCTGCTTTCTTTTTCGGTGATCTTGATTGCGAGCGCGGGCGTTTCTTTATCAGCGCAAGAGAACGCTCCTCTCGTTCAAAAATCAGCGGCGGCCGCGATCAAGCCTGACGCAAGCATGATCCGTACACCGGCGCCGGCACCTGCGCCGCACATCAACGGCGCGGGGATTTTCGGCGTACGGCCGGATCACCCGTTCCTCTATCATATTCCCGCAACCGGCGAGCGGCCCATGCGGTTTTCCGCCGATAATCTGCCCGAGGGACTGACCTTGGATCAGGCTACGGGCACGATCACAGGTACATTGTGGAAAACGGGTGAATACGAGGTGACGTTGCACGCGAAGAATGCGTTGGGTGCGAGCGATAAGAAGTTCACCATCGTCGTCGGCGAGACCATTTCGCTTACGCCGGCGATGGGTTGGAACAGCTGGAATCACTATGGCGCGCGCATCACACAGGAAATCGTGTTGGAAAATGCCCGAGCCATGGTGGCATCTGGTCTGGTCAATCACGGCTGGAGCTACATCAACATTGACGATGGCTGGCAGGGTGCGCGGGGCGGCGAATTTCATGGGATGCAGGGCAACGAAAAATTCCCCGATCTGAAAGGCATGTGCGATCAGATCCATGCGATGGGATTGAAGTTTGGGCTCTACTCCACGCCATGGACGATTTCCTACGCAGATTTTCCGGGCAGCAGTTCTGGTAATCCCGAGGGGAATTTCACCAAACCCGGTCCTCATAAAGTTAAGCCCCGGAGAAATTTCCCGCCATATGCAATCGGGCGTTATCATTTCGCCAGCAACGACGCCCGGCAATGGGCCGCGTGGGGCGTGGACTACCTCAAGTATGATTGGAGTCCGATCGAATTACCGGAATCCGTGGAAATGTACCAGGCCTTGCGCGACAGCGGACGCGACGTTGTGTTCAGTCTTTCAAATCACATGAAGCTCCCCAACGGGCCGGCGATTGGGAAGATTGCCAACAGTTGGCGGGTGACCGGAGATATTACGTCGGACTGGACGCGGATGAGCGAACTCGCTTTTGGGCAGGATCGCTGGAAACCCTATTCCAGCCCGGGTCATTGGATCGACGTCGACATGCTCGAGATCGCCACGGCGGAGCCCGGTGAGCCCGGTTTGACTCCCGACGAAGAGTACACGCACATGACGATGTGGTGTCTGCTTAGTTCCCCATTGCTGATCGCGAACGATCTGGCCCACATGGATGCTTTTACAGAAAGTCTCCTGACAAACGACGAAGTCATCGCTGTGAATCAGGATTCACTGGGTGACCAGGCCGTCGCGACCCAATACGAAGGAACGGCGAGAGTTTACGCCAAAAATCTCGCGGACGGTTCCATGGCCGTCGGACTTTTCAACAGCGGCTCAAAAGGCCCGATCACTGTGACCGTGAGATGGCGCGATTTGAAAATTAAAGGCCGCCGGGCCATCCGCGATTTGTGGCGCCAAAAAGACTTGGGTGAGTTCAATGATGAATTTTCAATGAGCGTGGCTTCGCACAGTGCGGAGCTGATAAAAATCGTTCCATGAGTTATCTCGATCATGTCCGGACAATGTTCGGGCATGTCGTGGAAGAGTGGAAATTCTCCCTGTTCGAGAAATAATCCCCGAGGCGAAAATCTCCATGCCCCCGCAAGATCCAGAAGAAGCGCGTTGGTTTGCAGAGTGTCTGCAGCCGTATGGACCAATGCTGCGGGCGTGGTTGCGCGGGCAATTTCCGAGCTGTGCCGATATCCGATGATGTCGTGCAAGAATCCTATATCCGGGTCTTTAAAGCCCGTCAGGCGAACGCGGTCGACTCGCCCAAGGCCTTTCTTTTCGCCACTGCGCGCAACATGATGACGTACTTGATCGAGGGTAAAATCGAAATGTCGCCGGTGATCACGGGAAAGCCTTGAGGCGCCCCGCCCCCAACAGCGCATTGAATTCCGTGAGCTTGCCGCGCTTGCGTTCGTATCCCATCCACCGGCCACCGCCACTCGCTCGCGCTCGCGTGGCACCCAACATCAAAAAACTTTTTCATGGCGATGATGGGCCGCGATAACATGGACATCATCGATCCCATGCACTACGACGCCCTCGACAACGCCGAACGTGACGCCGAGGAATTTCATCTCCTCAAGCAGGACACGAACATCGGGTGGCCCTACAGCTATTGGGATCCAATCAAGAAAGCCCGGATGCGCGCGCCCGAGTACGGCGGCGACAATCACCTGCACGACGACAACCCCGCGTTCGAAAAACCGCGGATCGCGTTTCCCGCGCACTGGGCACCGCTGCAAATGTGCCTTTATACAGGCACGCAATTTCCGGAAAAATATCGCGGCGGCATGTTCCTCGCGTTTCATGGCTCGTGGAATCGCTCACCCCGCCCGCAAGCCGGCCATAAAGTTGTCTTCATTCCGTTCGACGCGAAAGGAATGCCGACCGGGAAAATCGAATCCGGCGAAGGTGCCTACGAGGATTTCGCGACCGGCTTTCCGGGCGTCGATTATTTTATTAACTCGCGTGAGGCGCGTTACCGTCCGGCGGGCGTGGCCGTCGGACCGGATGGTTCGCTCTACATCAGCGAAACCGGCAAGGGTTGCATCTGGCGGGTGATTTATACGGGAGAGAGTGGGGGACCTACGAAAAAACTGAGACTGCAGCTGTTCAAGTTTACCTGCCTGCCGCCGCGGACACGCTTGGAGGAAAAATCTACGCCACAGTTTGCGCCGCCTGCCACATGTTGAACGGTAGTGGTGTTCCGACAATGCAGCCCGCACTCGCGGGAAGCGCCATCGTCAGTGGTGATACCAACCGCCTCATCAACGTTATTTTGAAAGGCCCGGCTGCGGTTCTCCCTGTCGAACGCGAAAAGTTTAACAACCTCATGCCAGCCTTTGCGGCTGTTTATAACGACGTCGATCTCGCAAGCCTGATTAATTATCTGCGCAAAAATTTTACGCCCGAGGCTTCACTCGTCACACCCGCACAAGTTGCCGCGCAGCGCAGTCAACCGTGAGTCGGCACTCCTGATTTTAGCCCAGTGTCTTTATGAGAAATCCATCCGTTACTCCTGGGAGATTTTTGTCCGGTGCCCGCACCCATTGGATACCGAGGCCATCAATCGCACGATCGCGACGGCGGCGGAGGCAGGTGGCGGCACGGTTTATTTTCCGGCCGGGACCTATCTGAGTTTTTCCATTCACCTTAAGAGCAACATCGCCCTCTATCTTGACCAAGGCGGGACGCTCCTTGCCGCCGAGCCGCCTGCTGATCTCAGTAGCGGCTACGATGCGCCCGAGGCCAATCCCGACGCCGATCTGTTCCAGGATTTTGGCCATTCCCATTGGCGCAACAGCCTTATCTGGGGCGAAAATCTGGAAAATATTTCCATACTCGGTCCGGGCCGTATCTTTGGCCGTGGCTTGAGCCGACGCTCCAATCGCCGTGACCTTCTGCCCGGGGAACGTGCGCTCGCTCCGGAAGCGCGCCCCGATCTTTCTCTTCCTGCCAGCGCTCGCGCCATCATCGCCGCGCAAAAACCTGGCCCGTTCGGCTATCCCGATCAAGACACTCTTCCCGCTGGAGTCGGCAACAAGGCCATCGCGCTGAAGAATTGCCGTAATGTTATCTTCCGGGATTTCACCATCTATCACGGAGGCCATTTCGGCATTCTCGCCACGGGCGTAGACAATTGGACCTGCGACAATCTCAAGATCGATACCAATCGTGACGGCATCGATTTCGACTGTTGCCAGAACGTCCGTGTCTCCAACTGCAGCGTCAACACCCCCAACGACGATGCGATTTGTCCGAAAAGCAGTTTCGCCCTTGGCTATAATCGGGCGACGGAAAATGTGACCATCACGAACTGTCAGGTCAGCGGCTTTGACGAAGGCACGTTCCTCGACGGCACCCGCGGACGCGGCAAGGCGGGAACCGTCGGCGGCGGACCGACCGGTCGGATCAAATGCGGCACGGAGTCCAACGGCGGCTTCCGCAACCTCACGATTTCAAATTGTGTTTTCGACTATTGCCGGGGTCTGGCCTTTGAATCGGTTGACGGCGCTCTGATGGAAGATATTGCGGTTTCGAACATCACGATGCGGGACATCGTGAATGCACCGATTTTCATTCGTTTGGGCTCCCGCCTGCGCGGCCCTCACAATCCGTCCATCGGCACCGCCCGCCGCATCAAGATTAGTAACCTCGTTGCTTATAATGTCGCCGCCAATCAGGGCATTATTATTGATGGTACCCTGGGCTCACCGATCGAAGACATCGAGCTTTCCCATCTCTTAATTCAGTATGTGGGCGGCGGCACCAAAGAGCAGGCGGCGCGTGAAATCCCTGAGATGGAAAAACAATATCTGGACCCCGGGCGTTACGGTGTCGTGCCGACTTACGGCATGTTTGCGCGTCACGTGAAGAACCTCGCGCTCGACCATGTCGAACTCCGTTACGACAAGGAGGACCTGCGCCCCTGCATTCTTTTGCAGGATGTCGTCGGCGCCGATTTCGATCACCTGAAAGCCGCGCACGCCGCCGAAACGCCGATCTTCATTCTCAAAGCAGTGTCCAACCTCACGATTCACCAAAGCGCTGGCCTCACCGACAGCCAACGTGCTGGACCGATAGCTAACGAGAAACTTTGACCATTCATTTTTTTGCGTGCATGGAATCTGCCAAGAGCGCGCAACTGCCCCGTTGCCGACGAACCGTCGAAATATTTTCAAATCCCAACTCAATTCATCGAAATAAAAAAGATGATACAGGCAGCGACATTTTCCCCAAAAGCATGAAAACAAAGATCCGTTCCTCACTGGCCGTTATATCAGCCATCGCCGCGTTCACTACCTTGATTGGTAGTCCGACACCGGTACTCAAAAGTTCAACCGCGACGCCCTGCATGGACGTCCTGCCTCTCTTCACTGCGGCGAATGTTCCGACATTCGCTCCGAGTGAGATCGAATGCTCGGACAAATATAAAGAAGGAATCTCTCTTTCCGGTCTGCCCGGCAAGGGGCTGGCACAGCACCCGATGCTCTATGTCGGGGAAAACTGTAACACCATGTTCCTCGTGAATGGTGGCAAGGTGGTCTGGACCTACTCCACCGGACCCCGCCCCGAATTTGACGACGTGTGGATGCTCTCCAACGGCAACATTCTGTTCTCCCGCATGGAATACATTGCCGAAATCACGCCGGATAAAAAAGTGGTGTGGCGCTACGATTGCCACGTTCCCAAAGATGCGAAACACACGGAAGTTCACGCCTGCCAGCCGATCGGTTTGGACAAAGTCATGTTCGTTGAAAATGGCCTGCCGCCGCACTTGAAAGTTATCAATATCAAGACCGGGGTCGTCGAGGTCGATCACGAGCTCCCGTATGAGCCGTCCGGCGGAGTTCATGGGCAGTTCCGACGGGCTCGGGTCACTGCACAGGGAACTTATCTCATCTCCTTTCTCATTCTGGACCAAGTAGTGGAATACGACAAAAATTTTAAGGAAATCTGGAAATATAGTATTCCCAGGCCTTGGGCGGCGCTCCGACTCAAGAACGGCAACACTCTCATCACCGACGAAAAAGACAGTCTCACGCGGGAAGTTAATCCCAAGGGTGAAACGGTCTGGGAATTCGATTGCCTGAAAGATCTGCCGGCCGAGTTTCAGTTTACCTCCGCTCCGCAAAGCTGCACTCGGTTGGCCAACGGCAACACCCTATTTACTTCGCGCGGCAAACAAGGCAAGGGACCGCAGCTGATTGAAGTCACTCCGGACAAGAAAGTCGT
>JBEPTW010000009.1:0-43069 GCA_041691855.1 Verrucomicrobiota bacterium | reverse complement strand
CACTTCAGCACATTCCGCGCCCGGCCTTCATTTCCGTATGATTTTTCCGGGCTAGACGGCCTTCGTGACCTTCCTCTCCTTCGCGTAACAATTTTTGTTTCAAGCTCGGTTCGTTTTCCCTCTCACTCACTTTGCACGGGCTGGGCTCAGGAGGTCTGAAGCTGTGGTCCTTTTTTCTAAAGGCCGGGTGGTCGCGGGTGGGAGTCTGCACTTTGCAACGGGAGGTCCAGGATAAAAGTGGCTCCATGTCCGACGCCCTCGCTCTGCACCGTCAGCGAGCCGCCCAATTCCTTGGCGGCATTGGCACCGCTGTGCAGGCCGAAACCGTGGCCGTTTGCACGGGTGGTGAAACCGTGGTTGAAAATGCGGGTGAGATTTTCGGGTGGGATGCCGACGCCGTTGTCAATGACGGCAATCCGTACGACCAGCTCACTGGCGGTGATCCGCATCGTGATCAGTTTGTCGCTCCGCCCGGATTCGTCGCAGGCGTATTTGGCATTTCGAATGAGATTGATGAGAATCTGTATCACCTTGTGTTTGTCGAGAGTCACGACGGGCTTGACCTGGTAATCACGCACGAGCTTGACGTCGTGCCGCGTGAGCGAGTCGGCATTCATGCGCAATGAGTCCTCGACCAGCTCGGGCAGAGAGACGGTTTCGGCGTAGCCTGAGTTCTTGGCGCAGTTCTGCTGCATCGCCACGATCTCCTTGATGTGGTCGATGTTTTTGCAGAGGTCATCCAACTCGCTCATGACCGTCGTGCGGTCCGCGGCCAGACTTTCAGCCAGACTGCTGAGGTACACGGGGATGACCTTGCCCTTTGGATCAGCCGTGAGGAAGGTTCCAAGGTCTGCTTTGTGTTCGTCCAAGAGTGCGCAAACCCGGGCGAGATTAACCGCTTTTGAACGACGGACACTTTCAGCGATCAGCGTGACGGAGACGTTTACGCTGTTGAGCACATTGCCGACATTGTGCAGGACCCCGGTTGCCACCTCCGCCATGCCGGCACGGCGCGAGGCATCGATTAATTGTTTGTGGGCCTCTTCCAACTTGGCCTCCGCCTGTTTGATGGCGGTGATGTCGCGGGAAATGCCGAAGGTGCCGATGACCTCGCTCGCCTTGTTGCGCAGCGGCATTTTATCGGTGAGAATCCAGATTTCCCGTCCATCTTTCCGCACATCACGGGAGATCAGCGCGGTGATCGGCTCACCCGTTTGCATGATTTTCTTTTCGCCCTCAACGGCGCGTTGGGCGTGAGCTTCGGTGAAGAAATCGAAATCCGTCTTTCCCACCAGCTCATCGGCACTCTTCATTCCAAAGTGCGCGGCCTGCGCCTGACTGCTTTTGATGAACCGGGACTGGGTGTCCTTGAAATAAATGGCGTCCGGCGAATTATCCAGCAGCGTTCGCAAAAGATCGCGTTCGGAAGCTAGTGCGTCTTCCGCCTTCTTTCCCTCGCTGACGTCGCGCCAGTGGATCACCGTTCCCACCGAACGGCCCGCAGTCTGTTGGAGAAAAACGTACCGCTCAAAGGTGCGCCCGTCTTTTAATTCGATCACATCAACGCTTCCCGTCTCCGGAGTAGTCTGCGCCCCGGTAGCGTCTAGATGAAACTTCTCCGGATCCTTGACCTTTCCGTCGGTGTAAGCCTGCGCTTCCGCAGCATCGCTCCGCTCAAGCAGTCCGGACGGAAACTGCCAGATGGCGGCAAACCTGGAGTTGTAGGCGACGATCCTGCCTGCGAAGTCGATCACCACGATTCCGTCCGTGGTGGATTCGAACGTGGCGTTGAGCAAGGAGCGCGATCCAGCCAGCTCACTGTTTCGGGCCTCGAGCTGATGCGCCAGATCAAGGCACGAACCATTCCGCTTGGCCTCACGTCGCTGAATTTGATTTAGCATCTCGTTGAATCTGTCGATCAGCTGGCCGATCTCGTCGTTGCCGCACTTGTCTGCGCGAACCGAATAATCCTCCGCTGAGGCCACGGTGGAGGCGATATGCGCCAGTTCGAGAATCGGCGCTGTGATGATTTTTTGCAGGCGCGCCGTGAGGAGGAGGGTCACCACCGAACAGACGAGCAACAACAAGCCAGCTATGGTGACGTAGCTCTGGAATACCGTTTGTTCATGAAGTCCAAACACCACGCAGGCGAGGAGCAGCGCCACGCCGTTGATTTGAATCGTGATTAGCGCGAGTTTGCGGCCGAGCGACAAATGGGAGAAATACTTTCTCACGGTTTGAAGCCTGACGTCATTCGATGACAATTACCGACTTAAATAAATCGGGTTAGAGCGGAAGTTGGAGGCGAAAGATCGTGCCGCGACCGACTTCACTGGTGAAGTCGATCTTGCCGCCGTGATTTTTGACGATGACTGCGTGTACGATGGCGAGTCCTTGCCCAGTACCTTTGCCCAGTTCCTTCGTGGTGAAAAATGGATCGAAAATGCGACTGCGAATTGCTTCCGGAATGCCTTCGCCGGTGTCCTCCACTTCAACCAAAACGTGACTGGCGCTGTGTCGGGTGCGAATCGTGATGGTCCCGCGTCTGCGATCAGGCGGGCTGTTCTTAAACCCAGACTCAATGGCATGCACGGCGTTGATGATAAGATTGAGCATCACTTGATTGAACTCGTCCAGCAGGCACCGCACGGGTGGAAGTTCGGGATCGAAATCGGTGACCAAGTCAGCGACGTATTTCCATTCGTGGCGTGAAATGGTGACGGCGGTTTCGATGACGCGGTTGAGATCCACCGGGCTGTGCTCGGTATTATTCGGGTGGGAGAATTCCTTGAGCGAGCGCACGATCCGAGCCACCCGTCCCAGTCCGTCGAGAGTTTGTGCAAGGGTTGTGGGGATTTCGCGGAGAAGATAATCCGCATCAATTTCCTGCTCGATGGCGGAGGCCAGACGGGCTTGTTCCGTTAAATCGGGATGATGGGTTGCGGCGTCCCGGATCGATCGAAGAGCAGAGAGCAGAGTTGAGATTTGGGTGAACGAATTGGTGAGAAAAGTGATGTTGTCGGTAATGAACTGCGTGGGAGTGTTAATCTCATGGGCAACGCCTGCAGCGAGGCGTCCGATGGACTCCAATTTTTGAGCAAGTTGATATTTTATCTCCAAATTGTGATGCTCCTGCTCCGCGAGTTTGCTGGCCGTGATGTCGCGCGAAGTCCCAAAAGTGCCGATGATTTGTCCTGCCGCATTGCGCAGCGGATGTTTCGTGGTGGACACCCAAGAGATCCGTCCGTCTGGCCAGGTTTCCTTTTCTTCCAGATCAATAATCGATTCGCCCGTTTGAATGATGCGCTGCTCGGCGTCATAGGCGGGTTGGGAATGCTCGGCGGTGAAGCGGTCAAAATCGGTCAATCCAATGAAAGTTGCAGGATCGGCGACCCCATCTTTTTGCGCCAAAGCACGGCTGACGCGGATGAACCGGCTTTCCCGATCTTTAAAATAAATGGCGATGGGAGTCGTTTCCAACAGCGCGTGGAGCAGGAAACTGTCGGAGGTAATGGTGTTTTCTGGTGTGACGCTCCGGATCGCCTGGAGGCAGAGGAAGCCAGCGGATTGACCGTCTGCGCCGGGATGATTGGTCAAGGTCGCCGTGACCGGAAGTTCGCTGCCCCAGACATCACGCAACGTCCATTCACCCTGCCATTTTCCGAACACGCTGACGTGAACGAGAATTTCTTTTTCAAAGAGAGCCATGCCGCTTACTCCAGTGATATCCGTCAAGGTCAGCTCCGTGAGTGACGAGTGTCCTTCAGGATCCACCCAGCGTTTCGCAGTGCTATTGAGAAATAAAACCGAGAGGGTGGGCTTTTGGAAGATCGCGATAAAGGAGGGGGAATCGTCACTTGCCTTTCGCAAAATCGCTTCGCACTGGTCGTTGGGTAACACAGGATCTTGGACGGCGGGAGATGGAAGGGGAGTAGGCATGAATGGCACCGACGCGGAATGCTTTGCAGCGGCTGTTTAAGATGATCGGCTCGGCTCAAGGTCTCTAAAGATCAATACGCAGGATTGCCCGGCACGGACTTCGCTTGGGTTCAGGGTTGACCGAACAAAATGGCGTAAAAATCGGCGGCAGGCCCTTGTGAACCTCCTTGCGATTCGAGCCTCCTTAAAATCCAGATCGACTCAAGCGGACGCTTGAGTGGGCCGATATAAGCCAAGCCTCTTCTCGTCTCCGCAGAACGAAGCTGTCCCATGATGCCCAAAATTCTTTTTATCGACGACGATGCTAACATTCTAGCCGCGTTGGAGCGCAATCTGCGCAAAATATTTACTTTCGAAACCGCCTTGGGCGGACAGGAGGCCTTGGAGTCTTTGCGCACCCGGGGGCCCTATGCCCTGCTGGTGGCCGACATGAGCATGCCTGGCATGAATGGCGTGGAATTTCTCGAACGCTCGACTGAGTACGCGCCTCATGCGGTGCGCATCATGCTCACCGGCAACGCCGATCAACGAACAGCCGTTGAAGCCGTCAACCGAGGGAAAGTATTTCGGTTTTTGAGCAAGCCCTGTCCCATTGAGACGCTGGTGCCAGCCCTTGAAGCCGGATTGAAACATTTCGAACTCCTGCAAATGGAGCGCGAACTCCTCGAGGGTACTTTGACGGGAAGCGTGAAGATGCTTTCTGAAGTACTCGGGATGGTCGCTCCCATCGCGCTCGGCCGCGGCCAACGATTGCGGGATTCCATGCAACAATTTGCGCGATTTATCAATGCCGCGCCCGTATGGGAATTGGAGGTTGCTGCCTTACTTTCTTCGATCGGTTGCGCATCACTTCCGGCCAGGGTGCTTGAAAAACTGGGGACGGGGGAAGATCGGACCTGTGAAGAAGAAAAAATCGTACGTTGTGTGCCGCAAATTGGACACGATCTCCTCCTTGGCATTCCCCGACTGGAACGAGTGGCAAAGATAGTGCTCTTTCAGCAGAAATCATTTGATGGCACAGGATTTCCCACCGTTCGATGCGCGGGTGAAGAGATCCCGCTCGGCGCGCGAATACTGAAAATTCTTACCGACCGGCTGGCCCTTGAAGCCGAAGGTACAATAAAGCAGCAGGCCTTTGAAATGATGAAGGGGCGAAGTGGAGTATACGATCCCAGATTGCTCGAGCTTTCGTTCCTCTGCTTCAACACGTACCTAGCAAACGCCGTATCGGGTAGTGCACCTGTCCGGGCACTTTATGTTAAAGACCTGCTGGTTGATCAGGTGGTTGTATCGGATATTACGACTGCTGACGGATTGGTTTTGGTCGGGGCCGGCAATCGATTGACGACGATGATCCTCCAGCGCTTGAAGAACTACGACGCTCTCGGCGAGGTGAAGCAACCCGTGCTCATGCAGGATCCGGCGCCTCCGGTAGCCGCCACAGAGAATATGGGCAGGAGTGCGGCTTGATCTTGAGAAAAGCATTCCCGTAAACGCAGGCGCGCTCCGAGCGCCCGTTGACAGAACAGGGGCTGGAAAGATCCCGCTGCACGATCAGTCGTGCAGCCACTGATCGTTGCGCTCGCTCAACGGCAACGTGGTCCTTTAGATCGCAAAAATGGTGGGCCCACTCGGACTTGAACCGAGAACCAAAGGATTATGAGTCCTCTGCTCTAACCATTGAGCTATAGGCCCGCTAAAAATGACGGTCTCCTTTCAAAGGACCGAACCATTCCAAGGCGAATCAAATTCCACGGGCCGAAAAGAGGGACCACCTCACGGATTCTTCCGCGTCGCGCTTGCCGCGATCCCGGTTGAAAGTCTTGGCAATTGTCCACGCGCTGATTAGGGTTGGGTTTGAACGGTCAACCTTTAGCAAAAAATCACTTATGGAAACTCACTTCCCTGATATGGAAACTTCCCACAGCCGACTTGCCCGTGAACGTTTACTCGAAGATCTCCGGGCCCTCGCGCGTGACGCGGAAAGTCTGCTCCGGGCCACCGCTGATGACGTAAGTGAAAAAGCCAAGGAAGCCCGTTCGCGCGTGAGCGCGGCGCTCGAACAGGCAAAAGCTACTTATGAGGAATTGCAGGCGGAAGGCCTCGAAAAAGCACGGGTGGCAGCGAAGAAAGCCGACGACACGATTCGCGCCCATCCTTACGAATCAATCGGGATTGCATTTGGCGTCGGTATTTTGCTGGGGGCGTTGTTTCGTCGGAAATAACAACGCCCCGTGGACAATTCTCATCAAAACAGCGGCGGCGTGATGGATTCCGTGCGCCGGGTGACGAACTCAGTGTTGGGATTGGTACATAACCGTCTCTCGTTGATTGCGGTCGAGCTGCAGGAAGAAAAAATCCGCGCGATCAACCACATCATTTGGCTGAGCGTGGCGATGGCGTTGGGCGTGGCTGGTCTGCTGGTCGCGATCGCGACCCTGGCGATTTTTTTATGGCAGCGCGCCGGTTATGCGGGACTCATCGGCCTTGCGGTCATCACGCTTGGTCTGGCGGCCTTGGCGTTGTGGTTGTTGCGCCGGCATATTTTCAACGGGCCCCAACCGTTTGCCACCTCAGTGGCCGAGATCAGCAAAGATTTTGAGACCCTCCGTCCCCGCCCATGAATCCGCTCGAGGAAAGAAAACGCATTCTGGTTTTGCAGGGGGAATTGCAGCGGCAGTCCATTGCACTCGAACAGGTGATGCTCCAGCGCCGGCTCGACCACGCGCGTGAAGGCTTGCAATCCCATCGCTGGTGGGTCGTGGCTGCGACGGTTGCGGTCGGCTGGTTTACCACGAGAAAAGCCGGCGGGTTGCTGCGCTGGATCCCATTGTTGACCGGCGCGTGGCGCATGGCGCAAAACTTGAAGAAGCGCTGACCGCGCCAGTCGGATTACCGTTCACGCGCTGTTTGAAGATCATTCGCAGCAAATTCCCCATTTCGCGGAGCGAAGCGGTCGAAGGACATCCGTGGTGCACTGTTGTAACTGATTGGTTACAAAGATTGGAATAATCCGAAGGCAACGCGATGTCAGGCGTCCCGGACAAAGTCCTTGTCAGGGTTGGGACGGGAGGGGTAGTAAGCGGGCGTTGAAAAAGGCTTCAAAGCTCGCGAAGCGGCGCGATCCTGATCGGACGCGCCTCCGATTGCTCGATGCGGCCATCGGGCTTTTCGCGGCGCGCGGCTACCACGCAGTTTCAGTGGACGAGATTGTGGCGGCGGCGCGCGTCAACAAGCGGATGGTCTATCATTATTTCGGCGACAAGAAGAAGCTGCTCCAGGCGGCGCTGGCGGAAGTTCACGGCCGGCTTGAAGGCGTCGAGCTTCACGCGATCGGGGACGCGGCGTCACCGCGCGAGAAGTTAACGCGAGTGTTGCGAGGCTATTTTGAATTCCTCGATCAAAACCCGGAATTTGTCCGATTGGTACTTTGGGAAAACCTGGAAAAGGGGCGGCTGTTGGCGAAGGGACGTCATTCGCTCAGCCAGAACCCATTTCTGAAGGGACTTCGCCAAATTATCGAGGAGGGCATGGCGTCGGGCGATTTCAATCCGGGAATCAATATCCCTCATTTGCTGATTCACTTCATCGGGCTCTGTTTCATTTATCATTCCAACCGTTACTCGCTGACGCGAAGCACGGGCCTCGACCTGAGTGACCCGAAGGTCAAGGCGCGCGGACTGAAGCAGGTTCTCCAACTGGTATTCGACGGCATCGATCGGCGCGGGCGGTCCTGATCTAATCCGTGGAAAAAGACATAGCCTTCGCTAATGATCGCGACGGCTCGCGCTCTTTCAGATCAGCCGACGGAGGGCTTCAGGGCCGGCGTCCGTCACGAGGGCGTAAGCGAAATCCCCATCTTTCCACGCGGTGGAACTGATCCTTCCCTGGGTGGTGAGGAGTGCTTTCGCATCAGCCGGTCCGTGGGAGAAGTTGTGTACGTTGGCCGCGTAAAGATGGTACCAGTGGCCGTCGCGTTTGAAGCAGATTTCAAATACCTCGTGGCCGGCGAAGTTCAGCGTCCGGCAGCCGAGGCGGCGGAGCTCGGCGGCGTCGACCTTGATATTGCCGGGCAAGGGAACGGACGTGTTGGTGAACCGGGCCGCCAGTTCTGTAAGTTCCGGGCGTTGGCCGGCATGCTCAGCGGAATTGACCGCGAGGTCTTGCAACGCGTAGCTGGCGAGCGCTTGCGTGGAAGAACCGGACGCGCGGAAGCGAAGCGTCAGTGTTAAAATAACTGCGATCGACGCGGCGATTGCGAGCCACGCCGGTTTTTTCCACCACGCGAGCGGTCGTTGACTGGCGCGACTGCCGGCGAGAATGGCATCGCGCAGGCCCGGAGGTGGCTGGATTTCGCGGAGCTTGGCGGCCAGGGTGCGATCAAACGCGGCTTCGCTTTCGAGCCATGCGCGCAGCGTCGGATCTTTTTCCGTTTCGGCGAGCGCTTCGGCAAAGACCGGATCCTTGGCGTCGGCACCGCCGGGACGCCGGGCGCGCAGGAGAAATTTGGCCTCGTGGTGGTTCATGGTCGGACCCCCTGTTGGGGAAATTCGATGACGCGGCCGCCCTTGGCTTTTTGCGCGAGCAAGTGGCGCAACTGGGCCTTGCCGCGCGAGAGGCGCGACATCACCGTGCCGATCGGGATGGAAAGAATTTCGGCGATTTCGAGATAGGAGAGGTCTTGCAAATAAAAAAGGGTGAGTGGTTCGCGGAAGGCTTCGTCCACTTCCTGCAGTGCATTCATGACCAACGGTGCATCCATTTTTGCGACCAAGTCGGTTTCCACATCGGGAATTTCCTGTTCCGCTGGCGCAAGGTCTTCGATCGCCACCATCCGGTTTCCCCGGCGGCGACTGCGGAGAAATTCACGATAGAGCGTCGTAAACAGCCAGCTTTTGACTTTCGAACCGTCGCGCAAACTGCCGCCTTTGGTGGCCCAGACAAAGAACGTTTGCTGCGTGAGATCCCCGGCATCCGATGAATTCTTCGCCAGGCTCAACGCAAAGCGATAGAGCGCAGCGTAGTAAGTTTCCACCAGTTGAGGAAAGGCCTCGGCTTGCATTCGAAGTGGGAGACTGACTCAGAGAATTTATTCCGTAAATCCCGAAATAAACCGGAGGCAGCTTAAAGCCGCTCCACGTTGTCAGAGCGCACTTCTTTCTTCGGCGGGTCCCACGGTCCTCGGTGAAAGATTGTGGGCGGTGTTGACGAGCCCGACCAGCGAGAAGGCTTGTGGAACATTCCCCAACTGGCGTTTGGCCACCGGATCGTATTCTTCCGCCAACAGACCGAGATCGTTCCGGACATTGAGTAGGCGTTCAAACAAGGTTTTCGCATCCGTCGTTCGTCCCATCAAATGAAGACAATCGGCCAGCCAGAAGGAGCAGGGGAGAAAAGTTCCTTCGCCCGCCGGCAGGCCGTCGACGTGTCCCGATTCTTTCGTGCGATAGCGCATCACCAGCCCATCGACGGTGAGGTCGCGCTCGATCTTCTCAATGGTCGCAACAATCCGCGGATCGGTTGCTGGCAGGAAACCGACGAGTGGCATCATTAGCAAACTCGCATCGAGTTCCTCGGTGCCGTAGTACTGCGTGAAAGTCTCTTGGGCGGCGCTGAATCCCTGCTGGCAAATGTCGTCGTGGATTTCCGCGCGAACCTTCGTCCAACTCTCGACGTCGCCTTTGAGGCCGAAATTCTCCACCGCCTTGACTGCGCGATCCAATGCGACCCACGCCATTACTTTCGAGTGGGTAAAATGACGACGCGGCCCGCGAATTTCCCAGATGCCTTCATCGGGGTCGCGCCAGCGTTCGATGACGAACTTCACGATGTGCCGCTGCAAATGCCAGATGTCCTCGTCGGTCGCGATGCCGTTGGCGCGGGCCAGATGCATGGCGTCCATGACTTCGCCGTACACGTCGAGTTGGAATTGAGACGATGCGGCATTGCCGATTCGCACCGGGCGGGAATTTTCGTAGCCCGGCAAATGCTCGAGTTCGAATTCCGCGAGCGTGCGTTCACCGGCGACGCCATACATAATTTGCAGTCGCGACGGATCACCTGCTGCCGCGCGCAGCAGCCACCCGCTCCACGCTTTGGCCTCCTCGTTGTAGCCAGCGGTCATGAATGAATAGAGCGTGAACGTCGCGTCGCGCAGCCAGCAGAAACGATAATCCCAGTTGCGGACGCCACCGATGTGTTCCGGCAGCGAGGTCGTCGCCGCAGCGACAATGCCGCCTGTCGGTGCGTACGTGAGTGCTTTCAAAATGAGCAGCGAACGCAGCACTGCTTCCCGCCACGGTCCGCGGTAGGTGCAGCGCGCGACCCATTTTTCCCAGTAACCAACCGTCGCGGTGAGCACGGCGTCGACGTTTACCGCCGTGGGCGGTTCTTCGTGCGAGGGATACCAAGTGAGCGCGAACTTGCGGCGTTCGCCAGCCTTGACGGAAAATTGGGCCACCGTGGAAAGATTTTCGCCGCGCAATGGGACTTCGCTGCGCAAGACGAGTGCATTGGGGCCGGCCACGGCCAGCAGACTGCCATCTTCCTGATGTCGCACCCACGGAATTGTCCGGCCGTAGTCGAAACGAATTGTCAGGCTAAATTGCAATGGGACTTCGCCTTTCACGCCCTCGACAATACGAACGACGTCACGCGTGGGACCGTCCACGGGCATGAAATCAATCAGGCGAACCGTGCCCGTTTCCGTCGTGAATTCTGTTTCGAGCACCAGCGTGTTGTTGCGATACTGGCGACGCACCGACGTGACTTTTTCGCCAGGACAAATTTTCCAGTGGCCGTGGTCGTCGTTGCCCAACAAGGCGGCGAAACACGCGTCGGACCCGAAGCGTGGCACGCACAACCAGTCGAGCGAACCGTTGATGCCGATCAAGCCCACGGTGTGCATGTCGCCGATTATGCCGTAGTCTTCAATTTTCATGGGGTGGAGTCGGTTGGCGCCATTTTTTCCAGGACGGCGAAAGGGAGTTCGGCAAAAAGCGCGCGCAGGAGCAGGGGTTGATCGCGGTCAAAAACGCGGTCGGTAAAAATGTCGCGCCAGCCGGCGGACTCGTCCGGCAAAATAATCCGGGTATCATCCCAAACCGGGCCGACGGGCGGCGAACCGAGTTTGGCCGTGAGGCGTGGCGCAACGACGAGCAGCGAATGACGGGCATCGTTGCGCGTAAATGCGATGACGTGGTCGCGAAAATTTCCAGTGATCGTGACCGCCTCGTAGTTGCCCGAGGCAAAAAGCGCCGGCAGGCGCGCGCGCGCCTGCAACAGCTTTTGTGTGACAAACAGCTTGATCGCGCCGTCGCGCCAATCAACGAGCAGGTCAACGGGTTCACGGTTAGGGAGGGTGTCGAGCAATTGACTGCGCTGGACGAAATCGACTGCGCGACGATTGTCCGGATCGACGAGACTGAAGTCCCAGATTTCATTGCCTTGGTAGAAATCGGGCATTCCCGGCACCGTGCACTTGAGCACGACCTGCGTGAGGGAGTTGACCATACCAAGACGGGCAATGAGTCGCGCGCACGGAACGAACTCAGCAAGGAAGTCGCGACCCGTTTCCACGTTAACCAATCCATCGACGAACTTCTCGCAGGCTGCGAGATATGGTTCGTTGGCTTGAAGAATGGACGTGTGGCGTTTCGCTTCGTTGACAGCCTTGCGGAAATGGTCCCGGAGGCGCGCACGGAAAGTTTCGTCGGGTTCGGTTTTACCGAGTGGCCACGCGCCGAGCAGCACCTGAAAAAACCGATATTGATCCAGCGAATCGGGCGCGATGCCACCGTCGAGTGCAGTGGTGTGACGTGCGGCGAGCTTTGACCAGTCTTTCACCCAGCGTCCCCAGTCGCTCGCCAATTCCGTGAGGGCATAGAGCCGCGCGCGAACGTCCTCGCTGAATTTCGTGTCATGCGTCGAAGTCGTCAGCATGGAATGAGGATTGCGGGCGAGACGATCGAGATTGATCCGGTGAAAATCGGCGACGGTGCCTGCGGTGAATTCCCCGCTGCCGCCAACTTCGTTGAAGGCGATGAACCGGTTGAAGGTATAAAATGTCGTGTCCTCCACTGCCTTCGCCATGACTGCGCCGGTGTATTGCTGGAAGGTCAGAACCCAGTTGAGCAGGCGATTACGAAAATCAGCATCGGCGTTCGGGGAAGGATAATCGCCGACCAACAAATCGCGCACGAATTCAAATGGCTCCGGTTCAGCGCGGGGGTTGCGCGCGCGCGCGCGAACGAATGCTTTTTCCAATACGCTCCGGTCGGCGGCTGAAACCGCTTCCTGGCGGCGCCGATAGGTGCGGTAAACGGGTAAGTTCGCCATCAGTTCGCTGACGGCGGTGGTAAGTTCATGCCGGGTGAGGTCCCGCCAGCGCCGGTCCACCGCGAGTATTTCGACCAGTTCGGTGCCGAGATTATTCACGGCATTCATGAACATTTCGGCGATGATCAGGCGTTTCTTGGCGTATACCTGATCCTCGAACGAAGCAGTTTCCCCGGTGGCGGCTGCGTAAATGGTGTCGAGTTCGGCCTCGGACGACGAATCGCTCAGCACCGCGGCCAACTGCGGAATAAATTCGTAACCGGTGGTGCCATGAACCGGCCATTCGTCGGGCAAGGTTTCATCCCGGGCGAGAATTTTTTCGACCAGAACATACAGTGGTTTCGAGGGATCGGGCCGTTCGAGCAATTGGAGACGACGAAGATACTCCGCAGGCTGCCGCAGCCCGTCGATGTGATCGATGCGCAGCCCCGCGACTTTGCCTTCACGGACAAAACGCCCCAGCAGTTCGTGCGACGCCCGGAAGACTTCGGGTTTTTCCATGTGCAGCCCGACCAGCGAATCGATGGCGAAGAAACGTCGGTAATTGATTTCATGCGTCCCGGTTTTCCACCGGGCGAGCCGGTAGTGTTGCCGCTCGATCAGTTGATCCAGTTGATCAAAACTCTCCGCCGTACCGGGAGTGCCGTTGATTGTGTGCAGAAAAACCCCGAGCTGTTTTCGCAATACCGGGTATTGTGTGAAGAGGGCAGCGGTTCGTTGCTTCAGGCGTTCCACGGCTTCGCCTCGCTTGCGCGCGAGCTCGGCATCTTGAATTCCTGTGGGGCGAGGCAGGGCGTCAAACTCCGCGATCAAAGGAAGCAAAATGGAATCTGTTTCTTCCGGTGAGACGGATGACATCAGGGATTTTAGAATACCGGCGTAGGAGCCGGGACTGACTGGGAGCGAAATGTCGGCGTATTGGAGCGCGAAAGAGTCGGCATAGGTGAGCTTGATTTTTCCTTCTTCGAGCACCTTGCCATAGTGGTCCTCCAACACGGGAACCAGCACCCAGGGATGTCCGCGATTGCCTTCCGCTTTCCATTGGATGTCGAAAAAAGGTTCGAAGGCGGAATATTTTCCATTCTCGAGCACGTCCCGCCACCACGAATTGAGGACGCCGGCGATACCCATGTGATTGGGCACGAAATCGAACAGGAGATTAAATCCTTCACTGCGCAGACGTGCGGCAAGAATATCGAACCCGTCGCCGCCGCCCAGTTCGGGATTCACTGTGCCGTAGTCGGTAACGTCATAGCCATGAGTGCTGCCCGGCGTTGCGGTGAAAATCGGCGACAGATAAAAATCCGAGATGCCGAGCGCACGGAAATATGGGATCAAGTTGGCGAGTTCCCGGAAGTTGAATTTCTCCTGCAATTGCACGCGATAGGTGCAACGCGGAATAGAGGCGCTTTCAATGAGCGGCATCGTCAGTCTCCCTTTTCGCCGATTCCAGCCATACTCCGCCGGGGCCGGAAAAATTCCAATCCGGGTTCGCGGGATTTTTCTTTGATCGCCGGCCCCCGAAGCGAGGATCCTCGGTGCACAATACTTCGCGCCATTTCATGCCCTCGGGGGGCGCGAGTAACGCTGGGGGCGAATCATCGGACGCGTTTGTCTTCCGCAATGCGACGACCAGCAAGTGATCGCGCGAATCGCCACAATACCTGATCGCAATAAACTCGCCGAAGGACTCGACCCGCCAGCGATCTCGGGCGAGCGGTCCCTCTGCGAGCAGAAGACGTCGCTGCTCCAGACACGCTTGATACCACGTCAGCACCATTGCGTGATCAGGCTCGCTTCGTTCTTCCCACCGTAATTTTGATTTCTCAAATGTCTCCGGCGATTCCGGGTCGGGGAAAATTCCGTCGGCCGATTGAGTGCCATGTTGCCCGAATTCCTTTTTTCGGCCGGCAGCAATGTTTTCGCCGAGTTCACCGCCGTGGTCGGTAAAGTAAAGAAAAGGAGACGTCGCCGCCCATTCCTGTCCCATGAACAGCATTGGGCAATAAGGGCTGAGGCAGAGCAGCAGCGAGGCCGTGCGAAATTGCGCGGGCGTGATGAGGTGTTCCAGTCTTTCACCGTTGGCCCGGTTGCCGATTTGATCGTGATTCTCGATGCAAAAGACAAAGGAAGCCGGCGAAAGATGGTCGCACTCGGATCCGCGTAACTTTCGATTCCACGGTTCGTAGGCACGACCCCGATAAGTCCAGCCATGCGCGATGGAATCCGCGAGTTCGGTGGCGGTGCCGTGATAGGCGCTAAAATAAGAATCGTGGGTGCGGGTAAGTGCCACGCGGACTTCGTGGTGAAAATCATCGGCCCACAGCGCATCGAGCCCGGCACCTCCACATCCCACCGGTTCGACCAGTCGGGATTCATTGCGTTCGTCTTCCGCAATGACGAATCCACCCCGTTCATGGATGGCGGCGGTAATTTCCTCAATGAGATGGGGCGACGATTGATCGGAGATGGCGTGGGTGGCGTCGAGGCGCAATCCATCGAAGCGAAATTCGTCCAGCCAATACCCCGCGTTCCCCACGATAAAATCCCGCACGGGTCGGCTGTTCTCCCGGTCGACCGAAAAGCCCTGTCCCCACGGCGTGTGTTCGTCTGTCCGAAAGTAACCAGGAAAAAAATCAGCGAGATAGTTGCCTGCGGGACCGAGGTGATTGTAGACGACGTCGAGAATCACGGCCAGTCCCCTTTCGTGTGCGGCATCGATCAGTGCGCGAAGCTCGTCGGGAGAGCCGTAGCATCTGGCCGGGGCGTAGAGCGCGACGCCGTCATACCCCCAGTTTCGATCACCGGCGAAATCGGCAAGCGGCATGAGCTCGATCGCTTCGACGCCTAGTTCCTGGATGTGATTGAGCTTTTCGATCGCACCAAAATAGGTGCCGGCCGTGGTGAATGTTCCAACATGGATTTCGTAGATCGATTGTCCTTTCCACGCCGGGCGGGTCCACGATCCGCAGCGCCACTGAAATTCTGACGCGTCGATGCAAGCGGAAGCCTCATGAACTCCGTCGGGCTGAAACCGCGAGGCTGGATCCGGCCGCAAGCGGCGGTCGGGAAAAGAAAAACGATAGAGATCGCCCGCGCGGCCGGCGGGATCGGTTACAGACCAATAGCCGCCGGGTTCCGCAGTCATCGAGAGCAACCGTTGCGGGCTGCTGTTCTCGACGAGGACACTCATTTCGCTTTGGCCGGGAGCCCACACCCGATAGTTTACGCCTTTGCGTGACGTCTTGGCACCTACGGCCGGTCGGTTGACACCGCGAGGGGGTGAATCGGTCAAGCTCATTGCCTCTCCGGAGTACGCGACCGGCTGAGAAGCACGAACGACGATCCTTCAAGCGTTAATTTTTCACCTGCGATTGGTGAAGTTTGACCCTCTGCGATCGCATTCGCGGTATTCAAAGCGACGTTCCACGCTGCGGCGTTTTTGCACTCAGGCAATTGAAACTCGACCTGTTGCTGGTGGGCGTTGAGCACGATGAGGAAATCGTTGTCCGGTATGTTGCGTCCGGCGGGGTCACGAATTTCCGCGGCATTTCCGGGGAGAAACATTCCGAGCGTTCTCATCCAGCCGCCATTTTCCCAGTCGTCCTGTTGCATCTCCTGGCCGTCGGCGCGGTACCATTTGACGCCGCCTTCCTGGGAAGCCGCGGCCGGGGCTTTCTCATGGAAACTGCGGCGCCGAAAATTCGGGTGGTCGCGCCGCAAGGCGACGACGCCTTGTGCGAACGCGAGCAGGCTCTTTTGTTTTTCGTCCCAGTTCCAATTGAGCCACGAAAGTTCGTTGTCCTGACAGTAACCGTTGTTGTTTCCGTTTTGCGTGCGGCCTACTTCGTCGCCCGCGCAAATCATTGGGATGCCTTGTGAAAGCAGGAGCGAAGCCCAGAAATTTCGCAACTGACGCTCGCGGAGGGCGACGATGGCGGCGTCTTCAGTCGGCCCCTCGTGTCCGCAATTCCAGGAATGGTTGTCGTCTGCTCCGTCACGATTTTCGTCCTTGTTCGCCTCGTTGTGCTTGTGGTCGTAGCTGACGAGATCATTGAGCGTGAAGCCATCGTGGGCCGTGATGAAATTAATGCTCGCGGACGGCAGTCGGCCGGTTCGTTCGTAGAGATCGGCGCTTCCTCCCAGCCGCGTGGCGATTTCAGAATGCAGTCCCATTTCGCCTTTCCAGAATTTCCGCACGGTGTCGCGAAATTTCCCGTTCCATTCCGCCCATCCCACGGGAAAATTGCCCACTTGGTAACCGCCTTCGCCGAGGTCCCACGGCTCGGCGATTAACTTTACGTCGGCCAGCGTGGGATCTTGATAAAGCGTGTCGAAGAACGCACTGAGTTGGTTGACGTCCTTGAGTTCGCGCGCGAGCGCGGCGGCGAGATCGAAACGGAATCCGTCGACGTGCATTTCGAGCACCCAATACCGCAGGCTGTCCATCAGCAGTTGCAGCGAGTGCGGACTCACCATGTTCAGCGTGTTGCCGCAGCCGGTGTAATCCATGTAGTAGCGTGGATCTTCCGCGACCGTGCGGTAGTAAGCTTGGTTGTCGATCCCGCGGAAGGAAAGAGTGGGTCCGGCGTGGTTGCCCTCGGCGGTGTGATTATAGACAACGTCCAACACGACTTCGAAGCCGGCATTGTGGAAGCGTTTCACCATTTCCTTGAATTCACGAACGATCGCAGCGGGCTCTTTCGTCGAGGCGTACGAAGGCTCGGGGGCGAAGAACCCAAGGGTGTTGTAGCCCCAATAATTTCTCAGGCCTTTTTCCAAAAGGTGCCGGTCCTGAACCGCATGGTGGACCGGCATCAGCTCGACCGTCGTAATGCCGAGGGATTTTAAATGCGCCAAAATGGGGTCGGACGCCATTCCGGTGTAGGTGCCGCGAATCTCCTCCGGAATATCCGGATGGAGTTTACTCATGCCGCGGACGTGGGCTTCGTAAATGATCGTTTGCGGCCAGGTGATGTCGGGGCGTTGTTCGTCGCTCCAATCAAACGTGCCGTCAATTACCACGCCGAGTGGCGCAAATGGCGCGCTGTCCCGTTCGTCGAACGACAGATCTTCGTCGGCGTGGCCGATTTGATAGCCGAATAATTCGTCCGCCCACTTCAACTCGCGTCCGATCGCTTTCGCATACGGATCGAGCAATAGTTTGTTGGCGTTGAAGCGAAGACCCTCTCTCGGTGCATACGGTCCGTGAACGCGGTAGCCATACAGTTGTCCCGGCTTGGTTCCCGGCAGATAAATATGCCAAACGCCATTGGTGCGTTCTCGGAGTCGGATGCGGTGTGTTTCCTTGGATTGATCGGCGCGGTCGAAGAGGCACAGTTCGACGAATTCGGATGACGCGGAATACAACGCGAAGTTTACGCCGTTGCCATCCCACGTGGCTCCTTGAGGAAACGGTTTGCCCGGTTCATAAGGCTGGCCTAGCACCGAGTTTTCCATCGACGGGACGACCTCCGCTGTGCGCGGTGGCGTGATAGTGGCGGGAGGCGCTGGAGGAACCGGCTTGGCGGTTGGATCGCTGGGTGGTGATAACGTGTTTTCGGTCTGCTTATTCATGGGTGCAGTTAATTGGTACGCTTTGGCCGGCCTCAGTTCGCCGGATTGTGCGTACCGGCAGCGACGAAGAAGTTTTATGAGCCGGCTGGTGCAGGGGTCTTGGAAGAGCGGACCATGCTGGTTTCGGGGGCGCGAACCACGGCCACCTGCGGAGTGGTTCGGATTGCGCGATTCTCACAATAAGTTGACGAAAAACGGGCCTTTCACGCGATGCCCAGCTTGTCTCGCTGATCGCCGACCGTGATACTGATCGGATGAAACGAATCGCCCTTTGTTTTCTGCTTTTGAGTTCAGTTTCCTTCGCTGGAGAGGTCGCGCTGACCAAGTCAGCGATCCTCAAAGGCGAACGCACCATCATTTCGCTCAAGGCTGGCACCGTGGTGGAGCTGCTGGCGCGCGATGAAAAAACGCTGACGGTTCGTTACGGAAAAATCACGGGAACCATTCCTGCGGCCAGCGTGACCGATTCCACATCGGTGCCGGAACCGGTTAGAAAAGAGGAACCGGCTCGGAAGGAGGAACCAGCGCCGCCGCCGCGAACGGCCACCACCAATTATGGCAAAGCGGTGGAGAAGGCGAAGGAGAATGCCGCCAAGCACGACAAAAATCTGGTGCCTATTGGCGAAGATTAACGATGGTATTTTTTTAGTGCGGAACCTTTGGCCTCGCTCACGCAGGCGCACTTGAAGGGTTGGGCGTTCGGGTTATAAGCGTGATGAACGAGGCGATGGCCAAACGGAGTTCGGTCACGTCTTTGAAGTTGGCGCCGCACAGCACTTTTCGGGACAGGAGGCCAAACCGGATTTCAACCTGATGGAGCCTGCGCGAGGAACGCGGCGAGTGGGTTTCGCGTTCGTGCTTTGGCAACCGAATGGTTTTGGCCGATGACAAAAAAGTGTCCGACCCGCGGGGAATTGCGAATCGACTTGCTGGGGTCCGTCCGTTGAATGGCGGCGTTGGACTATCATCCATGAGATTATTTGTTCTGTGTTTCCGGCCGCGACTCGTCGCTGCCGTGCTGGCCGGGATTGCGTCGATGTTCACCGTCGAGGCGGCTTCCCCTCCGGTCGAGGTGGTGTTGCAGCTTCCTTACACGCACCAATTTCAATTTGCCGGATTTTATGCGGCGCAGGCCAAGGGCTATTTTTTGGAGGAAGGGATCAAGCTCGAGCTGCGCATCACGAACGAGGAGCGAAAAAGCGCGATTTCCGAGGTGTTGAGCGGGCGGGCGGAGTTCGGCATTGCCCAAGGTCCACAGTTGGTGGCCGGTCGGTTGGATGGAAGGGATTTGGTCGTGGTGGCGGCGATCATGCAGCATTCGCCCTTGGTGCTGGTCGCCCGTGCCTCGGATAATATTCGCACCCCGCACGATTTGCTTGGGAAGCGGGTGGCGCTCGATCAAACCTCAATGGTTTCAGAAGTGCGCCTGATGCTGGAGCGCGAAGGCGTGAATCTTAATAAGATCATTATTGTGCCTAACCGTTGGGGCGTGGACGAGATTCAAACAGGCGTAGCCGACGCGATGAGTACGTTTGTAAACGACGGGCCCTATGAACTCGAAAAAGCGGGGATCGGGATCAACGTCATCCGTCCAATCGACTACGGGATCGATTTTTATGGCGACTGCCTTTTCACGACCGGCGCGATGGTACGGAAAAATTCGGCATTGGTGGAGGCGGTGCGCCGGGCGACAATCAAGGGTTGGCATTACGCCCTGCAGCACCCGGATGAAATGATCGATTTGATCGTGAGCGAATACGGCGAGCGCCACCACTCGGTGTCACGCGACGGACTGCATAATGAGGCGCGGGAGGTCGCCCGTTTGATCAATGCCGATCTCGTTAGCATCGGGCATGTGAACGAAGGTCGGTTTCGGGTGATGGCGAATGCGATTCTGACCACGGATAAAAACGGGAATATCTCGCGCATGGATGGTTTTGTCTACGCCTCGCCGGAAGATGAATCGAATCGTTATCAATGGGTTCTCCGCTGGCTGCGTTGGGGGTTGGTGGCGGTGGTGTTTTTTGGACTGCTCGGAGTCCTGGCCAACTGGCGATTGCGCCGGTTGGTGGACTTGCGCACGAGGGCGCTGCAGGACGCGGAGCATCAACAGCGGGAGATCTTTGACGGTGCACCCGCACCGATTGTTCGTAATGACTACAGTGCGATTCTTCTCCCTCTGGGGCGGTTGCGGGCGGACGGAGTGAGCGATCTCAAGGCGCATCTTGTTCGCAAGCCCGGGCTCGTGCGCGACTGGTATGAAATGGTCCGGGTCATCGATGCCAACCGGCTCGCATTGGAAATTGCCGGGGCGGCCACCGTCGACGAGATGGATCGGAAGCGGAGGAAGAATCTGACACTGGATTCCATTGACGGCTTTCCCAAGGAGTTGCTCGCGATTTGGGAAGGTGCCGACCACTTGCGCCTCGAGAAATCCACGGTGGATGTCGATGGTCGCCGCCGTGACTCGCTGATCAATTGGTCGGCTCCGCTGGTTGGCGGTCGGCCGGACTATTCGCGGGCGCAGTTGGTTTACACGGACCTGACGGAAATTCGCGAGGCGGGGCGCGCCTTGCGCGAGAGCGAAGCCCGGTTTCGCCGGCTCTTTGAAAACTCGCCGCTCGCAATCGTGGAATTCGACAACACCGAGTTGGTGCCGTGGTTGGATCAACGGCGCGCGGAAGGAGTAAAAGATCTCGCCGCTTATTTTACGGAATATCCTGAGGCGAGAATGGACGCGATTCGGCGGCTGCCGATGTTGGATGCGAACGAGGCCACCGTGAAACTGCTCGGCGCTTCCTCGAAGCAGGAGCTCATCGCACGGCTGAAGGAAATGTTCACTGAAAACACGATCGCGACCCGCTGCGAAATCATTGTTCGCATTTGGAATGGTGAGTTCGCCATGGAAGGGGAAATCGAGGTGAAGCGCCTCGACGGCCAAGTGCGCATGCTGGCGTTTAACTGGCGGATGGAGAGTGAAAACGGGAAATCGCTTTTACGGCGGACCCAGACGCTGCTGGTTGACGTGACCGAAAAACGAGCGGCCGAACGGGCGCTGCGCGAAAGTGAATCGCGTTATCGTGAGCTCTTTGAGAGCGCGGTCGGTGGCATTTATCGCTCCACGCCGGACGGAGGATTCATCGCCGTTAATCCGGCGCTCGTCCGCATGCTGGGATTCGATTCGGCGCAGGAACTGATCGAGTGCGACTTGAACCGGAAGGAACGTCCGTTCTATGTTCAACCCGGCCGGCGCGAGGAATTTTTATCGCAGATGACGAGCGGTAATTTTGTGACGAATTTCGAGTCGGAGGTGTTGTGCAAGAACGGCAGTACGATTTGGATTTCCGAAAACGTGCGCGCTGTGCGCGACGGAGAGGGCAACGCGCTTTACTTCGAGGGATTTGTCTCGGACATCACCAAGCACCGCCGGCTGGATGAGGAAATGCAACGCGCTTCGAAATTGGAAGCGGTGGGGATTCTCGCCGGCGGCATTGCCCACGATTTCAACAACATCCTGACCGCGGTCCTGGGCAATATCGGGCTGACCGAGATGGTGCTCAAAAAAGAGGGCCAAAGCAGCGATTTGTTGCATGAAGCGAAGCGAGCGGCGTTGCGCGCCCGGGATTTGACGCAACAATTGCTGACCTTTGCCAAGGGCGGGGAACCGGTGCGTGCGTCAGTGGACTTGTCCGAAGTGCTGCGGGAGACGGCTGGTTTCGCGCTGCATGGCGCGAAGGCGCGGGCGGAATTTCACCTCGCGGACGATCTCTGGCCGGTTAACGCCGATAAAGGTCAACTCGGACAGGTCGTGCAAAATCTCGTGATCAATTCCGTCCAAGCCATGCCGGAAGGCGGAACCATCGCCGTCTCCGCTGATAACCGAATGGTGGACACAAGCTCGGGCAATCTGCCGCTGCCTCCCGGGCGTTACGTTCATCTGGCGGTTTCAGATTCCGGCACGGGAATTTCTGCGGAAAATCTTTCCCGGATATTCGATCCGTATTTCACGACGAAGAAACAAGGCAGCGGTCTTGGGCTTGCGACGGTTTATTCAATCGTCAAGAAGCACCAGGGATTGGTCGAAGTGGAATCTCAGCTCGGGAAGGGAACGAGTTTTCACCTCTGGTTGCCGGCGGCGAATCGTGCTGCGCCTGAAAAAATTACCGAGGTGATCGTGGGCATTCCGCTTCAGGCGCGAATTCTGTTCATGGATGATGAACAACCGATCCGCGATATCGCGCAGGCGTTCATGCGCCGGCTGAACGTGGAGTGCGAACTCGCAATCGATGGCGCGGAAGCGGTAAAGAAATATCAGGCGGCGTTGGATGCGAACCGGCCTTTTGACATCGTCGTGATGGACCTCACGGTTCCGGGAGGCATCGGCGGACGGGAAACGATGGAGTTGTTGCAAAAGATCGATCCCGCCGTGCGCGCGATCGTGTCCAGCGGGTATTCGCACGACCCCGTGATGGCCAACTACCGCGCACATGGTTTCCGCAGCGTCCTGCCCAAGCCTTACGATCTCGGCCAGCTTCGCCACGCGTTGGAAGAAACGATGAACGGGCGCGAAGGATCGGCATCCGGCATTTGAAATGATCCTCATTTGACCAAGTACGACCTTCGTTGCAACTTGCCAAATCCATGGATATCCCCCGCAAATCCGTCATTCAGTCCGTCCTTATTTGCGCACTCGTTGGTCTCAGCGCGATGATGCTCATGATAGCGGATGGGTGCCGTGCACCGACGGCAGCTGACGGAGCGGGCAGTGCAACGTACGTGCGCGGAGATCTTGAGGCTACGTCGGCCAACGACTTCAATCGCGTGCTCGATGCGACGCACAAGGCGATCAAGGAACTTGGCTTTACCGAAATCAGCGCCAAAAAGGAAACGCTCAGCGCGGTGATGGTGGCGCGGGTACCGAGCGACCGGAGAATAGAGATTTCGATCAACAGTACGGGCAAAGACCTGACTAACATAAAGATTCGAGTCGATTTATTCGGCGATGAGCAACTCTCCCGTTCGCTGCTCGACAAGATCAAAGCCGGAATGTGAGTGAGTGATGGTGGCGTGGGCGTCGGCATGAGATGCAGGGTTGCAATGCGGTCGTAAGAACCTGATATGAAGGATTAACTATTCCATGCTGCGTAAGCTAATTTCCAAAATCCGGCAGAGTTTCACCAAGGACCAGAAGAGTCCGGCGAACAAACCGGCTCACAAATCAGTCAAGCCCGCTCCCAAGAGCGGAGAGCATCGTCATGAAAGGCGCAGCGGCGGTCCCACGCATAAGGCCGGTCCGGCCCGGCCTCAGCCTCACGCGCCGGCCCACGCTCACGCTCCGACGCACGCGAAGCACACACCAGCGCCTCGTCCGGCGCCGGCGCATTCGCGCCAGCCGTCGGTCACCAAACCGCTTCCCGAAGTTCCGAAGCTCGACACGGCGTTCACCCAGCTCGGCTTGAACGACCGGATCGCGTATGGCGTGCAACAAATGGGCTACGAGAGCCCGACTCCGATTCAGGCGCAGGCAATTCCCGTGGTGTTGAGTGGCCGCGACGTGATCGGGTCCGCGCAAACGGGTACAGGCAAAACGGCCGCATTTGCGCTGCCGATTCTCCACCGGCTTGCGCAACATGGAAAGATGCGCGTTCTGATTTTGGAACCGACCCGCGAACTAGCCGTGCAGGTTGAGGAAGCTTTCAAGAGTTTTTCGAAATACACGGACCTGAGTGTTACGGTGGTGTACGGCGGTGTCGGTTATGGCAAACAACGTGAGGATCTCGCCCGCGGCGTCGATATTTTGGCGGCGACGCCCGGTCGCTTGCTCGACTACATGGAGCAAGGCGAAATCCGTCTCGATAACATCGATATCCTCGTGCTCGACGAAGTTGATCGCATGCTCGACATGGGCTTTCTGCCCGACGTGAAACGTATCGTGCAGAAAGTGCCGAAGACGCGCCAAACGCTTTTCTTCACCGCCACCTTGCCGCCGGAAATCGAGCAACTCGCCGCGTGGGCTCTGCGCGATCCGTTCAAGATCGCAGTGAGTCGCGAGCGTTCGACTGCGTCCACTGTTTCCCACGGCTTTTATCCCGTCGTGCAAGCGCAGAAATTCGACCTGCTCGCGCATTTGTTGGAAGAAACCCAGTACAAGAGCGTGATCATCTTTTCACGGACGAAAGCCGGCGCCGATTATGTCGCCAGTCGTTTGGGTCAAGCCGGACACACCTGCGCGGTGATGCATGCCGATCGCAGCCAGCAGGAACGCACCGATGCCTTGAAGGGTTTCAAGTCCGGGAAATTCGAGGTGCTCGTCGCCACGGATGTCGCGGCCCGCGGCCTCGATATCGCCGGCGTTTCACACGTCATCAATTTCGACGTGCCGGAAAATCCCGAGGATTATGTCCATCGCATCGGCCGCACCGGACGCGCGCAAAATACCGGGGATGCCTTTACGCTTGTGACTGAGGAAACCTGGCGCGATGCGCGCTCGATCGAGCGTTTTGTCGGCATGACGATCGAATGGAAGAAAGTGGAAGGCTTTAATTATACTTACTCCGGAATCTTCGACGGCGGCGGCATGCCGCAACTCGCCCCGGAAAAGCCCAAGAGCCGGCTCACCCGCGGCGGCCGGCGTTAAGGAATCGCGCAGGGACGCAGCAGGCCGAAAAGTGGAGCACCGTCCGCGACTCCGGACGGTGCGAGCGAAGACGGGCACCGGCCGCGCCGCGCGTTATATTTTGGAAACGGAAGGATTTGAGCTTGATACATATTCCTTTGCGGGAATATATATCCGCCGTGGAGCTGTTGAAAATATATGAGTGCCTCTGTGATCGCACCCGCTTGCGCGTGTTGAACTTGCTGTCGCAGGGTCCGTTGTGTGTCTGTCACTTTCAGGAAATCCTGCGGGAGCCGCAGGTAAAAATCTCCAAGCATCTCGCCTATTTGCGCGCGCGGGGATTGGTGGAGGTGGAGCGGCGGGGCAAATGGATGATCTATGAACTGCCGGGGAAACCATCACGCGAGCTTAAGGCGAATCTCGCCTGCCTCCAGGATTGCGCGCGAGAGGAAGGCATCTTTCGCCGCGACTTGGAGCGCTTGGGCAAGCTTGACCTCACCTGCACACCAGTGAAAGCGACGTCGGGCGCTACCCGGAATTGTTGTTGAAAATATTTACTATGAAAACCGACGAACCGACGAACGACATTCCCACCGTTAACCTTTCATCTCTGCGAAGCGCGTTGGCGTCCGCTCGTGAACTGCCGATCACCGTTATCTGGCCGGATGGCGAACTGATCGAAGCGCACTTCCACGTGACCGAAGTCGGCCGCGTGCAACGTGATTTTGTGGACTGCGGCGGCACCGTGCGCCAAGTCGTGAGTTGTCTGTTGCAAACGTGGGTCGGCGACGATCTCGACCACCGCATTACCGGCGGCAAACTGCTGAAAGCAATCGAGCATGCCGCCCCGATCTTGCGCGGCGAAGACCTTCCGGTGGAGCTCGAGTATGATGCCTGCAATGTCGTTCAGTTAAAAGTTCTGTCCGCGATTGCGGAGGCGGGGCAATTGGTGATTCGCCTGGGAAAGAAGCACACTGATTGTCTTGCCAGGGAATTATGTGTGCCCAATTCGCGGAGTGGCCTTGGCGCAAATTGCTGCTGAATTTCCTTTTTTATTTATGAGTATTTCCATGCCAATCGTCCTGATTCTCTGCACGGGAAATTCATGTCGCAGTCACCTTGCCGAGGGCGTGCTGCGTTCCGTTGCGGGTGACCTTTTCGAGGTGGCGAGCGCGGGTTCGGTGCCCGCCGGTTACGTCCATCCGCTCGCCATCGAGGTCATGGGTGAGATCGGCATCGATATCTCAAGCCATCGCTCGAAGCACCTGCGCGAATTTTTGGAATGCCCGATCGAAACTGTGATCACGGTGTGCGGCAACGCCGATCAAGCCTGCCCGATTTTTCCGGGCCAGGTGAACCGCCATCACTGGCCATTCGAGGATCCGGCGCACGCCACCGGAACGGACGGGGAAAAACGCGAGATTTTCCGGCGCGTGCGCAACGAGATCCGGCGCGTGTTCACGGCCTATGCCGACGGACGTCGCGACGAGATCAAAACGGTGCGCGCTTGAGTGGATTTTTTTATTTAACGATTTGAGCATGTCTGAACCACTCGCCAAGCGGTTGTCATTTCTTGACCGTTATCTCACGGGCTGGATCTTTATCGCCATGGCGGCTGGCGTGCTGGCCGGTCGATTTCTGCCGTCAATCCCACGAGCCTTGACGGCATGGAGCGTCGGTACGACCTCGGTGCCGATCGCGCTGGGATTAATTGTCATGATGTACCCGTCACTCGCGAAAGTGCATTATGAAGAACTCGCTGGAGTCTTTCGCGACCGGCGCATCCTGGGACTTTCATTGCTGCAAAATTGGCTGGTCGGCCCGGTCCTGATGTTTGCGCTGGCTGTAATTTTCCTGAGAGATCAGCCGGAATATTTTGCTGGCTTGGTGCTGATCGGATTGGCCCGGTGCATCGCCATGGTAATCGTGTGGAACGATCTCGCCGGTGGTAGCCGCGAGTACTGCGCGGGTTTAGTGGCGTTCAACGCCCTTTTTCAGGTCATAACTTTTGCTCCGCTCGCATGGCTCTTTCTCAAAGTGTTGCCGCCACTGGTCGGCGTCGACCTGGGCGCGTTGGATCTGTCGAGCGTGAGGATGGGCAGCGTGGCTCAGAGTGTCTTCGTTTACCTCGGGATTCCGTTTCTCGCTGGCTGGCTCGGACGCCGCGTCCTGCGGCGCGGGACGGGAGGTATTGCGTGGTACGACGGGAAATTTATTCCTTTTATCAGTCCGCTGACATTGATGGCTTTGTTGTTTACGATCTTCGTCATGTTCAGTCTAAAGGGCGATACGGTGCTCCGGATACCGCTGGACGTGTTACGCATCGCGATTCCGCTTATCATCTATTTCGCGATTATGTTCGGCACGACCTTCTGGCTGGGTGTGCGCGCGGGAGCGGACTATCCGCGGGCTGCGACTCTGGCGTTCACCGCGGCCGGCAACAATTTTGAATTGGCCATTGCAGTTTCAGTCGGAGTTTTTGGTCTGGCTTCGGGTGCGGCATTTGCGGCCGTGGTGGGTCCGCTGGTCGAAGTGCCGGCACTCATCGCGCTGGTAAACGTTGCGCTGATTTGGAAGCGAAAACTGGCGGTCAGGACGTGACCAGTTGACCGAAGATGGCGATGAGGCGAACGCGGGGATTCGTTTGCCAAGCGACCGGCGTTCCACACCGTTGAAATTCTTCCATGAAACTGACTATTCCCGCCGGCGATTTCGCCGCCTACATTTTCGATCTCGACGGGACTTTGGTCGACACCATGCCATTGCACTACCGGGCTTGGAACCGGGCGATGCAAGTGGCCGGGTTGAAAGAAGAGTTGAGTGAGGATCTGTTTTATTCGCTGGGGGGCATGCCCACACGTGGCGTCGCGGGCGTTTTTGCGAAGCACTACGGCATCATGATCGATGTCGAAAAAGTGTTTCACGAAAAGGAAGCGCTGTTCACCGAGATGATGGCGGAGATGAAATACATCCAGCCGGTGGTGGATTTTGCGCGCAAGATGCACGGTAAATTTCCCCTCAGCGTCGCTTCCGGTGGTCCCAAGCTCATCGTGAATCGCACGCTGCAACTGATGAAGCTCGCGGATCTTTTCCCGGTCGTCGTCACGCCGGAAGATGTGACTCACGGCAAACCGTCGCCCGAAATGTTTTTGCTCGCGGCCAAAAAAATGGGCGTCGCGCCGGAGAGGTGTCTCGTGTTCGAAGACGCGGTCCCTGGCATCCAGGCGGCGGAAGCTGCTGGCATGAAGTGGGTGCGGGTGGACAGTCGTATTCCAAGGCGTTAACGCGGCGCGGGGCGGATTTTGATTTGAGTTGAGGCCGGCAAACCGGTGGGCTGGGCGCATGACTTTTGCCGACCTCGCGAACCAGGGAATCTTGAGACAACCCGTCTATGAACCGGGCAAGCCGATCGATCAGGTCGCGCGTGAACTCGGTCTTGATCCCGCGGGAATCATCAAACTGGCATCGAATGAAAACCCCTTCGGCCCGTCGCCGAAAGCGGTGGACGCGGGCGAACGCGCGTTGCGCGAAGCAAATCTCTATCCGGACGGCGGATATTACGCGCTCCGGCAAAAACTGGCGCAGAAATGGAATCTTGGAATGGATCAATTTATCATTGGTGACGGTTCCAATGAGTTGATCGAACTGCTGGGCCATGCATTTCTGTCGCCGGAGGTCGAATGCGTGATGCATCAATCGTCTTTCATTGTCTACAAACTGGTCACGCTCATGTTTGGCGCCAAGCCAGTGGAAGTTCCGCTGGTCAACATGCGGCAGGATTTGACGACGCTGGGGGCGGCGATCACTCCGCGAACGCGGCTGGTTTTTCTTGGCAGTCCGAGCAATCCGGTGGGCACTGCAAATTCCTTGGCTGAAATTGCAGCATTGGTGCGTAGTTTACCGCCGCATGTGATCCTCGTTTTCGACGAAGCTTACGCCGAATATGTGGGGGATGCGCCGGATCTGCGCCCATTGATTGCCGCTGGCCATAAGATAATTTGCCTTCGGACCTTCTCGAAAATTTATGGACTGGCGTCTCTGCGCGTCGGTTATGGCTATGCGGCGCCGGAAATGATTTCAATCGTGCAGCGAGCGCGCCAACCGTTCAACGTGAACGCCATCGGCGCGGCAGCGGCGATCGCCGCGCTGGACGACCACGACTTCGTGGCCAAATGCATTCGCGAAAATCGGACGGGAATGGATCTCTTTGAAGATACCCTGACCAAACTCGCAGTGGAATTTGTGCCGGGAGCGGGAAATTTTATTTTGATCAAGGTCGGCGATGGAATGCGCGTCTTCAACGAACTCCAGGCGCGCGGAATTATTACCCGGCCGGTGACTCCATACGGATTGCCGGAGTGGTTGCGAATTACCATCGGCACGCGTCCGCAGAATGAGCGCGCACTCGCGGCTTTGACGGAGCTCTTTGGCCGTAAAAGCTGACCCTCGCGCCGGAGTGGGTTATCGTCGTTTTGCGGCCGCGCGACGAACGCGATCATTGATCGCTGCAGCGAGGCCGCCGGAATTTTCCGGCAACGCTTCGATCCAAAGTCGGGCATGGCCGCCCTGATCGGCTTGACGGAGTACGCGGTAAAGATTGCGGGCGATTTCTATCAGCGCGGCGCGGCGGCTTAACCAATAGACATTTGGCTTGGAGCGCCCCGTTGGTTTTCGGAGGAATATTTCCCCGGTCGAAGCGGGCGGATTCGCGAGCGAAGATTTTATCACCAACGGCGTGCGCGGACTGTAATGTTGCGGCAACGTCCCCGGCGCAATCAGCCCGGCTTTTGTGGAGCGGCTTCGTTTTTGCAGGGAACCGAGTGCGATTTTTTTGCCCAAAGCTCTTTCCAGGTCCGCAGCGGTGACTGCTCCGGGACGCAGGATTTTGGGAGCTTGGGGATCACTTAGATCGACGATCGTTGATTCAACGCCGATGGCGCACGGGCCGCAGTCGAGAATCGAAGGAATCTTTCCGTCCAGCCCATCGCGCACATGCTCGGCCGAGGTCGGACTGACATAACCGAATAAATTTGCGCTCGGTGCGGCCAGCGGAATTTTTGCGAGCTTCAGCAGGCGACGGGTCATCGCATGAGCCGGGGATCGAATCGCGACCGTGTCGCGTCCGGCGGTGACGATTGCCGGCACGCAGCCTTTTTTGGGCAAAACGATCGTCAGCGGGCCGGGCCAGAATTTTCGAACGAGCCTGCGCGCGGGCTCATTGAATTCGGCCAGTTCTTCTGCGTGGGCCAGATCCAGCACATGCACGATCAACGGGTCGTGGGTCGGGCGGCCCTTGGCTTTAAAAATTTTTCGGCACGCGGTTTCATCGAGGGCGTTCGCCGCGAGGCCGTAGACCGTTTCTGTTGGGATCGCGACCAGTTCGCCGCGCTGCAACGTGGCGGCCAGGCGACGGAGATTGGCGGGAGTGGGCGAGTAGGTCCTGGTCTTCACGAAAAATGGCGACAAAAAAGCCGGAGCAAATGCTCCGGCTTAAAATGGATTTGGCGCAACGCCTTATTGCATCGTCAACAGATTGCGCGCGCTCTTGATTTGCGAGGTGACGCTGCGCTGCTCCTTGGCTGACAGATGGGTATATTTGCGAGGCAGAATCTTGCCTGTGTCGGTGATGTACCGGCTCATCAGCTGAGGGCTGGTGTAGGGAATCTGCTGGGGCGTGAGAGTCTGCGTGGCGGGTTTCTGTTCGTTGCTGCTCATGGTTGAAAAAGGGAGCCGGAACGTTGGGAATCCCGCTAGCTCTGTCAACGGGCATTTTTGCACTGCGGGCTCCTTCATTTTGAGCGACTTAAGTTGCTCGAATTGATAATGATAGAATGCATCGAAGGCCTAGGCGGCTAGGCGATATCTGGGTAGCCATGGTCCGGGATCTTGTTTTGGCCACTTTTTGAAATCTCGAAAACAGGGGCGGGCCGTGGTGCGCGCGCAGCCCCCGTTTCTATTTCGACGCAGGCAAAAAAGTCTGTCGCCTCCGATAAAACCGTGCTCGCCCCTTTCATTGTCCAAACCTTAATCTGCTAAAACTACAGAAAAAAAGTAGAGTATCTACAGTAAATTAGGGCGTGTCTCGCCATTGTCGTACCGACTACGCGCCTGCACAAATTTGCGATGAACCGTTAACCCAAGGGAAAAGTGATGAATCCAGCCGCAATTATTCCGTCGTCAGCTCCCGTGCTGTAACAACGCATAGAATTCTTCCGTCTGCCGGTACCGGGCAACGCGACCCGTATTTCGATTTGTCACGTGGTGGTATTAGAAGTCCGCCGAATTGGGCGAAATCAAGATGATCTCCATTCGCCAGCGCGGCGCTATTCGTGCGGGGCGACTGGTCGTTTATGATTCCGTGTGTGCCTGCATTCACCGGGTGGCTGGAGGTCAGTTGTGAGCAGCGTTGGATCAGGCTTGTCCGACAGCGAGACAGTGCGGAAGTTGACACCAGCGGAAATGACATACAAAAGAGATACTATGGCCGCCGTACTAACCGTCCGTCTCACCAAGGCAGAACAAGGAATTCTCGCCAAGCGTTCGAAGCGTGCGGGAATGAAGAAGGCTACTTTTGTCCGCAAGTTGATTCGTGACGAAGAAATCGTCACCGGAGCTGACGCCCTCGTTTGGAGCAAGCAGCACTGGGGTAACGAAGCGCTGCGAATCACGCCCCGCAAATGAAGCGTTGTCTCCTCGATTCTTCATTTGTCATCGATTATTTTAATGAGATGGCCAGCCGGAAAGTTGGGCCAGCTCACGCTTGGTTTCGGCGTAACTCCGGGGCTGACCTCTGGATTTCACCCATTACCTACGCGGAGGTCTTGGAGGGTGCCAATAATGTCGAAGCCGTGCGCGAGGCATTCCGCGCCTTTCGCTGGCAAACCATCGGGCGTCAGCACGGGGAGCGTGCTGCGTTACGCCAGCGCCGCGCCGATCAACGCATGGGCGAAAACGATGCTTGGCAGGTTGCCGTTGCCGAGTGCATGGACGCCGTGATCGTTGGGCACGACCCGAAAGCGTTTTCCCGATTGGGTTCGGGCTACGATGACCACCGCAAAGTTTGAGTCCTCGGAGGAGCAGCAAAGGCAGAGCCTTCATCCTTGAAGTCATGAGTGGACGATCTAAGACGTGGAAGAATCTGGAGCGACGAGGTAGAATCCTTGGTAGAAGTTTGACCCTTTTTCAGGTCTCTATTTTTGTAATTTTTCACTTTTCGTCCCCGTAGCTCAAATGGATAGAGCAGGCGTTTCCTAAACGTCATATTCCGGTTCAATTCCGGACGGGGGCACCATTTTAGGTTGTGCCCAAGAGGTGAGAGATGGGGAATTTGGAGTTATATGGAGTAGTTTGTTCCCTTTTGTTCCCTTCAATGGCAGCAGACAAATGGCGCCAAAAGGGCACCTCAGGAAATGCTTCGGTGAAGGTTTATCAAGTGAAGCATAGGATGGCTGCGAGCGGGGTTACCTCCATCAGCCGTTAGGGTGAGAGGGGCCGAAAAATTTAGCGGCTGGTGATCCGACAAGTCGACCAAGCACGATTCCAATTTAATGGTTGGCGCTCACAATCAGCATCGGGTGAGTGTAGGGACGTTCGCGATCAGACTCGGTGCATGACTGCCAGATGAGCCGTTCGCCGTTTTCCTCAATGAGCCGCCAGGCACGCTGTGAGACATCGGTGCGAAAAGCCGACACGGCCCAATTCCCCCGAGCCCGGGCGCACCATCTGGTCCTACAATACCTCTGGATGGCCCGTGATTCAAATAATGGTGCAGCACGCCATGCTGCAGACCAGCTTTCTGCCGGACACGTCCGGCTAACCGGTAAGACGCGCTGTGCTCCATTCAGACTAGTGTGTTTTGATTAAATTTCTGCCAATCGGATGCTTTCCAATGCGGTGCTGGACAGGACTGATCTTGGAGGATAATATTATCAGCACCAAACTTCCACCTTCGCCATCCCCCGCGAGGACACCCCATGCTGCCCGTTGAAGAACTCCATTGGTTTGATACCCAGGTAAGGCCCTGCGAGCCCGCTTTACGCGCATACCTGCAAAAGCGCTTTCCGTCGCTTTCCGACCACGACGACCTCGTACAGGAAGCTTATATTCGTTTGTTGCGTGCCAAAAGAGAAGGACGCCTGACTTGCGCCAAAGCTTTCCTGTTTACCGTCACTCGAAATTTAGCGATCGACATGTTCCGGCGCCGCCGGCGTGCCTCTGGCCACGAGCCTTTATCGGAATCGGCGGCGCAGACTATGTTGGAGGAGCCAATCGATTTCGAATCCGCGTCCGAGCACCAACGCCAGATGGATCTCTTATTTGAGGCGATCTTTTCGTTACCTGAGCGGTGCAGAGTGGTGATGATTCTGCGTCACCTCGATGGGCTATCCTATAAAGCAATAGCTGACCAGCTTGGGATCTCTGCAAACACGGTGAGGGTTCACATGGTGAAGGGAGTGAAGGATTGTACGATTTTCTTCCGAAACCAGGGAATACTCAAACATGTCGCCGCCGGATTGGATTCAAATGCGGAGGATATAGTCCGATGAAATCAAATGATTCTGATAATCCCGACACGACATTGGAAGAGGAAGCGACCTTGTGGCTGCTTGAGCGCGAGGAGGGTTTCCAGGCGGGTCGCGCTGAAGCATTCGCCGAATGGCAACGCCGAGATCCGCGGCATAGAGTGGTCTTGGCGGAGGTGGAACATACTCTTTCGATACTGAACAAAATGCCCGCGATTCGCCAGCCGGTAGAAGCGCGAATCGGGCGCACTACGGCAGACACACCGCAGACCGCGCTTGCCCGCCGCGAATATTTTAAAACTTGGGTGTGGGCCGCCAGCATGGCAGCTGTTTTGGTCCTGGGCATTGCAAGGTGGCGGATTGAGTACTCGAAGGCACCAGCGCCCGAAAGCTACGTCGCGTCGGAAAATGATCCGCGTCGCGTTTCTCTGCCAGACGGGTCCGTTGTTGATTTGAATGCCAATAGCAAAATCGAGATTCGTTTTTCAGAAAGTGAACGGAGGATAACTCTTGAAACTGGGGAAGCCCATTTTCAAGTGGCGCATAATTCAGCGCGACCTTTCATTGTCAGGGCCAATGGGGTTTCAGTCCGTGCGGTGGGAACCGCTTTCAATATTTGTCTTACAGAAGAGAACGTCGATGTCCTGGTTGCGGAGGGCAAAGTTGAAGTTGATCGCGTGGTCGCATCAATGTTTTCGTCGAATAGACAGGTCACGGTAGTTCCTCTTCTCGTGGCCGGCGAGAGAACGCAAATAATGCCCACCAGTGGTTCTGCGCCACGGGTGGAGAAGGTCGCCCCAGCTATTCTCCACTCGTTGCTCTCATGGCAAAACCGCATGACAAGTTTTGCAGATGTTCCTCTCAGCGAGATGGTCGCCCGGATCAACCGATGCAATGTGCGTCAGCTCGTAATAGGCGATCCGGAACTTGGAAATCGGAAGGTCGGTGGAGTTATCAATTTGAATCAGGTAAATGCTTTTCTGCACCTGCTGGAACAGTATGGTGACATAGTATCCGAGCAGGGTTCCGGTGGAGAAATCATTCTGCGCCGCGCTCGGTGATCCGTTCTCTACCATGGGAGCGGCCGGATTTTTTTCAATGCGGCTAGTCCATTTCGTTCATGCCAGCGTTAAAGGGGTGGTCCTACTCCTCGGCATGTCTCTACGTATCGTCTCCACCCCACCGCTGATCGGCGCTACAGTTTCATTCTGTTGCGTTGGGTCGACAGTGGGCGCGGCTGAACAACCGACGCCAAAGATAAGCTACCACCTCGAGCGCGGTGAAGCCGCCACAACGTTAAGACAGTTTGCCACGATCTCCGGATCGCCGGTTCTCTTCATGATGGACAAGGTGCAGGGTGAGCAGACGAACGCAGTGAATGGCGAGTATTCGCCCATCGATGCGCTCAAGCAAATGCTCGCTGGCACCTCGCTTGAAATCATGCAGGAAGCGACGGTTGGAGGTTTCGTGGTGGGCAGACAAACGATGCCAGTACAGCGAGAGGAGGAGTTTAGGATCAGCAACCCTCAACCCCAGACGAAGAAAATGTCCCGACAGTCAATACCTGCAAAGATTCGCGCATGGTTCGCCATCGCCGCATCGACAGCCGCATCGACAGCTGCATTTGCGGCCGCACCGACCACGGCAAATACGGAAGAAGTTCTGACGCTCAGTCCGTTTGAAGTTCACACTGACAGAGACGTAGGCTTTGCGGCCTCGAGCTCACTCGCGGGTGGCCGACTTTCCACCGAACTACGCGACACTCCCGTCGCCTACTCGGTCGTTACTCGCGATTTCATCGAAGCCCTCGGAATTACGGACTTCGCCGAAGCCGCGCAGTGGACTCCTAACACCACGCTTGCCTTAGCTGTCGGCGGCACGGCCAATGATGTGGGCAACGATTCATACAATTATACTGTTCGAGGAGCCGCAAATGGACGCCCCCAGCGCAACTTCTTTCTCTACTATTCACCGATGGATAGTTACGCGATCGAGCGCTATGATTTTGGTCGGGGCCCCAATGCGGTGCTTTTTGGCAACGGGTCATTGGGGGGAGTAAGTAGCTCAACGACCAAAATGGCTCGCTTCGACCGCAACGGGGGCGAAGTCAGCGTAGGTTATGGTTCTTGGGGCAAAGTGCGCACCACTTTAGACTATAATCAGGTACTGTCCGATAAACTCGCCGTGCGGGCGGCTGCGATGTGGACGGATGCCGATGGCTGGAAGGATCACCAGTTCGACAAGAGCAAAGGTCTGTTTCTGACCGGCACCTATAAATTGACCCAAAAGACTTCGATTCGATTGGAAACAGAGGTTGGATCGCAACAGCGCAACAATACTTATTCCAACCTTCAAGACTCTCTGGCTGGCTGGGACGGTACAACGGTATTCAATGGGGCGTTGGCGACGAAGCCTGCGAACGCCGATGCAGCCGGAATCAATCTTCGCGGGGCCGGTTATTGGCTTTACGATGGTTCCTCCGGTCAGAACGCGATCATGAACTATCAAGGTGATCCGTTTACCTTAAGTGCCGAGGCCAATCAAAACGTACCTATCTCAGGGATAATACGAGGCTCTGCGCCCTCTTTCGGCGCGGCCAATTCCAGGCTGCTTTACCCCGTCAATTTGCCCGCTGGCATGTATGATAAGGCGATCGCCGGCTCCGCCTTTCGACTCCCCTCAGATAGCTTTACGAACGCAATGGATGTCCCGACTCTCACGCAACACTTTCGGGACCTTCAGCTCACGCTGGATCATCGCATTGGAGACGTGTTCATCGAGATGGCCATCGATCACAATCGCACAAAGCAATTCGCCAATACACCCGACGTGAGAGGTGGAAACGTGGTCTATGTCGACATCAATAAATTGTTACCAAATGGGGCGACCAACCCGCACTTCCTTCAACCGTATTTCGATGCCGGCCTTCGTAGATATGAAGATGAACGAAACTCCGACGCCTTTCGCCTTGCGGTTGGAACCACCAAGGATTTCGGCAAATGGGGCAACTATACAGTAAACATGATGGGCGGATACACGGTGTCCGACGTGAATAAGATCGGTGTTTGGAACCTCAGTCTCGCCCAGAATCCAGATCACCGCCGATGGGGCGCGAGCGGCCAAAATTTGCCCAGCACCGATCTTATCTTGATCCGCAATTATTGGAATGAGCCCGAACGGCCCTACACTGTTCCGTCGAGCGTGCGATTTATTAATCCACTCACTGGAGTCGATAAAACCATCACGCCCATTTGGGCGCTTGAGGACGATCGTTCCGATTCTGCACAGCTCATACGGTCAATATACAGCTACGGGATCGCGGCCATGACCGCGAAATATTGGCACGAGAAAATCGTCATTTTGGGAGCGATTCGCGCGGACAATTTCTACAACTATACCCGTCAGCAAATCGCGGCGGGGGATTACCCCCTTGATTGGGATGGCCGCACGCCCTATTTCAAGGGGCAGCCTCCCGCAGACTATGCGACGCTAACGTATGTGAAGAAGGATGCTACGGGCAAAGCGATCAGTGCCGCTCAGCCCGCCGATACACGGCCCCGCGACGCAAATGGTACGCGTCTTGCGCAATATAATAGTGATCGCTTCCGGGATGATTATAATGGCCCGGCGAAGAATCTGACTGTTTACACTCCAAGTGTTGGCGGCATCGTGCACTTGGCGTCTTGGTTTAATCCATACATCAATTACGCGGAGACATTTAATCCTCCGGCGATCATCCAGCGGCTTGATTCCTCGTTTCTTCCCCCCACCATCGCAAAGGGAATTGATTACGGCATAAGGATGTCTTTTCTCAGGGGGCGGGTGTCAGTTAATGTTCTCCAGTACGAAAATTCCGAAAAAAATAATGCCGTCGATCCCGGCGTTCAGGGTAACATCAACACAATTCTTTCCGCAGCACCACTGCCGGCTCTTAACAATGGCTCCGCTATCGGTCGGAACCTTGAACAAGTCCCCAATGTTCCTGGGATCGTGCGGGATCTTCAGGAGCGTACAGCTAAGGGCAAGGAAGTGGAAATCGTTGCCAACCTGACTAGGTCGTGGCGCCTCATGTTCAACTGTGCCTTCCCGGAGATTTTTACAAAGAATGGGCTGCCCGACACGATAGCGTACTTCAAGACTAACGACACGGTGCTTCGTAAGATAGTTTCCGACGCTGGTGCGATCATTACGACGAGTGCGTCAGACCCGATCGGTACAGCGACAGTAAATACAGGTATTCTCGTAAATGACCGATCTGCGGATGTAAACGCAGTCGTGAATGCGTGGAATGGTCTGCGCAACACTAGACAAAGTTTGGTCACCGGCGCGGCTCCTAAATTAACTCAGGATCAGCCTACGATGAACATTTATACCGACTACACATTCCGTACCGGAAAGCTGAAGGGCCTGCGTCTGGGAGCCGGCTGGCAATGGCGTGGTCGCATGATCATTGGTAATTACGGCAGTCAGACAATCGTTGATCCTTCCGATTCGACCAAGGCAATCGATGATCCCACGGTGGATTCAACCAATCCAGTTCGGGCACCTGCGTGGTCTAACGTTCAGGTGAATATTGCCTATAGTTATCTGCTTAAAGAGCATCGGGAGCTCGTTTTCCAGCTGCGCGTAGATAACGCATTGAATGATCGCGCTCCCCTATGGGTAAATGGAACTTCGACGCGTCCCGCCAATGGTGATTATACTTCACCGGCGCGCGAACCCGTCCGCACCAATTTCACGTTGCGTACGCCGATCAGCTATATGCTGACCACGACCCTGAAGTTTTGAGGGTAACAAACTGCCGCGTCCCGAGGCTCCCATCCGAGGGACACGTTTTTTTGATCGCCGCTTATCATTTACACCAGATACCGCGGGCCGAATTTTTTTGAAGCTCCGCCTGGTCCGTGGTCCGAGATAACCTAAAGAAACTCACCGGCTGGGCTAAGCCACGGGCCCCGAGTACGAATTTAACATGCCTCGCTCACTAATAATTTTCCTTTTCGCTTTCGCACTGCATGCAACCGCAGAGGTGCCAACGGAGGCAGTACACCTCAAGGAAGGGGTGGATCGCTTCGATCATTTCCAGGAGTTGCCGATCAATCAGATTACACCGCAGGGCTGGTTGCGGGAATTTTTGCATCGCCAAGTAACGGGCCTGACGGGGCATCATGAGGTCCTTTCATATCCGTACGACACTTGTCTCTGGGCGGGCGAAATACCAAGAAAAGGGAAGCAAGGCCAGGATTGGTGGCGCTATGAACAGACCGCTTACCTGACCGACGGGGCTATTCGCTTGGGGTACCTCCTCGATCAAAAGGACCTCATCCATCTCGGCAGCTCGAGCGTGGAGTACGTCATGCAACACAAGATGGCCAATGGGCGGCTAGGCCATATCTTCTTTGAAAGCCAGTGGCCGATGGCGGTATTTTTCCGGGCCATTCAGGCTGAGTTTTCCGCCACTCAAGATCCCGCACTTCTGGCGGCATTGGATACGCATTATAACAGTTATACCGTATCCGATTTGGTCAACGGCCATCATCGAAACTTAGTCAATATTGAGGGCATGCTGTGGACGTACGGAATGACCGGTGATCGACGTCTGCTGGAAAAGGCAAAGCAGATTTACTTGGAGAGTCTGAAGAACCCATCGTTCGCGATGATTTTTTCCACGAGCTTCGTCACCGTGCACGGTGTTTCCTATATGGAGAAAGCGAAACTCCCGGCGATTCTGTATATTTACACCGGCGAGAAGAGGTTTCTCGATGCGGCGCTCAATGCATTCCGAAAGCTGGACCGAGATCACATGCTGCCGGATGGGGTTCCAAGTTCTAACGAGTACCTTGTGGGGAGAAATCCCCTTCTCAGCCACGAAACCTGCGATATTTCTGATTACACTTGGTCGTTAGGATATCTGCTGATGGCCACCGGTGACGCCACTTGGGCCGACCATATCGAAAAGGCGATCTTCAATGCAGGACCGGGAGCGGTTTCGAAAGATTTCAGGAACTTCCAGTATTTTTCGAGTGTGAATCAGGTTATCGCAACAGGAACGTCGAATCACAACAAAGGCAGTGTGCCGGAAGCTTACGGAAGTACTTGGATGGCGTATTGGCCCTGCAATGAGGTGGAATGCTGTGCCGGAAATGTGCACCGATTCATGCCTAATTACGCCGCCCGGATGTGGCTTCGCGACAGTAGACGTGGTTTGGTGGCCGCATTGTATGGGCCATCCAGCATCTCTTTCACGCCAGCAGGTGACCAAGACTCCGTCACAGTCACCGAGGAGACGCGGTATCCATTTTCCGATACGATTAATTTCAAGTGGGGGATGAAGCGTCCGACCGCGATCCCGTTTACATTTCGTATTCCTGGATGGTGTGAGGATGCGTCGGTGGAACTAAATGGGGTGCCCGTTGCTCAGCCGCTAAAGCCTGGCACCTTTGCAACGATAGACCGCACTTTCAGCGATGGTGACGAAATCGTAGTGCGGCTCCCAATGAAGGCGAAGCTTGTGCAGCAAGATCATTGGGGGGTCTTCGTGGAACGCGGTCCCATCCTATACGCCCTTCCGGTGCCGGAAAAGGTGACCGTTGATGAAAAAATTTATCCGAACTTGCATGGGAAGAAATCGTCCGACCCTGTTAATTTTCCCGCGCTCGACATACGGCCCGCCGGGCCGTGGAACTACGCGCTCGCGGCAACCTCAAGCTCCGATTTACAGATCAACGCAACGAGCAATTCACTCTATCCGTTCGATCCAGGCAACGTCGGCACCTCGATCCGCGTTCCGGTACGGCTAATTCCCACGTGGAAGTTAGCTGAAGATCGTTTTACTCCCGCGCTGCCCACGGAGGGAACTTACAGCTGCGATTCATCGGTCACCTATGTGAATCTGGTTCCTTATGGTAGCACTCGCCTCCGCGTCAGTGTTTTTCCGAAAGCCAACTAGGCCGATACAGACGTGATTGCCAAATTCTGAAGAATCAGTGGGCGCCGGCTATGTCTCGCGATTCCGGACCCACAAGCCACTAACACCGCAGCGACACCCTCATGCACTCTTTCCCTCGATTCAGCCTTAAAGCACTTTCCACGACTGCGATAATTGCCGTAGTTCTACCTGCCGTTTTCTGGTTGAACTTCGCCAACGCCGCGGAGACCCAATGGATCGATTTCAATAAGAACGGGCGCCTCGATATTTACGAAGATCGAAGTCAGCCGGTGGAAAACCGCATCGACGACCTTCTGTCGCAGATGAACAATGATGAGAAGACATGCCAACTGGTGACGCTCTATGGGTACGGCCGCGTCCTGAAGGATCCGCTGCCGACGGCTGCCTGGAAAAATGAAGTATGGAAAGACGGACTCGCGAATATTGATGAAATGCACAACGGTATCGGTCCCGCCGGCCTTACTGAGTACAACGCCACACCTTCAGCGACTGCCACTGCGCTGAACACGATCCAGCGTTGGTTTATTGAAGAAACCCGGCTCGGCATCCCGGTTGATTTCACGGACGAAGGCATTCGGGGTGTGAACTACGTGCGATCAACGAATTTCCCGTGCAACTTGGCTCTGGGGGCAACATGGGATCGTGACCTTCTGAGCCGCATTGGCGATGTAGTGGGCACTGAGGGCCGCGCCGTCGGCTATACGAATATTTACGCTCCAATCATGGACCTTGCCCGTGACCCGCGGTGGGGTCGCACGGTGGAAACGTACGGCGAGGACCCTTATCTTGTCGCTGAAATGGGTATCCGAATGGCGCGTGCGATCCAAGCGACTGGAGCGTCCGCGACCGCAAAGCATTTTGCTGTATATTCCGAACCCAAAGGAGGCCGCGATGGTGCCGCTCGAACGGATCCCCATGTCGCACCGCGCGAAATGGAAGCACTGCACCTTCGTCCCTGGGAGCGTCTGATCAAGGAGACCGGGCTGCGCGGTTTCATGAGTTCGTATAATGACTATGATGGTGTTCCTATTTCCGGCAGTCACGAGTTCCTCATCGATCGAGCCCGCACGCAGTGGGGCTTCAAGGGTTATGTCGTATCTGACAGCGACGCTGTTGTATTCCTGCAATCCAAGCATCACATCGTAGCAACCTATGGTGAGGCTGCTGCGATGTTTATCCGGGAGGGTGGTAACGTGCGCACGGCGTTTAATCCGCCTGAAACATTTTTAAAAGCGCTGCGGGGAGAAATCGCAGCCGGGCGCCTATCGATCGAAGTCGTCAATGCTCGGGTGAGAGATGTCTTGCGCGTCAAATTCGAGGCAGGAATCTTTGACCATCCGTATGTGGAAAAGCCGGCCATGGCGAACGAGATTGTTCATTCCAAGGCGCATCAAGCCGTGGCTCTCGAAGCGGCGCGCAAATGCATTGTGCTTCTTAAGAACAAAGAAAACGTGCTCCCGCTGTCGACTGATTTAAAGCGCGTCCTCGTTTGCGGCCCAACGGCCAAGATAACAGAAACCTCGCAGGACCGTTACGGTTCGAACCGCGGAACGGTGATTTCTGCGTGGGAAGGGATCCAAACCCGACTCGCTCGTACCGGTGTTAAACTCGTTTTTTCCGAGGGGTGCAAAGTGGTCGATAAGCGCTGGCCGGAATCCGAGATATTTCCTGAAGTGCCAGCAGGAGACGAAGCTTCGCAGATTGCCGAGGCGGTTGGCCTCGCCCGGTCGGCTGATGCAGTGATTGTTTGCCTCGGCGATTCGGATGATACGATTGGCGAAGGGAAGAGCCGAACCAGTTTGGACCTCCCAGGGTATCAGACCGCGTTGTTTGAAGCACTAGTGCACACGGGCAAACCTGTGATCGCCGTACTTATGTGCGGCCGACCAGCCACCGTCAATCATGTGCAGCGGGATGCTGCTGCAATACTGTCTGCTTGGTTTCCGGGCGAATTTGGGGGAACTGCTATCGCCGAGGTGCTCTTTGGCGACGTTAACCCAAGCGGTAAACTTACCGTGACCTTTCCGCGTTCAGTGGGCCAGGTGCCGTTCAATTTTCCCTACAAGCCCGCAAGTCAGGCAGGGCAGAGCAGGCGCGAGGACCCCAATGGTTTCGGCCGATCCTCGATTGAAGGTGTGCTTTACCCCTTCGGCTTCGGTCTCAGCTACACCAAGTTCTCGTACTCCGATATTAAGGTATCGCCAGCGTCCATTGCGGCTGACGGTGAGGTTGGGATAACCTGCAAAATTACAAATACGGGTTCGCGTGCCGGGGATGAAGTCGTGCAGCTGTATTTCCGCGACGAAATCAGCAGCGTGACCACCTATACTCTTAACCTGGCTGGTTTCGAACGTGTGTCGCTGCAGCCGGGTGAAACCAAGACGGTTGCCTTCAAATTGCCGGCACGCGATTTAGCACTAATTGACCGTGCAGGTCGCCGGGTTGTCGAGCCTGGGCGATTTACCGTCTGTCTTGGGGCAAGCAGCACTGACCTCCGCCTGAATGGGTCCTTTGAAGTGGTAGCCGCCAAATAAGGAGGAAAATGTCTGCGCAAAAGCGCCAGCCAACCCGCAAACCATGAAACTTCTTGGACCCTTGAGGGATAAACGACCACTCGTTCGATTCTGATAAGTTATCGTCCATAGCCTTGAGGCTTTCTATTTTGGAATCCGATTCTATGCAGTAGCGATTTGCTTTTCCTAGTTTCTGATCGCTAGGAATAATGTCTCCCGTCGCCAATTTTCAGGTGCCTCCACCGTCGTTGCTGTTGCGACCGCCTTTCCTCGCATCGCTTGTGCAAAAGTCGGACCAAAGCCGAAGTCGCACTACAATCCATTCGTCTACAAATTTAATCGGAAAGGCGCTAGCAAAATGCCGGAGAGTGGGGTGCTCTTTGATGAACTGGAAAAAGCCCGCCCGGGTATTCGACCTGTTTCTCCAGATCCTCTGGCGCGGGCGGGTTACCGTGGCGACGAGTGAGGTGCTTTCGTTTCATCCGATGTTTATCGGTTTCACCTCCAACCTCGGAAGCGGCGATGCGACGCCTAGTACTTAATTGCGAAGATTAACGATATTATTTTTTAGTTGGGCGCCTTTGACCTCGCGCTTGCGCCACTTGAAGGGTTTGGC
>JBEPTW010000008.1:45000-46567 GCA_041691855.1 Verrucomicrobiota bacterium | reverse complement strand
CGCCGTGAATACGTTCCCGGGCCTTGTACACACCGCCCGTCACGTCATGAAAGCCGGTTTTGCCCGAAGTGCGTTTGCCAACCAGCAATGGAGGCGGCGCCCTAAGGTGAGGCTGGTGATTGGGACGAAGTCGTAACAAGGTAGCCGTAGGGGAACCTGCGGCTGGATCACCTCCTTTTTAAGGAGACGGTCTAGTCACTTTAAGTGATTTTGGCCGATGGTCGAAGAGAGCGTAAGCTCTCGGGTCTCAGTTGATCGCACAAAGTAAATATCTAGAACTCTAAGTTCTTTACAGTATAGTCCGACCAATTTTGGGGTCGTAGCTCAGTTGGTAGAGCACCTGCTTTGCAAGCAGGACGTCGTCGGTTCGAACCCGTCCGACTCCACCAAATTGAACTAACGACGCCAAGTTGGCATAACTGCCACTTTCTCGAACCTTGGGCTCATAGCTCAGTTGGTTAGAGCACGCGCTTGATAAGCGCGGGGTCGATGGTTCAAATCCATCTGGGCCCACCATTTTGAGCCTTTTGGGCTTCAAACGAGGGGTTGGGTCAGATGGCGGCAGTTGGAAGCAATTACTGTAATTTAATTTCGTTCTTTGAAAGTTCATATAAACAGAAACAGAAAGAGAAAATGTAAGTGAGTGAAATAAACGCCTAGAATACTGTGCGTTTGCATAAACCAGTTACAGCAGATGATGGATGCCTTGGCGTCATCAGGCGATGAAGGGCGCAGCAAGCTGCGAAAAGCTTCGGGGAGCGGCATACACGCTTTGATCCGGAGATGCCCGAATGGGGAAACCCGGCACCGGTAATTCGGTGTCACTTCGAGATGAATACATAGTCTCGATAGAGCAACACGCGGAGAAGTGAAACATCTCAGTATCCGCAGGAAAAGAAAGAGAATCGATTCCGTAAGTAGTGGCGAGCGAAAGCGGACAAGCCCAAACCGTCGGGATTTATCCTGGCGGGGTTGTAGGACTATAATATGGAAAACTTAGGTTAGGAAAACCGTCTGGAAAGTCGGGCCAAAGAGGGTGATAGCCCCGTATTCGAAAACCGAAGTAGACCTAGTAGTATCCTGAGTAGCACCCGACACGTGAAACCGGGTGTGAATCCATGCCGACCACGGCATAAGGCTAAATACTCGATGACGACCGACAGTGAACTAGTACCGCGAGGGAAAGGTGAAAAGCACCCCTGTTAGGGGAGTGAAATAGTAACTGAAATCATCTGCTAACAAGTCAGTCGGAGCTCCCTTGTGGAGTGACGGCCTGCCTTTTGTATAATGAGTCTGCGAGTTATTGTCGGTAGCAAGCCTAAGCCGCTAAGCGGCGCAGGCGCAGCGAAAGCGAGTCCGAATAGGGCGCTTAGTTGTCGGCAATAGACCCGAAGGGGAGGTGATCTAACCATGGCCAGGATGAAACTTCAGTAACATGAAGTGGAGGTCCGAACCGGTCAATCTTGAGAAATTGTCGGATGAGCTGTGGTTAGGAGCGAAAGACTAATCAAACCCCCTGATAGCTGGTTCTTTCCGAAATATATTTGGGTATAGCCTCGGGCGCTGA
>JBEPTW010000008.1:0-42500 GCA_041691855.1 Verrucomicrobiota bacterium | reverse complement strand
AGCTCGCGCGGCACTTTATACGGGCAGATTATCTCCTGAAAGTGGTGTGACCGATTATTGGGACGCACTCCCTCCTGATGCTCGTACGATTGCCCATGTTCTCCGTGATCGTGGATACCTTTCGGCTTTTTTTGGGAAGTGGCATTTATCAGCGCGCGACAGAAATGCGCCCTTCGTCGGAGAGTCACATGCCAAGTCAATTGTCCCAATTTCAAATCGGGGCGGTTTTGATTTGTGGGAGGGTTTTGAAAGCGGATTTCTTTTGAACGATCCGTGGCTGCACGGAACAAGGTTATCGGAGCCGCAGCGTTTTAAAGGGTATCAATCCGATATTATTGGGCAGAGAGCAGCGGAATGGATGAAAACGGTGCATTGCCGTCCTCGTTTCTGCGTTATAAGTATGGAAGCTCCTCACCCACCGTACCACGCCGCGGCAGCTCAAGTTAAAGAGCAAAGTCCGGAATCGGTTGTACTGCGATCCAATGTTCCTCGTGGCGGCGAAATCGAGGCCCGAGCTCGTTCTGAACTGGCGGGCTATTACTCGCATATAGAGGCGACTGATCGCAGTGTCGGTTCATTGATCTCGGAGTTGGATCTTGCGAATACAGTTTTGGTTTTCACTTCGGTGCATGGAGATATGCATGGCTCTCATGGAGTCTTCCGGAAGGGGTGGCCCTACGAAGAGAGCATACGTGTTCCTTTATTGGTTAGGAATCCCCGCCTGCAATTGCTGCAACGACGAGACACCAGTCCGGTTAGCTTGCACGACTTGCCGCACATGACAGCGGCTTGGTCGGAATTGAAGGAATGGCGATGCAAACGTGATTTCGCTCCGATCAGTTTACCAACTGCTCCGGCGATCCCACTTCAATGCGATCGTCCGTGGCGCGGTTTCCGTTCTCCCAGTCACAAGCTTATTCTAAATGCTGACGGGAGTCCTTGGCTTTATTTTGATTTGAAGCGCGACCCTTGGGAAATGGACAATCTTGTGGACGATCCCAAATACAGAGTGGAAATCGAGCGTGGTCGCGAATTCATTTAGTTAATGAGTTTTTTCTACAGGAACTTGAGTTGCTTCTTCGGGCGGCGCGGATGCTTTTAGCGGTGAATTATCGTGACGCGGTGTCGAGGATCCCAGATCCAAGGACCAATGCGGATTGTTGAGAGGGCCGGTTAGTTTAAGTTCGAGGATGCTCGTGATCGGATTGATCACGATGCCGATAGCGGCGGTGAACAGATTTCGATTTTCTTCAAACGGTTTGAATTTTGCTGTGAAATCCAGCCCGCTGGTGGCAAATACGAAATCACCGCGCGCTTCGATTGCCGCGCTCGAGCCAGTGATTTTCAGATCGGGAAAATGCAGACGGCCGTTTTGCAGATTAAAACTGGTATGTGCAGAGTCTAATTTGAGTGAGCTGAAATTGAGCGATAGCCCGCTGAGCGCCTGTGATAAAAGCCCGAAAAGTTGGATTTCTCCCAGGTTTGCGCGCGTGACCGCGGCGTTGCCGGTTCCGGTGAAGCTTGGAAGGTCTCCGGGTTTGCCTTGTGCCGATACGGCAACATCCAGACGACCGCCGGTGGCACGTTTGATCAGATTATCATCATTTGAGACCTGAGTATTGGTTCCGCTCTGGCTACGGTCGTATTCCTGAACCGCACGGATTGCCTCGGGCAAATCGGCTCCATTTAAGTAGACGTCAAAGCCGAGCGTTTGGGATCCCGACGGCCCCGACAGAGTTGCCTTTCCTTCTCCCTTCCCGCCCGCAGCAGCGAAGTGAATGTCAGCGAGATGAACATCGGCGTTTCGTACCGTCCCCGTCACACTGACGGCGGTGAGTGGAAATCCATAGTATCGCAATGCCCCTTCGGATTGGCCGGAAAAAGCATAGGCCATTTCCGAAGCGTTTCCACTTCCGGTAATGCTGCCCTTTGCGTGTACTTGGGGCGGAGCGGAAAAGATGAAGGGAGCCAAAGCTTCGTCCGCTTTGCCTTCCAGCATCCCGTGATAGGTTTCCGGATCGACATTGCCGTGGAGATCGAACTCCAAGCGCTTCGTCTCACGCGTTGCTTCATCAGCGAATCGTTTCAATGAGCCGGCTAAGTGTTGTTTTTTGCCCGCACGGCTGCCTTGGAAATCAATTACATCCGTGAAATGAGGTCGGAGAAAAACCACCGCTTGAGCGTGGTCGAACTTGCCGCCCCAGAGTCCGACTGTTTCGGCTTGGGCGCTCCCAAAATACTCTAGCTTCGCCACATCCCGCCAGCAACCTTGGACGTCTACATCCGCGGTTGGAAGGGCGGACGAAAATGAAAAATGGTCGTTCCAGAATTCGTTCCACCAGTCCCCAGTGAACCAGCCGGCTATTTCCTGGGGACGGAGCTTTCCGTTTAACAGCATTCTATAGTCGATTGTGTGGAAATTCATCCAGTACGAACCTCTCGCCACATTTTCACCCAGCTCGACTTGCGCATCGTACGCCAGGAAGTCCATGCCTTCGATATCGATTCGTCCTCGCGCCGAAGTGAGCTTAACACCGCGGGAGTCGATTCGGCCGGCCGCCACGCGGCTCGCCACTCGTTTGAGCTGCCAGCTGTCTTCTAATTCAACTCTGGCCGTAACGTTCACCGGATCAGAAAAAACAAAGAAAGGAGCGGCGCGTGGGGTGTGTTTTTCCAGGACGCGATTGATTACTTCAGGCTCGCCCGAGCCTTCGAGATCAATAGAAGCGATTTTCTTTTTTAAGTCTGTGTCGATGGCGAGATTGATGAGTCGGCCGCCGATTAACAGTGAAGTGGTAAGATTCACCGTCGGCCAGTGTCTCAAGTCTGCGCTGAGAATAGGAGACGTGGCGGATTCACCGTCTGCAGTTATCGAACTACAGGTGAATCGTGCACTGATCGGGTGAGGGGAAAATCCATCGGGCCCGACTCGAGCCGCGATTGTTGCATGCGCATTTTCCAAGCTGGCTTGAGTGCCAAGTTGGATCGTCGGGGTGATTGCTTCAATTTGGACAATGGTATCGGCATCCCGACCAAAGCGCACAGCGGCGATGACGGTTAATGCGCCAGAATCAACCGGCTGGTCGAACGGATGGCGGGCGGAATCGGCGGTGAAGATGCATTTTGCCAAGCTGCCGAGCGGGGACTGGCTTTCCAGGTAAACGGAAAGTTGAGGCTGCCCGAACGCGTCGAGTTGTTTCGACTTCAGGATGAGATCTCGACCGAGGCGCAGGTAATTGGAGATGAATTCAGCCGGCAGTAATTTCTTTTTTTCCTCGTTCCGCCTTGGAATGCTAACATCGCCGGTGACGGTCACTTTTAATGTATTGAGCAGGCCGGTGAGTTGATCGATATGCCATGTGGTCTCATCATGCCTGATCGAGCCTGCGAGATTGCGAATTACTGGTTCCACGGTTCCGCTCGGTGAAAGTACGGCGGGAAGTTGCAACGTCGCTCCTTCCAAAATGATTTCATCTGGGATGGGACGCCCCGACAAAATTGACCAGATGCTGCGGCGGAAATAAACCAAACGACTCACCAAGAGGGGTTCATTAAAATCCTTGGATCGCAGTTGCACGTCCTCCAATAATATTTTTCCACTAGGATCAAGCCGGGTGCGGCCGAACTTGATCGTGAGGTTTGCCTCGGCGAGATTCGTTTCGACTCGACGGAGCACAAAATCCGGAACGGGTAATTCTCCTGCGCACAGAATAAAGATCAGCGTGACCAAGCTGGCGCCCAACGCCAGCCACGTAGCCCAGCACAGGAGCGTGACAAAACATGAACCGCAGAATCGCAGTCCCGGTTTAAACCACGACTGTTTTGAGGGTGGCACGTGGGACTGGCGATTATGGTTTAGTCGAAGGAGCGGGAAGCGAGTGCTCCGGTTGGATCGGGACGACTGAATCTGCAGGCTTCACGGCAGATGCTGGCATTCCGGGATCATTCTTTTCGCGGTAGGTGAGGGTGAAAACTGCATCGAGCAATTCTTGCGTGACCTCAAACACTGCGCCGCCGAATTCGGCCGTGCCGGCAATTTGGGTGTTTCCCCCGAGTCTCTCGGTTAAGAACAGGGTTGAAGTTGGGTTTTGTGCAGAAGTGTCACCACTGGGAAATGCGAAATTCAAATCGAGGCGATATTTCCATGGGCGTGGGCCATCGGGCGTATCTGCATGATCCGGATTAAACATGTCTGCGGTAAACTCTTTGGCTCTCAGGGTGTGTAGATTCGTCAAGAGCGCACCGATTGCTTTCCGGCGGTCTTCGGATTCGTTGGCGACTGCGAGAACCCAAGTATTTTGCGCTTCAGTGAGTTGTTTGACGTAGATGGGTTTCCCGGAATCCTTTTCGACGAGCGACAGGCCTTGAATTCTCGCTCCCTCGGGTAAGGTGCGGAGTAAGCGTTGCCGATAGTGACGTGTGACGACCGGGGTCGCTCCAAGAATATCCGGCAGAATCTGGTAAACAAACCTGGCATCCGTGGTTCGCGCAAACGCGACTCCCTTCTCTTGCCCAACCCCGATTTGAAGCGTGACGGTCGACGGGTCGGCGCGTTTGGGGCCGCCGCCGCTGCTCAGGTTGAGAGTGATTTCGCGTTCGGGGCGATTGAATCCCCAATTCTCGAGCTGGCTCGCGGTCGGTGCGTCGCTGAGATATTCGGTTTTGGAAAGGAGCCGGAGTTTTTGGAGGAGTTCGTCGATGATTGCCGTATCAGCGGGATTCGTCAGGGGCGCTTGTCCGCTGAGGCGCACCACCGCCTGCCATTGGGGGGTTCCGGGAACGAGTTGTTGAAGAGTGAGCCCGGTTTCGTTCGGAGCACTGAGAGAGATCGCAGTAACCGTAGGGATATCAAAATCCAGGATGTGGGGATCGCGCAGTGTGTCTTGGGCGTTACGCAGATCCTCAAGCAGATCGCGGGATATCGGAACGGTGAACACCACCGACTTACTTTCCATCTTTGCGTAATATTCCTTGGCGGTGCCAGAGGTGTCGCCAGCGCCGGATGAATTTGGTCCTGAGTTTGATTTCAACGGGACTGGATTTCCCAGCAGAAGAGTTTCCCTGCGAAGATTGCCCTCCAGTGTGATGCTCAAACTTGGGGAATTGAGACCGGTACGTTCGAGATCGGATGCAGTCAGATTTGGAAAATCATCTGCTTTCAAACCATCGGTCAGAGCATTAATCGTCACTTCGACTTTGCTCTTGTTCGCCCGGGCGGAGATCGGTGCTTCCAGCGACCAGCGTGCATTGGCATCGCGCTGAAGCCGTACCTTTAGCGCGGAGGTCTGAACGTTCATGGAACGGACTTCGAAAACCGGAATGGTGAACACGGACTTCGAGCGTAGTATGTCCAACGGAACTCCGACGCTGTCTGCCAAGCTGCGGTTGACGACGTGGATACGATCGCCATCGGGAGAGAGCAAGTAGAGCCGGTTCGCGATTTCCGTGTTGTCACCGATCCTGCTGACATAGCTTTTTCCGCCGGAAGTAAACGTTAGAGTGATGGACGGGTTTTCCAGGCCGTATTCCGCGAGCGTTCGTCCGCTTTTCAGCAAATCTGCGACGGAGAAACTGGTTTCATGCTCAAGGAACTGCAGCTCGCTCAGCATGCGATTTACCGCATAAGGATCGGCTTGCCATTCGTACGGTTGGGTTAACCACCATGAATCGTTTTTGCGCTCCAATTTTATGGTTGGTCCATTCCGTGACGAGCGCGTGATTGAGTCGATGGTGGCAACCTCGGGGCCATAGACCCGTTTCCGCGCCTCCATAACGGCCCGCTCGTCGAGCCGGGCCTTTTCGTAGTGGAAAATATAATAGAAAAGAACGACGTTCAGGAAAAGCAGGACGATGGTGACTTTCGAGCGCATGGTGAGCGATTGGCTTTGGGCTGGGGCCGTGGGTTGAACGTCAGGTGCGGCGAGTCCAATACACCACAAATCCAAGAATGGCGACGATGCCCGGTACAACGAGCAAAAGACCGAGCCGCAGATGCATCAGTTCTTCCTGGCTCAGCGAAAGTTGAAAGCGCTCAATCGAACGTACAGGAATATTCAGTTTGGTATCTCGGTCAGCCGCCCAATCGACCGTGGCGAGGAAGAGATTCAAGTTTCCGATGGTGAAAATACGGTTGTTGGTCACGATGTCGGGAGTTCCAAATACCGCGAGACGTCCGCCTCGAACGCTGAGCGGCAGGTTGTTGGCAGGTTGGGTACGCTCAGAGATCACCAATACCCCCAAATGCCCTTTTAAGTCCTGACCGGGGGTGTACGCGAAACGAGTACCTGAACGATAATCGGATTCCCCCCACGCTTTGTCACTGGTGAGAACCAGCTTTTTCACCGTCAGGCCATCGTTGGCGGACCGGCCGAGATCGTCGCTTACGACCAATGCAGCAGGGCTGACAACTACCGGCGTTTTGCTGCTGATGACACTGTCTGTGATGTGGCTGCCCGGGTCTGGAACAAACGTCCACAAGCGTAGATCGTTGTTTTCGGTTAAGCTATTCGGATCCAAATCGACGACCACCTTGTCGTAGACAATCACGCCCCAATCGAAGAACAGATTCTCCAACCCCGCAGGTCGGCCGGGTTCGAGGAGAAGAATGACTCGGCCCGCGCGCGTTTGCAGGAAATTGCGCAACATTTCTTCTTCCGACGGTTGAAAGCGCGACTGCGGAGCGGCAATGATGATCAGTCCGTGATCGGCGTCGTCGGGTATCTTGGGAACCAGACTGAGATCGAGGCCGGCGATCTCGTAGTTGCGCTGGCTCAATTCCAACGCCAGTTGGGACAACCCGCGCGTGCGGTTCACATCGTCAGGTCGCATTTCCCCGTGTCCGGAAATAAAATAGATCTTCTTTTTACCGGGACTGGTTACATCCAAAATTCCGGCCGTGAGTACGGCTTCCCCGAGAAACGCTTCCTTGAATGGTTTTGAGTTTTTTGTGCCGATGCGATAAAAGTCCGACAAAGGCACGACCCGCCTGTGATCGCCGCAAATTAAAGTGACCGTGTTGGGTCCGAGTCCAAACTCCTCGGCTTCCTTTCGGTTTTGATAGACGTCCACTTCCCGCACGGTGATTTTCCCCTTGGGGTTGCTGCGGGTGACGTATGTGTATTCGCGCAACAATCCCGTGATGTCATGATAGGATTGGGCCAATTCCTCGTTGTCGCCGTCGTCCGTAAGCGTGACGATCACCTTTACGTCTCGTTCCAATCCTTCCAAGTAGGACTTGGTTTCTGCGGAGAGTGAATGTTTATGGTTTTGGGTCAGATCAAACCGCCACGCATGATGGAGTGCGATGTAGTTCAATCCGCTGAAAAGAGCCAAAAACAACACCGCTTGGAGCAGCAGGTTGGTGAGACGAATCCACCGCGCGGCGCGAAAACTGTCGGCTAGATTCATGTTCAGCTGTTCAGGGTTTTGTACTCGACGCCGAGTATGCTGAAGATGAGCGCAAGGACGGATCCCGTGATATAAAAGAAAACTTTCCGGGTATCGATTACTCCACGGGTGAAGTCATCCACGTGACTCATGATTTGGAGCGACTCGACGGTTGCTTTCGCCGGCTGAAGGAAGCCCGTGTTCAGCGTGGCTGTTTGGTCCAGGAATCGCAGGCCGAAAATGAGGGTAAACAAAATCGTGAAGGTGAGGATGGCTGCCACCTCATAACTGCGGGTCAGTGCGCTGGCTAAAATGCCGACGGAGATGAATAATAATCCACTGACCGCGATAAAAAGATAACCACCCACCAGCGGCCCGGCGTCGAGATAGCGGGCATCATTCGCATAAGCATGCAGGATGTAGTGAAATCCGAGCGTTGAGCCCCAAAGCAGCAGATAGAAAATGTAGGCGGCAGAAAATTTTCCCAGAACCACTTCGGTGGTGCTGACTGGGGAGGTGAGCAATGTTTCCAGTGTTCCCATGCGCCGTTCCTCGGCGAAGCTCTTCATGGTCAGGGACGGCACCATGAAAAACACCGGTATCCAGAATGAACTGAAAAACGTAACTGCGGGCGCAACTTCCAGCGCTTCCTTGCTGTATTGATCGAGGATCACCGTGAAAAGGCCGCTCATCACGAGCAAAAACAAGACGGCGGTGACGTAGGTAATCGGACTGAATAATAGCGCGCGAATTTCCTGCGAAAGGATGGTTGGGTAATGACGCATGGATCTTCTCAGGCGTTGGGCAAAGGTTCGCGATTGTCACCCTGGCCATTTTTTTTGTCTGGCAAACGGGCGTCCCAACTGCGGCGGGTGGCGGCCAGAAAAACGTCTTCCAGCGAGGGATGCGAGCGAGCGAGTGAGCGGATTCGATAGCCTTGTGACGGCAGTGTCTGGAGGAGAATCTCTCCGAGATCCGCACTTGAATCCGTCGTGAGCGTCGCAACGCAAAATCCGGCACTGTCCGGTTCGCCGACGGACGCGATTTTCAACGTGGGCTGAATGGCGGCTAATTGCCCCGCTAAAGCGGCCATATCGCCGGCGAGTTCCACGCAATAATTGGTATGGCCAAAAATCTCGTGGCGCAGTTCGGAGGGAGAACCTTGGGCCACAATCCGGCCGCTGTTAATGATGAGCACGCGATCGCAGGTCGCTTCGATCTCGGGCAGGATGTGGCTGGAAATAATAACACTCATCCGTCCCCGCAGGCTGGCGATGAGATCGCGCACGATTATAATCTGATGGGGATCGAGACCGATGGTCGGTTCGTCCATGATGATTACCGCCGGTTCTGCCAAAATGGCTTCTGCGATGCCGACGCGCTGCTTATTGCCCTTGGAAAGCCGCCCGAGAATGCGGTGGCGGTTTCGCTTCAGGTCGCAGAGCTCCAGCACTTCATCAATGCGCGAACGCAGCTTGGCGCGGGGCATTTCTTTGAGTCGTCCTCGAAACCAAAGATATTCGGAAACGCGCATTTCCTCGGGCAGTGGATTGTTCTCCGGCATGTAGCCCACGAACCGCTTGGTTGCTTCCGGCTGGCTCGCCACCGGCAAACCGCAGATCCGAACCGATCCTGAGGTAGCCGGCATGTAGCCGGTCAAGATCCGCATCGTCGTGCTTTTTCCGGCACCATTTGGTCCGAGCAGCCCGATGATTTCCCCGCGTTTTACGCTGAAGCTGAGGTCGTTGACCGCGTTGAGCGATCCGTAGCTTTTTTTGAGATTTGAAACCTCAATGGTGATGTCGGGAATTTCGGCCATTCGGCGGGTGAAGGGAAAGCGCCGCTATTTACACGGGGAATCCGTGTCGCGGGCAAGCTTCCTAATTGCCTCGGGCAACAGTTTCCTTCGCCAGCGTGACCTCGCCGGCGCGAAACCGTTCCGTGCGGCCTGAATCCAACCGCACTAGAAGCGAACCTTCCTTGTCGATTCCCGTCGCGATTCCGGAGAGCGTACGGGTGCCTTGGCTGACGGAAACGGTTTGGCCCCGCAATACGTCATAGCGGAGCCAAAGTTCCTCGAACTTTTCCTGATAGGAACCTTCGATGAATTGGGTAAATGCAGATAACACGCGACCGATCAGCGCGGCGGCGAAGCGGTTGATGTCAACCGTTTCCCCAGTGGCATCGGCCAGCGACGTGGCGCTGCGTTGGAGTTCCGCCGGCAGATCTGCGACCCGGACATTGAGATTCAGGCCCAGTCCAAAAACCAATTCGCGGATTTGGTCCGCATCGATTCTCGCTTCAGTTAACATCCCGCCTGCTTTCCTGCCGTTCACGAAAAGATCGTTGGGCCATTTCAACCCCGGCGTTATTTTGCAAAAATTCGCCACCAATTCGCAGATATTCAGCCCCATCCACAGCGTGAAGTCCTGCATTCGTCCCGGCTCGAGTTCCGGACGAAACACAAAACTCGAATAGAGATTTCCCGCGGCCGGGCTATGCCAAGGCCGCCCGCGCCGCCCGCGACCTTGGGATTGGGCACCGGCCATGATGACCAGCGGTACATTGCAATTTCCAGCCAGTTGCCGTTCCGCTTCACTGTTGGTGCTGTCGATTGTATCGAAACAAAGGAGCTCGGGCGCGCGCGACCGCGTGGAAAGGTATGCCTGAACCAGTCCGGGATGGAGCTGTGCGGGAGACGCGATTAATTTATATCCGCGACTGCGGACCGCTTCGAACGTGAATCCCTGCTTGGTCAGTTTCTGCAACTGCATCCATACGGCGACCCGGGAGATTCCCAGTAACTTCGCGAGCCGCGTGCCCGACGCGTAACCGGAATCGGTCGCTAGTAATTCCCGTAAAATGGTGATCTCTGTTTGCGCCATGAAAATTGAGTCGTGACATCGACGTTCCTCCAGTGAATCACAGAATAATAGACGAGCAAATGTCATTTGCCGATTTCCTGCGTTCGATCGCGCAAGATGCGTCACCTCTTGGAAAACTTGGGCCAGCATTCGCGGCGTTGTGGTATGATCGCCGTGGAGCGTGGGACCGGGCTCATGAGTTGGTGCAAAAAACGACCGGCAGAGAGGGTGCGTGGGTTCACGCTTATCTGCACCGCAAAGAGGGTGACGAGGTCAACGCCGCTTACTGGTATCACCTGGCTGATCGCGCCCCTCCCAAGAGTGGCCTCGACGAAGAATGGACGCAGATCGCGAGGTCGCTTTTAAATGAAGCGCGTAATTGAAGTTCGCGATTAAGGCCGATTCATCGCGTCACGCAGCGCCTTCGCTTGGGCTGGATCGGAGACTTCCACGACCTTCGCCAAACCGAATACGTCATTGGCCATCTGCGTGCGCTGTTCGCGATCACGATCTTCCCGTGCGCGCTCTGCCGCCGAGACGCCGCCAAACCAAGAGGGCAGCGTAAATTTGTTCAGTACATTTCGGTCAAGGGAACTCAGTTTTTCTTTCGCCAGCTGGTCATTGTAAGCTTTGCTTGTCATCATCACGTCGTCACCGAGCCTTGGGCGCTTGCGTGGTGTAACCGTGACTTTCTTGAGGTGTAGCATCTCGGGATCGGTGGGCGCGTCGAGGGCACCGGTCTGCGAGGATGCCGTGGCAGAACTCGCAGCGGCTACCTTGTCCTTTTCTTCTGTTGTAGTGGTTGCAGCGGGATCATACTTGGGCAATTGGGCGTTCAGTTTGTCCGCAACTGCCGGTGAAAGCTTTGGAGCGGTCGCGGCCTCTGCGGGGGATTTGTCGTCTTTTAGCCGGGCGCTTGGATCAGGCTGCGGTTGTGCGATCACCGCAGGTAGGAAGGCTCCCAAGCTCAGGGCTAAAAATGCGCCGGCGTATTTCATAGAAGTATAGACCGGATCTAGCCGGGATGTTTCCCAAATGCCGACACAAATAGCGGCGGATTTAGTGGAACAAGGCGCAAGCGTTACTTGCCTCTCGTCACACCGGTTTGCCCATCCTGAAACCAATTGGTTTTCAAGGCGGGCAGCTCCGCGTGAGATGCGCTTTGTGAGCGCTCGTCGCTATTTGAGCGATTCCGCCAAAGCCCGCAGGCGCGGCCAATGCATTTCCGGGATTGCAGGCCCGAGGTGTTGCACGCATTCCGCGCCAAGTGCCGATCCCAACGCTCCGGCGGCAGCGGCAGAATAACCCCGCAAATAGCCGTAGAGAAACCCGCCGGCCCAAGCATCACCCGCGCCCGTGGTATCGACCACTTGGGAAACGTTAACTGGCTGGATGCGGTGAAGTTCTTGCCCCTTCGCCACCCAAGCGCCGTCTTTGCCGATTTTCACTGCGCCAATTCCGCCGAAACTCGCCAAGCGCCGCGCCTGACTGTCGAACGATTCGTCGGTTTTGAAGAGGGCGCGAATTTCATCTTCGTTGGCGAACACGACGTGCACGCCTTCTTTCAATTGCGCGAGAATCCAATCGCGGGCCACGTTGACGACCTCGAACGACGCGAGCTCCAAACTGATCGTGCATCCGGCGGCGCGCGCGGTGGCGGCGACTTTTTCGGCCAGCGCCGGATTGAACAATAAATATCCCTCAATGTGCGCATGCCGCGCGCCTTTGAAATCCTCGACGGTGATTTCGTCCGGACTGAGTGTCATCGCTGCTCCAAGATGGGTGCGCATCGTGCGCTGCCCGTCAGGCGTCACCATCGATAAACAGCGACCATTCGGCAACGTTGCGCGTTTGAATCGCGATCCGTCGCCACCGGCGGCAATGAAATTGGCGAGATAATCTTCCGCAGTGATGTCGCGCCCGATTTTGCCGACGTAAGTCGATCTTAAGCCAAGTCGCGTGGCTCCGAGCGTGGCATTCGCCGCCGAACCGCCGGGCGTGACCGCGACCTTGCTGCCAATTTTCCCGATCAACGTCGCGATATCCTGGTCATCCACGAGGACCATGCCGCCTTTTTCGCCAGAAACGTGGCTGGTCAAAAACGATTCGGGGACGTGGGCCAACAAATCCATGATGGGATTGCCGATGCCAATGAGATCAAACGATTGTGATTGGGTCATTAAAGTCAGGCGTGCGTGGAGTCGTGATCAGCTCACCGTAAGATTCGTCGCGAGAATTGGATCGTCGTCGACCTCGATCAAAATGGAATAATCCCCGGGCTGATCGAAGCGCAGGTTGCGCAGTTCGTTGATGAGATTGATCCGATGCAACGGGCTCATCGACTCGAACTCGCGGTTAAGCAGTTCCGTCGGATTGATCGGATCGAGGCCCAACGACATCTTGATCTTGTGCTTGCCCGGCTGCACGTCGGTGAGCGTCAGAAACCACACCATGTAAGGATGAACGACCGGAAACGCCCGCGCCTTGATATTGGCAAACACCCCGAGGAGGGTGTGCTTGCCGGAACCTGGATCGATGTGAACGGCATCGCACGTGATCCAAGCGAGAAGGGAAGGTTTTGACGGCACCATGGCACCATGCGCTGGGGCCGGGAAGCGGCAAACTATTTTCTCGTGGTTTGGCTGGGGAAAGACGTGCGCAGCCACCTTTTTCTTGTGTATGGCTTGGGGCCGGTTTTTACCCATAGGCGTGAAGTATATTTTTGTCACAGGCGGTGTCGTATCATCCTTGGGTAAGGGCCTGACGGCGGGAGCTCTCGGCGCTTTACTCGAAATGCGTGGGCTGAAGGTGCGCATTCAGAAATTCGATCCTTATCTCAATGTCGATCCGGGCACGATGAGCCCGTTTCAACACGGTGAAGTTTACGTCCTCGACGACGGTGCCGAAACCGACCTCGACCTTGGTCACTACGAGCGCTTTACCTCCGGCAAACTTTCGAAACAGAACAGCGTTTCCTCCGGTCAGATTTACGAGGCGGTCATCGCCAAGGAACGCCGCGGCGATTACCTCGGCAAGACGGTCCAGGTAATTCCGCATGTCACGAATGAGATCAAGAAACGCATCTACGGTGGTGGTAAGGGCGTCGATGTATTGATCACGGAAATCGGCGGCACGACCGGCGACATCGAAGGTCTGCCGTTTCTCGAGGCCATGCGGCAATTTGCCCTCGAAGTCGGTCCGCGTGATTGCGTTTTTATTCACGTCACGCTGATTCCATTTCTGAAGGCGGCGGGCGAATTGAAAACCAAACCGACGCAGCAAAGCGTGGCCAAACTGCGCGAGATCGGCATCCAACCGCACATTCTCGCCTGCCGTTGCGACCATCCGCTGACGCTGGAGATGCGCGAAAAATTGAGCATGTTCTGCAACGTTCCGACGAAGGCCGTGATCGAGGAACTTGATGTCGAACACTCGATCTACGAATTGCCGTTGATGTTGCAGAAGGAAGGCCTGGATCAGCTCGTTATCCAGCAGCTCGATCTCAAACTGGCCAAGAATCCAAAAAATATTTGGGCCGAAGTCGTTCGCCGGATCAAGTCCCCGAAGCATCACGTGCGGATTGGTGTGGTCGGCAAATATATTGAGCTCCAGGACGCGTACAAATCCGTCTACGAGTCCCTGAATCACGCCGGCATTGCGAACCAAGCAAAGGTGGAAATCGTTCGGATCGACGCCGAGGATTTGGAAGCCAAAGGCGGCCTTTCCCAATTGAAGAAACTCGATGGCATTCTCGTCCCCGGCGGTTTCGGCGATCGTGGAGTCGAAGGCAAAATCGCCGCCGCCGGATTTGCCCGGAAAAACAAAATTCCTTATTACGGGCTCTGCCTCGGACTACAGATCGCGATCATTGAATTTACCCGGAATGTGCTCGGCCTGAAAAACGCAAATTCCGTTGAGATCGACCCGAAAACGCCCGATCCCGTGATCGCGCTCATGGACGAACAGCGCAACGTCGTGCAAAAGGGCGGGACCATGCGATTGGGCGCGTATGAATGCAAACTCAAGCCCGGCACCCTCGCGCGCAAAGCTTACGGCAAAGAGATCGTTTCTGAGCGCCACCGTCACCGTTTCGAAGTGAACAACGAGTATGTGCCGCGCCTGGAAAAGGCCGGCATGATCATCAGTGGCTGGAATCCGAAACGCGGACTGGTGGAGGTCGCGGAATTGAAAGACCACCCTTGGTTTCTCGGCGTGCAGTGCCATCCGGAATTTCAATCCAAGCCCAATCAGGCGCATCCGCTGTTCGCCGCTTTTATTGCCGCAGCGATCAAGCATCAGAAAAAGCCGGCCAAGAAGTAGGTTTTTTTCGACCTCACTTCCGCGCCCAGTGAAAACCACCCGGACCGATCGCTTTCATGTTCTTCGATAAATCCAAACTTCTCCTGCTCGCCGGTCCGTGTTCGTTGGAAAACGAGAAAGTCTGCCGGGCGGCCGCGACGATGTTGACGAAGCTCGCGAAAAAACACCCGGAGCTGAAAATCGTTTTCAAGGGTTCCTTCGACAAAGCCAACCGCACGTCGCTCAGCGGTGACCGCGGACCTGGCATGGAAGAGGGACTCGCGCTGCTCGCGTTGATTAAAAAGGATTATGGGTTTCCGGTGGTGACGGATTTTCACGAGCGCCAGCAGGCGGCCGTGGTGGCGGAGGTTTGCGACGTGCTGCAAATCCCCGCGTTTCTCTGCCGCCAAACCGATTTGCTACTCGCCGCTGCGGCCACGGGACGCGTCGTTAATGTGAAGAAAGGGCAGTTTCTTTCGCCTCAGGAAATGGAATTTGTCGTCAGCAAATTAAAGCAAGGAAAGGCGAAGGAAATCTGGCAAACTGAACGGGGCACCACTTTCGGTTACCAAAATCTCGTCGTGGATATGCGCTCTTTTGCCCAGATGAAGGCACTCGGTGCGCCCGCGATTTTCGACGCCACCCACAGCGTGCAACAGCCCGGCGCCGCCGGGGGAAAAACGGGTGGTCGGCGCGAGTTTGTGCCGCCGCTGGCGCGCGCGGCGCTCGCTGCAGGTGCGGATGGGCTCTTCATCGAAACCCATCCGAATCCCGAGAAAGCAATTTCCGATGGTCCGAATCAAATTCCCATTGGGGAAATGCCGGCGCTTATCGCCTCATGCCTCGCTGTCTGGAAAGCCGTGCGCGAGTAATGGCGAATGCTTCGTGCTCGAAATGGAGCGTGGGCGACCCCGCCCACGATTCCTCAACTGGGATTTCCCTTTCGTCCTCTCGAATTGACCGCGCGCTCCTGATGCGCATCTTTCCACCGAAATAGCACCATTCATGTCTACTTTCATTATCGACGTTCCAATGCCCTCGATGGGCGCAACTGTCAGTGAACTCACAGTCATTTCTATCGCCGTGGCGCCGGGCGCGAAGGTCGCGAAGGGACAGAAACTGGCGGAATTGGAAAGCGATAAGTCCGCGTTTGATTTCGAGTCGCCGGCAGACGGAAACGTTCTAGAAATTCACGGCAAGGCCGGCGATGTGAAAAGCTCGGGACAATTATTGTTTCGAATGGAGACGTCCGACCCCAGCCTGAAGCATTTGGAGGCTTCCGGGAACAAGTCTGCTTCTGTCTCAGCCGCGGCTGTCGCCGAGTCTTCCGCTCCGAAAAATCTAATCTGGACTCCGCGTGCCATTAAAATGGCGCAGGAAGCCGGCCTCGATCACGGCAAGATTTTCGACATTGAAGCCACCGGCCCCGGCGGTCGCGTTTCCGGCGACGACGTGACGAAATATCTCGCGAATCGGAAGTAGATTTCGATCAACTTCTGTATTCATACTGTTCGCCCCAAACTTCTGCGGTTTACACCACGAGCGCAAATACCGCCAAGTACTGCCGGGGATTTTATTCCGTTCTCTGCGTCCTTTGCTTCCTTGGTGTAAAAGCATTGGGCGGTTGGTATCAATCGTTACCCCGGAATATACTAATCCGCCGTTTTGCTCATCCGCTCATCAGTTCGTATCCGAGAATACTGAGCGCATAAATAGCCGCGGTGTCGCTGCGTAGCACGAGCGGTCCGAGCGTGATCGGTTGAAACCCGGCGGTGATTGCCTCCGTTAATTCTGTAGGTGAGAAATCGCCCTCGGGTCCGATCAGCCAGATCACTCTCCGGGGTTTGGCGGCACCGTGCTTCTCGCGGTAGTGGCTGAGCGCCGTTTTCAGCGTCATTGCGCCGGCATGCAAACTGGCGATCAACTTCAGATCATAATCTTTCGCGTCGCGAACGAAGCTGGCGAAATTCTGGATCGGCGCGATTTCTGGTAGCCACGGATTGCCGCATTGCTTGGCGGCCTCGATCGCGCCGATGTGCCATTTCTCAATTTTCTTGTCCGCCCGATCTCCGTCCAAATGCACTTGGGTGCGTTCGCTGAGCAAAGGCACAATCCGCGTCACGCCAACTTCGGTGGCTTGTCGGATGATGTCGTCCATCGTTGATCCTTTGGGCAACGCTTGGGCGAGCGTGATCTCGTGCGGGAGGGATTTCGCCTGCCGATTCTCCCGGACGCGAAGCACTGTCGCGTTTTTGCTGGGTTCGACACACTCGGTAATCCACTCCATTCCGTGCCCGTCAAATGCGATCACCACGTCGCCGCGACTACAGCGGTTCACCGCCACGAGGTGATGGCTTTCTCCCGCGTCGAGACGAATTTCCGCCAGCGCGCGATCCGTGGGCCGATAGTAAACGCGAAAATCTGGCATGGCGCGAAGATGTCAGGGAAGACCGGCGAACGTCAATCCGCCGGAAGCGTGGACGCCTGAGGTTCGATCAATTCGGCTTCTTTTCTGCAAATTGATCGAAATCCCGGAGTGCTGGAAAAATTTTCATCCAGAGGAACGCGACGGCGAGTGTGCCCACGCCGCCGATCACGGTTGCCGCAACAGTGCCGAAGAGCGAGGCGGTCACGCCCGACTCAAACTCGCCGAGTTGATTGGACGTGCCGATGAACAGCGAATTTACCGCCCCGACGCGTCCGCGCATATCGTTGGGTGTTTCGAGCTGCACCAACGAACTCCGGATGACGACGCTGATCGTGTCCGCCGCGCCGAGCAGTGTGAGGACAACCATCGAGAGGGGAAATGAGCGGGAAAGACCGAAAAGAATGGTGGTGAGGCCAAAGGCAATGACCGCCAAAAACATTTTCCGCCCGACTTTTCTTCGAGGCGGATGGCGCGCCAGATAAATCGACATGGCGAGCGAACCGACGGCCGGGGCTGAACGCAGCGCGCCGAGGCCCCAAGCGCCGACGTGCAGGATGTCACTCGTAAACACCGGCAATAACGCCGTTGCACCGCCGAGGAGTACGGCAAAGAGATCGAGCGAAATGCTGCCGAGCACGATGGAATGCCCGCGAATGAAGTGGACGCCCGAAAAAAGCGAGGCGACGGATACGGGTTGTTTCGGCCGGTTGATTTTCTCCACGCGCATGAGCGTCACGAGCGCAGCTCCCACCAAACCCATCGTTGCGGCCGCCGCGTACGGCACAAAAGCGCCGAACGCATAGAGCAGGCCGCCGATGGATGGCCCGACAATTGATGCCGTTTGAAAGGCTCCCGCGCCCCACGCAATCGCCTTCGGCACGAGATGATCAGGCACGAGCGTCGGCATCAGGGCTTGCGTCGACGGACCTTGAAATGCGCGCACGGAGCCAATCACCGCGACGGTGGCGAAAATTCCCGGGATGCCCAGCCAGTGTTCCCAAGTCCCGAGCGCCAGAAAGCAACTGGCCAACCCTTGAATACAAAGTGCCGTTCCGTAAATCGTGCGACGATCGTAACGATCCACCATATGCCCCGCGGGAAGAGTGAAAATTACGATGGGCAGGAATTGGACGAGTCCCACCATTCCCAGTTTAAACGTGCTGTGCGTGAGTTCGTAGACTTGCCAGCCCACGGCAACTGCTTGGATTTGGAACGCGAGCCCCGACGCGATCCGCGCACACCAGAACCAGCCGTACGCGGGATATTCCGTCAGCAGAAGGCGGGCTTTGGTTGTGTTGGCGGATTTGGCTGGTGGCATGAACCGGAACGCGAGACGCGTTTTCGAAACATGCGCCGACTCCCGACCCTGTCGAATCACTTTCGCAGTTATGCGAATTGCCTCCTCGCTGTCAGCTGACTTCCTATTCGCGAAACGGCTCGCCGCAAGCGGACGTTCTACCATGCGGAGGAAAGCTTGAGTTGCGTCGTCCTCTTCAACTCAGCCGCGTGCTCTGCGAAGTGGCGCGCAAAGACATCAATGTTACCAATTGTGGCGCGGCATTCGCGGGGGATTTTCTGGCCTGCCGGGTGTCGTGAATCTGAATGAGAAGCGACGGCAACGTCAGGAAAATAATTTTCATGTCCAGCCAGAACGACAGTTCGCGGGTGTACTGAATATCGAAGTGCATCATTTGCTCGAAGGTGGTGCGGTTTTTCCCCGACACCTGCCAAAGACCCGTGAGTCCGGGCAATGCGTCGCAACGTTTTATTTGCCACGGCAGATATTGCTCAAACTCACTCGGAATGCACGGGCGCGGGCCGACGACGCTCATCTCGCCGCGCAGAACATTGATGAGTTGGGGCAACTCATCCAATCCGGACGCCCGCAAAATCCATGCGCCGGGGATTAAGCGCGAATCTCCACGTGCGTCCAATTTCGTCATCGGCGCATTTGTTCCGATCAGGTCTTTGACGTAGGCCTGATGAACCGAGGTGTTGTTCCCCAGTTTCATCGTGCGAAATTTATAGATCTTAAATCGACGGCCGTTGTGGCCGATGCGCTCTTGCGTAAAAAAGACCGGGCCGGGCGAAACACATTTCGTGATGACCGTCATGATCAAAGTGAAGAATCCGAGCAAGGGCAGTGCGAGCGCGCAGCCGGCAAGATCAATGGTGCGTTTCCAAACAGGAAGAGAGGACGTGGCGGAATTCATAACAGGATTGGGTCGCGGGCGAGACAGAAGAGGGCTTTCCCAGTTAATCGTAGTCATCCTTCAAAGCGGGATTTCGCGGCTAAACCAATCACGTCAATGCATTTTATTTCTATCGCGGGCATTTGTTCAACTGACGATCAATTCACACCCGCGTTACGCGTTATTTTTTGGAATTTAAAATTCCTCCTGCCCCTTGGTTTTCCAGGCAAGCCGCAGCGATGTGGGCCGCGGCCTGCCTTGATTTGGTGCGGGCTTCCACCGGGGAAGCCCGATTGTTTCTCTCGGCGTGATTTGCTTCAGTTCTTAATCGACCGATAGATCGAGAGCCGTTCACTATTTTCATCGGGCGACCAATTTCCTGAAACTTCCATCGCGCCAATCGGTCCAGCGAACGTTCCGGCCACGCGTGCAATGCCTGCTTCATTGAGATCCAAAACCAAAGTGGTGCCGTCCGTCATCGTCGCGAGCGCGATGGAGGCATCCGCGAAACCCGGTACGGCAAATAGCGATTCGATTCCGGCGCTGTAATCGACACGGTCGAAAAATGGGTGACGATTGGTGGCTGATCGTGCTCGGTGCACTGACGAACGCGGCGAATGGGAGTCTCGGCCGACGACCAGAACCGCTGGCTCGACGCACGCGATGCCGTTGGGTTGATTGCCCGATTCATTTCCAGTCAGAACCAATGACGAGTCCAGTTGGTTAACCTTGAGCCGTGCCGGTTGGGGAAAGGGTGAAACGTGGAAATTCGCTCCTGCTTCCACAAAAACCTGTGCGTCCTGCGTGACCATGTCCGGTTGATCGATTGTGGGCTCGAATTGGGTGGTGGAAAGAAACGCCTCGTTGTTCGCTGAATGGAAATGTTGTCGCATCGTGGTGGGGAGACGGGCGTGATTCACGAGGAGAGCAGTGCGAATGGTGAAGTGCCCCGCGATGCTGCGACGGTTTGCCCGGACGAGGCTCGCCCAATGTTTGTTGTTCGCGAGGGGGAGTAGCACTGGGACCACTGCGCGACCGTTTGAGTCGGCGGTGATGTCCACGCGGTGGTCGGTGGATTGAAACTGGATGATCTCGCCCGGTTCGAGCGCACATAACGTGACGAGTTGGATGTCGAGTCCACGCTGCCGTCCGAGATAGTCCGTCCAATCCGAAATGTCGGCGCTCGATTCGGGCAATCCGCTTTCGGGAACAATCCCCATACCCCAATCGATCCCTTGCGCGTCGTCGGGTCCTGCGGCCAGATAGCCGCAACTGTCGACGAATTCCACGAGAGCGTTGGTGACGTTGCCGGTGGCATCGACAATTGCCCTCGGCGGTGCGCCCAGATCGATGAGCCGGACGCCCCGTGAGGTGTGAACAATAAAACGAACCGGACTGGTGATCCCGGCTGCAACGATCGACGGAATTGCGAATTTGATCTCTGGCGAAACAGCCGGGTGTTGGATATACGGTGCAATCCATTTTCCCGGAGAAATAATTTCCAAGTCGTGGAGCGCGCCATAATTTTCAAGATGGACGCCGGCCTTTATTGTCACGTCGCCCGGATGGGCACTTTTGCTTTTGGCCTTGTCGCCGGCGCAGGCGGCCATCGAACAGAATTCCAACCGATGCGGCTGTCCGAAAGGTTTGACGGAGGGTTGAAGGGTCTTTCTTCCCTGATCGAGAGGCAACTTTACCGACCCTCCCATCGTCATGCCGTCGGCGAATACGGAGATTTGATTGTACGTCAGTCGCGCGCCGCCCAGTGGGATTTCAGGGAGGATGGTGTCGATGGTGAACGCCTGATCGCCGAGAATTGCACCGCCGAATTTTTCTGCATCCATCGCACCTCTCATTTTTTCGCGAAACCCATCGTCACTCGATTTTGGCGCGACTTCCCCAAGTTGGTTTTCAAGCGACCAATGAACGCTCGTACGCAACGATTGGGCGCTCGACGGAGTGAACGAAAAATTGCACGCGAGCCGTCCGCTGACGTTGCTTGCGACCGATGGAGCGACGAGCGGAAGGTTGCCGGCAAAGTCGAGGACGACCCGGGGTATTCCGTCTAACGACCGCCATTGTGCGCCGATGGTCAGCGAACCAATTTGCGCCGCGAGATTGCCGGCGATTTTTGACTTGGCGAATCGAACGACCGATTCGCCGTTCAAGAAAAGGCCCCACTCTTGCCCTGCGGTTAAATAGACGGACGCGGCATTTGCTGAAGCATCGAAGCGAACACAGATGACCCCCGACACGAGTTCGGTTTTCACCGATTGGGGCGTCGCCACGCCCAATTTATTGCATGCGTCGCTGCAATCGGTGGTCAGAGGCGATCCGATTGCCTGGATGAGCGCGGCCTTTGCTACGGATGCGTTCGCGCCGAGAGTGACTTCGAGCATGCCGAGGTTGGCATCGACACAGCGCAGTGAGATGACCGCACCGATCGCGGCGATTTCAAGGACAACGACTACAGTTCCAGCCGGCGTCGTGGCGCCCACAGGCACGCGGTTGGGTGCGGTGAGCACGTCATTGCGTCGGACCACGAAGACATCGAGTGGCACGCGCAGGCGGACCTTCGCATGGTCCGCGGCGATGGCAACTGGCGTGTCGGCGACATCAACATGATCGATATATATCGAATCGAACGCCGCGAAACAGGTGGTCAAGAGACGTTTCTGGATGGCGCGCGCCGTGATTGCTCCAAGGACGGACGACTGGACCTGTAGTTCGATGCTCATGTAAGGCGGGAGCGACCGTGAGGTCGGCCCAACCTTCAAAGCGGAATTTCTCGTCCAAACCGATCAGTGGATCGCCGATTTGTTCGAAGAGTGCGGGCCATGGCGGCCAATCAATCCGGCAACGGACGTGGTTCTGGGTGGCCCGCTGCCGCCATTCCTATGTATACGCCTGCCTCTTACTTTTTGCCGCTGCGCAGGCGCTTGATCTCGGTAAACAACCACGCTCGGGCAAAACTCCAGTCGCGGCGGGCGGTGGGTTCGGAGATGCCGAGGACCTCGGCGGCTTCGACCAAGGTGAGGCCGACGAAATAACACTGTTTCACCAACTCCGCCTTGCGGGCGTCGTAGCGGGCGAGGGCGTCGAGGGCTTCGTGGACGTCGAGCAACTCGGCGTCGTTTTCCCAAGGCGTGGCCGATTCACCGTCGATGGCGTCCGGACTCGCGCGCACCATTCCGCCGCCATGACGCTGGGCTTGGCGACTGCGGGCGCGATCAATCAAAATCCGCCGCATCGACTCAGCCGCAGAGGCAAAAAAATGAGCCCGATTTTTCCAATCGGGCTGTTCGTCGCCGCCGAGCCTCAGCCAGGCCTCGTGCACGAGCGCCGTGGGCTGAAGCGTTTGGCCAGCCGCCTCGTTAGCCATTTTGGCCGCCGCGAGTTTTCTCAATTCACCGTAGACCAGCGGCAGTAGTTGGTCCGCCGCCTGGATATCGCCCTGATCGATCTTCTCCAGAATTACGGTGATATCATGCACGGAAGACCGTTAACAGAACCCACCGGGGAATGAAGCGCGAAATAAAGCCGGCAAAAGCGTTACGACTTTTGCCGGTAGCCAGACTGTCGAAGAAATCACTCAGGATTTGTGGGATTAGTGTAGCCGAGCGTCTGAGTTATCATGAACCATTCCTGGATCGATGATTCCTATTTTGCCATCCGATCCGCGTTGGATAACAACCGAAAATTCATAATCATATTCCTTTCCGATCCGCGCAAAGGAATCATGCACGGTCAGACTCGATCCGTTAAGCACCACATGACCGAAATTTGTCTTTCCGTGGGGATCTTGTCTTTGGCTACTTCCAATCTGTTTCTGCTCAAAGATGATTCCGAGGGGAATGTAGCTTTCGCTGGGATCGGTTGACGCAATTTTGATTTCGATATCGACGGCTCCGCGGGGATGCAGGGTGGCATCGGTGCTTGGGCCTGTAATCGAAACCAAGGGGTGATCAGCCAGCGTGGTTATCGCGTCGGTGTATTGCGTTGTATCATTACTGATCGTTACGGGACGGAATTTAATCACGGTTAACGTCACCTCTGCCGGGTGGCCGACGCTGGTCGATCACCTGCCGAGAGAGAAGCGGCCATCAATAAGGAGGCAATCACAGCTCCCGTACAAGCAGTCAGGAATGTCTTTTTCACATTGCGATAAGCCGCCGCAATCGAAAGAGCCTCGGCCCGGCGGAGAGCGTGATGCTCCCGCCGCCGAGGTTGTCTTCAAGCGACGGCGAACAACTACTATTCGCCGCGCTGCCATAAGACGAACTGCCGCATCGCCTAAAAAATGGCTGACACGCGGACCCGCTCGATAATATCGCCGGCTTCAGTTCAGCGCGGGTTGGCGTTGTTGTTTGAAATGCCTGGATCGATGATGCCGATTTTTCCGTCGGAGCCCCGTTGGACGACGAGGGAAAATTTGTAAGTAATGGTGTTTTTTCCACGCAGATAATTGTCCGTAATCGATAGCGATTCTCCGTCCAAGCGTATCTTGTTTTGTGGGAAATTTTGTAGTCCGAGCCTGCTTTCTTCTGTGGTGGCGCAATCGCTTTTGAGGACGAATGTGATTCCCGCTGGATAAAAATTGATTTTGTCCCCTGCGGAGCTCGCAAGTGTGAACCGAACGGTCGTTTTGGGGTATTTGACGTGGATCGTGTCCCCTTCGATCGAGACATTCGGATTTCGTTTGGCGAGGGCTAGGCTGAAGTCGGTGATCGGTTTGCCGGTTCCGAGGACGTCCGTGAATTTTCCGATCGTGACTCTGATCTCGGCCGGTTTGGCTTTTGAGGTTACTGGCTTGTTGCGGGTCGTTGCCATATACTTAGTTTCCTTATTGGGTTACTGTTTTGGAGTGAAAATTTTTAGGGCTTCGGGCCACGGATCAAGGGGGATATAACCGAATGCAGTAAGTTGAGCGACGAGTGCTTGGGCCTCCTTCACGCGACCAAGACTGAACATGGTGCGTGCGGCCGGCTCAAGCAAGCTCCAGTCTTTCGGGTTTCGCAAATGCGGTGTTAAAAGTGCCATCGCGTGTTGCCAGTGGGCTTGCGCGATGTCCTTAGCACCGGCTTTTGCCGCGATATCGCCGGCAACTACCGAGGCCCACGCGCATTCACTGATCAGCGATTCCGCAGTTCGATTTCCATCCAGCAATTTCTCCCCTAGTGCTACTGCTTGCTCTGCGGCAATTGCGGCGTCAGTTCGTCCCGCAGCAGCGCGTATTTGGGCGTCCAGCCTCCAGGCTTTTGCGAGCCATAGGGTAAAGTAATGATCCGATGGTTCGGCACTCGCTAGGCGCTCCAATTTTGGCAATGCGTCTTCGATGAGATGAAGAGCATTGGACAAATCGCCCTTCTGTCGCGTGAGTACTGCTGCTTTCAATTTGGCCTCGAGTAATGTAATTTCCCACTGCCGATTGGCGGGATCCAGGGCAACCAGTTCGTTCAAGATGGTTAGACTTCGGGCCAATTTATCACCGGCAAAAACCAGTTGTCCGGTCGTGAAGGCAAGATCGGTTTGAAATAACAAAGCGTCCGCAAACTTAAACCGCCAAAGCGCGGCATCCGACGACGACTGGCTCAGGGCTTCGAGTATTTCGGCCTGAATGGCGTATTCCTTCATGGCTTCGTCCAAATTTTTTTGACGGGATGCCAGATTGCCCAACCAGGAATGAACCTCCGATATCCTGAAACGGAGGTCCTGATCATTCGGACTCTTTGCGAGGGATTTATCGAGGATGGAAAGCTCGGCGAGAAAGCCGTTCTTCGCGTGATCGAATTCGCCGTTCTCCAACTGTAGCGTCGCCAGATTATGCCGCCCCCACGCGAGCTCACTCTGCCATTCGGGACGTGACGGGTCCAATGCGACGAGTTCAAGACTAGTGTTACTGTAGCGGTTCAACCAAATGGTCGCGTCTGGTATTTCGCCCCGTTGCCAGTGCACAAAGCCGTTCCAGTATTCCGCTTGGCCGCGTTCGAAAATCATATTTCCGTCGTTGGGGTGGCGTGCGACCAAGGCTGATGCTTGTTTGTAGGCTTCCGCAAACGCCGCGGCCGCGTCGGAGTAGCGCGCCTGATCCATTCGAATTTCGCCGATTTGGGTCAGTGCCTTCGCGCGGCGCGCGAGCGTGGGGTCGTCCATCCCACTGGTTTCCCGTGACGAGAAATAGCCCATGGCCTTGTCACCGACGGATTCGAGTACATCGAGGCGACCGACCTTGGCCAGTTGCGTGCGCAAATTGCCCAGCATGAAACCAAGCAGATCTTCCGCGTGCGCCCGCTCATCGACGGCCTTGCTGCGCTCGATACTGGCGAGGTGTTCTGCCTTCCTTGCGCGTAGCGCCTGCATCGTGCTCACAACCGTCCCGATCACGAGCGCGAGGGCCACGGCGCTGACGGCGACCACCGCAAACCGGTTGCGACGCACGAACCGACCGACGCGATAAGTCGTGGTCGGCGGGCGCGCCGACACTGGTTCGTTTTGCAGGTGGCGTTGGATGTCCAGTGCCAGTCCGTTCGCGGTTTCGTAGCGGCGACTGCGATTTTTTTCCAACGCCTTCATCACGATCCAGTCGAGATCGCCGCGAATGAGTGGGGAAAGTTGCGCGGGGGAAATACTGCGCTGGCGGGCAATCGAGTCGCGATCCGCATCGGCCAAGGTATTGAGCCGCGTCGATGGCTTCACCGGTTCAACCTCGCGGATGATCCGGCGAATCTCGTCGAGACCAGCTTGAAGCAGCGATTTCGGATCGAAAGGCGGGCGGCCGGTCAGCAATTCGTAGAGCAGCACGCCGAGGGAATAAATGTCGCTGCGGGTATCGACGTCGATGCCGCTCATCTCCGCTTGCTCCGGGCTCATGTATGCCGGGGTGCCGATGAATTGTTCGAACGCGGTGAAGAGCGTGTGGTCGGTTAACCGCCCTTGCGTCGCCTTCGCGATGCCAAAATCGATGACCTTGGGCGTGGGTTCTCCGTCGTGAAGCGTGACGAGAATGTTCGACGGTTTAAGGTCGCGGTGAATCACGCCTTTTTGGTGCGCGTGTTGGACGGCCTGACAGACTTGCGTGAAAAGCCCGAGTCGCGCCGCCGTGGATAAATTGTGTTGGTCGCAGTATTTCGTGATCGGAACTCCGGGGACCAACTCCATTACGAAAAATGGCCGCCCGACGTCCGTCGCGCCGGCATCGAGCACACGCGCGATATTGGGATGATCCATCAGCGCGAGCGCCTGTCTCTCCGCCTCGAAACGCGCGATCACGTTCTTGGTGTCCATCCCGAGCTTGATCACTTTGAGCGCCACGCGCCGGCGTACCGGTTCCTCCTGCTCGGCCATCCAGACGACCCCGCAACCGCCCTCGCCGATTTTTTGCAGCAGCTTGTAACGTCCGATTCGCGTCCCTTCGCGATCGACCGGACCGCGCGGGGAAGATTCACCGGCCTTTTCTCCCAGCGAAATTTCCCGTGGCGGCGCCATGAACTCCCCGGCTGATTCGTGGCCCGCAATCAACCCTTCGATCCGTCTGCGCAACGCGCTATCGCTCCCGCAGGCCCGATCAAGATAGCGTGGCCGTTCCGTCGCCGGCAGCGCCAGCGCCTCGGCAAAAATACGCTCTTCCTCTTCGGCGGGCTCGTTCATGGGGACGCGGGCAGTTTTCCGGAACGGGGAAAGCGGCGAAGCTGAGGCGTGGCTGGGAAGAACGCCAGTATGACTTTTTCGTCCAAGCGTTGGAGCGCACCGCGATTTAATGTTCCTTGGAGGTCAAATACTCTCGAGCTTGTCGTCGACGGCGGGCAGAGCCGAGCGACTCCGGCTTGGATGGGAGAAAGACTACGGCGAGGTCGCCGAGGCTCCAGACAGAGAATGACTGGAGCGCGGACGACCCCGCCCGCGAGGCTTTTGGCAAATGCTTCCGGACTTGCCCAGAGGCTCTTCGCTTCCGAGCGACTATTTTTTCGTAACAAGGATGACTCGACGCGTGCCGCAGCGGAAACGAGCACGCTTCCGGCGACGGAACTGGTAAACAGAAGTCCGGATAAATGTTTCACGACGGTCGAAAATAAAGGAAGGTGCGGTTTGGTCCGTCTCTCAATGCGTAATTTCCAGGAGTAACCGATCATACCAGTTGATTTTCTCGAAACCGCACCCACTGACATGGGGGTTTTCCCCTGAAATAAAAATTACGTCGGGGGTCGCGCCGCAGAAGCACACCTATTCAGGAAGCCCAATTGAATGAAGCGGAAAGCATGACACTTCACAATGGAGCAACGAAGTTCGGTGCAGTCGTAGTCACAGGCCTCTGTGCCTGTGGGATTTCGTCCGCGCTTCCCTCCGACAGGCGAGACGCCCATCGCTACTGACGCCCATCGCTACTGGTGCTTGGCGTGCTGTGGCGTCAGTTTGTGGCGCGGGGATCTATCTATGACCCTCGGGCTTGTGCCTCAGTTGCCAGAAATCGCGGAGAGGTTTGCCTCGTTTGAACTGGGCGGGAACGCCAGAATTGTACTATCGAACTCCGGGGTTTCGGAATTCGGATTGAAGTTTAGCCCAGCCGAAATATGCATCGGTGGGGCCACCGCGACGGCGGCACCTCCATGCAAAAAGTCATCGTTAAATTTCCGGAGGATCGCACGGTGTTTTCCAGCAGGGTGCCGGTGGGAAATACGAACCTGCCGCTCGTGGTCGAGGATGGGACGCACGTGTTCACCTTGAGCGATCCGACCGATTATCAACCGGCGTCGCAGGAAGTGGTGGTGACCGACACCACCGCGACCCGACCCCAAATCGTGACCTTTATCCGCGTGGCCGAAAGGCTCGCCCAATGGATTCCGGTCGGACTGCTCGATCTTTCGACGGTCGCGTCGTCGGTCGACGCGGCGATCGCGCATTTCGCTTCCCTTAATTTATCGTGGAAAATCGAACGGACTCCGAACGGCGCGCGCGCCTTTTGCGTTTTGCAAAGTGACGCCACCACGGGCGAGCAATGGGCATTGTGCGCTTTGGAAAAAGGCCAGCTTGACGCGCACCGGCACAATTCCGGCGGCGATTACGGCGAAATGATCATCACGCTCGCCGGACAATTGAGTGATTTCGGGGACGACGCGCGGGAAATCCAGCCCGTTGTCGGGCAGGTCGCTTTTCGCGGCTCTGTTATCAGCCATCAGCCGATGACTGATTCGTTTTGGGTTGGCGTGTTCCATCAACCGCGTGGGACCACCGCGTTGTGATCGGCTTATCGGATTTTGATTTCCCTCTGCTGCCGAAAATAAAATCATGATTCGCTCGCGCGCACTTTCCGCCTCGCTCCTGCCGTTGCTTGCGCGTCCGGGTCGATCGTTTTTCGGCGGCGCCCTCGCGATCACTCTATTTTGGCTGGCCGGATGCGTCCAGGCTCCGCTCAACCAACCGCTCGCCGCGCTCAATCCGGAGACTGGTTATCGCGTTTCAAATGCGCTGGCGGAAGATCCGGCCGGCGACGAAGTGTTTGTTATTCTCGCCTTTTCCGGCGGCGGAACTCGTGCAGCGGCGTTCTCATACGGGGCGATGGAAAAACTCGCGACGACGTCGATCGTCGTGGAGGGGAAAACGCGCTCTCTCCTCGATGAAGTGGATATTATTTCATCGGTGTCGGGCGGCAGCTTCACCGCGGCCTATTACGCCTTGCATCGCAAGAAAGGGGACTTCGACACTTTTCCCGACCGGTTTCTCTACCGCAATGTCCGCACTGCGCTGGCCCTCGGGTTGATCAATCCGGCCAACTGGCCGAAACTGCTCTCGTCCTACTATGGCCGGATCGACATGGCGGCGGATTATTATGACCGCATGGTGTTCGATCACCAAACCTTTGGCGATCTCGCGGCTATTTCGGGCCGCCCGTTTATCGTGCTGAACGCGACGGATATGTCCCTCGGCAGTCGTTTTGAATTCACGCAGGATCAGTTCGATTATCTCGGATCGGATTTGTCGTCCTATCCGGTGGCGCGTGGCGTCGCGTCTTCGTCGGCTTTTCCTTTTCTGTTAAGTCCGCTCACTTTGAAAAACTACCCCGGCTTTCCGGATCGACCGTGGATCGCGACGGCGTTGAAAGACCGCGAGCGGAACCCGCGCGATTTCGCGTACGCATCCGCGATGCAGTCGTATGGGGACAAGGAACGGCGACCTTTTGTTCATTTGTTGGACGGCGGTTTGGCGGACAACATCGGTCTGCGCGGCCCGGCGTACGCTTTGTTCTCCAGCAAAAATGCCTGGGCCCGGACGCAGGAGAGCGAAAAGCCGTGGAGCTTGGTGCAGCTGCTCAACACCAAGAAAATTAAATACCTCGTCGTGATCACGGTGAACGCCAAGACGTCGGTCGCGCCGAACTGGGATGAGAAACAAAAAGCACCGGGGATTTCCGGAATGATGTCGGTGGTGACGTCGGCTCCGATGGGAAATTATTCCGACGAAACCGTGCAGTATGTGCGCGATCAACTGGAGGCGCGGCAGCAGTTAATGGATGATCCGAATCCGGTTAAATTCTATCCCATCGAATTGACGGTCGGTGACATCAAGGACGCCGCCGAGCGCGATCGGTTGAACGCGATCCCGACGGATTTTCAAATTTCGCGCGAGGCGGTGGATGAACTGCGCAAGGCAGCGGGCGAATTGCTCGACCAGTCCACGGCGTTTCGACGGCTGCGGGCCGATCTTGGCTCTGATGCAAACGCGGAGTCGGCGAAGGACAGCGGGAAAGCCAAGCAATGAGCGGTTGGAAAGGTTTCTGTCTGGCGGTGTTAGGTTTTGTCGTTGGCGCAACGATCGCCTGTGCGCAGGATCATCAAGAAAAAGTGAAGGTCGCAATCGCCGTGGCCGACGCTGGTGGCGGGAAATGGACTTTCACGATAATGCAATCGGTGAACGGCGATGCGCAGTTGGGCGTGATCGTAGCGGGCGCGCTGAAGACCGGAAGCTTTCCCACCGACTGGCGCACACGGGATGAATTCAAGCTCGCGCTCGGCGACCGTTGGGCATGGTTGAGCGACCGTTTGGAAAAGCGTGGCGTGAAGAGTCCGCTTTGCACTTTTCGCGCAGAATCCGACGGAAGTTATGGACTCACCGTGGTTGGATCGGTGGGCGCGGGAAGCGAGAAAAGAGGGGTTCACCTCGTCATCACGTCGTGGGCGGTGACGGCTGCTGAAGAACTTTCGTTGAACGGGGCGGATGAAAAAATTCACGCCAGACTGGTGGCTGAAGCCGCATCACACGCGGCTGATGATCCGGCTTCGTTTACCCAGCTTTGGCGGAATTCAACGATCACGCTTGAACCAAAGGCGGACGCACCCGCGACGGATGAGAGTGCTGATGCGATTAAAGCGCTGCGGGAAAAAAGCCCAAAATTTATCGCGGCAATTTGCTCGGCTTACAGTGAAGATCAGCGACGGGGCATTGGTTATGAGAAGATCAACGCGGCCTTGTCCGGTCCGCTTGAAGAATTGCTCGGGAGCAAAGAGGACCGGCCCGTGCCGGCGGAAATTCCCAGCGGCGAATTCCTGCAGGTAACGATCACCGATGTCGATCCGATCATGGGCGTGGACGTGACTATTCCCGCCATCGAATTGCCGGGAAATCTCGGCGGCGTGATGACGATCGAGGATTTTCAAAAGAAATACGGCGCGCAAAAATTTGGCGAACGTCTACTCGCCGAGCGCGATAAACTTTTTGCGGGGTTGAGACACGGGTTGGAAAAAGCGGGCGCCGTTTCCGCATCGTTTCCGCAGTTCATGTCAGACGAAAAGCGGGGCCAATTGAGCGAAGGGTTGAGTCGAAATCCGCTGGTTTCAGCGGTCGGTTATGAGCGCGTGCCAGCCTCGGGTCGGCTGGTGTACAGCGTTACTTTTCGGCCGGAGCAAAGTCACCTGAGTCTCACCGCCGAGGGTGATTCGGTCCGCGACCTCAGCGGCCGGATCGGATGGGACAAAAGGTGGGCGCGAGGTGAGGGGATTTCGTTAGCGGCGTCGCTGGGGACAGATTCGAGCAGTGCGTCGGCGAATTACTCGCGTCCTGATCGGCACCTCGGTGATGGGGTTAACTTCAAGCTTCACTACGACGGCAGCTATGTGCGTGAAAGCGATGTTCGTTTGGGCAATCAATCCGGCCCGCTCGTGCGCCGGGAGGAAATCTTGCTGGGGCCGCGGGCGCAAATTGACCTCATCAAGTTGGCCAAGGCGGAAAATAATCGCGCCGGCCAATCGCGGCAAAATCGCTGGGACTATTCGACCTCGCTGTTTGCGGGTTTCCGAAAGCTTACTGGCAAAGGCTCGACCGATCTTCTCGGGACGCGCCCGAATCGCTTGAATGGAGCAGCGCTGACGCATCTGCAATCCATTGAATTTGAAAACGCGCCGGTCGCTTCGGCCAATGACTCAATGCAACCCACGTCACGCCGTGCCTTAAAATTTGCTGCGGGCGCAAAACTGGAAATCACGGAATTCGTTCCCGACTCCGGCGCCGCATCGATGAAGGCGCGGCTGGATCTCTTCGCGCGGCAGGAATTCGGCGCGGCGGGACACACTGACTTTTACGTGGAAGGTCGCTTGTCGGGCGGCGTGATGTCCCACGCGGCGTCGCGCTTGGATTTCTGGCGGCTGGGCGGGCAGGATGTGGTGAGCGGGCTCGATGCCGGCGAATTGGCGGGACGGACGATGTGGTCCGCTGCGATCGAAGGCGGTTGGAACTTGGCTTCGTTTACCAGCCGGTTTGATCGCCCGCAGCGCGGTGCCCAAAGTGCAGCGTCTTCGGAAGCGGGAGCGCCGGAAAGAAACCCGCTCGATGGACTCTTTCTCGTTGGTCTCGCCGACTACGGTCACGTCGGTGAACAGGATGATGCCGGACAATTATTCGGTTCGCATACATCGGCGTCATCCTGTGGAGCTGGCATCCGGCTTTTTGGCGTGTTGCCCGGCCCGTCGAAGGATTCATCGCTCACGCTCGGGTACGCGTGGTCCCCCGAATCGATCCGAAAGTCGGGTCGCGTTTTTGTCCGCGTTGTCATTCATCTCTGAAGTCATTCTCCTTTTAACCTCTGCCGAACATGCCAAATAAAATTCTCACTTTTAACGATCAAGGTTCCGACGTCGTTTTTTTCGACGACGGCAGCACCACCGTGGCCGGCGTCCAGACGGGTGCGTGGAAGACGCAAAACCCTGATTCAAAAAACAGTTTGAGCTATCCACTGGCCGACAAATCCAAGCCGCTGCGGAACGTGCCGGTGGCCTACCGTCTTAGTGACCGCAATCAACTCGGCCTCTCCGTTGGAGGCGTTTCATCATCCTCGCTGAATGGCCGCATTTTGCTCGAGGGACATAGCGGTATTTTATATTGGTTGGTCGACGATGACGGTGCCGACGTTGCGGGCGTTGATGGCGCAGGGGTTTGCTTTTTTGTGTATGGCCACGTCACGATCGATCCGGCGAAAAACCAACTCACGATCGCTGATTCGGCGGGCGCTGACGTGATTGTGAGCGGCAAACCTGCACCCGCCGGCAATAGTCAGTGCGCGGTCTCCGTCAGTCCGGGCGACGCTGATCCAGCAACCGCGATTGTGCCGGATCTCATCAGTTTTAATGCCGCCACCCTCAACAAGGATTCGGCGAGGAAAGATTTTTCCCTGACGGCGGAGTTGGATTTGAGCGGCTCATGGGACTTGCGTGATGGCAAAACGGTTTTCACCGCCAAACTCGATGGCGGCGCGGGCCCGACCACGATCACCGTGGGATTGGTGGGTCAACTCAAGGGCGTGGCGGTGGGGTTTCAATTTACCGAAACGGGAAACTCCGCGAACGTGCTCTTCACGATTCATGGCCGGATCAAGGGAGAGAACCCTTCGGGCGGATGGGATTTCACGCTGGGCTATGCCGGAAGTCATTTCAGTGCGAAGCTCGCGGTGAAATCCGCGCCGCCGTCTGGCAGCAACGGATTCACGATCAACGGCTCGCTGGAAGTCGCCGGTGGTGGCGGCGCTCCCATCACCATCGATCTTGCGCTTGACGTCGGTTACGTTTTCAACGGAGGCGCGTTGCAACTCAAGGTGGTCGGCAGCGCAGGCGTTTATTCGTTGGAGGTGTCGGGACAATTGAAACTCAGCCACGATTGGGCGGCGGAGTTTGCAATCGCGTACAATTCTGCGACGGGCCTCGATTCTTTTTCGCTTCATCTTGGCAACGCGACGCCTGGCACTTCATTAAATAAGGCACTCGGAGTTTTCGTGAGCGGAACCGGCTCGTCCATTTCCGTGGGGCTGACGCTGAATCTCACTTTCGTCGGTGGTGTGATCGTGCCTGACACCACGCCGGTTTCCGCGATCCCAGCGAAGGAGAAACCGTGAGTTTAGCTTACGGGAAGGGTTCCCGTGGATGTCACTGAGCAAACGGATACGGCGGATTGCATGAAAACGGGCGCTGGAAAAATCATTCATCTGCGGAAGGAACGCCAAGTCGCATGCTGAATAAGTTCAGTCGGACCGGAGTCGGCTCGGATCTCAAATCCACGCGTCGCTGGCGACTTCGACCCATTTGCGATAAGTTTTTGGGTCGTCGATAAACCTGAGCATGGCGTCGGCGACGTCCGCTCGCGGAATCGAAGCGACGTTCGTGAGATGGTGTCCCACGCCGATGCGATACGATTTTTTCGCCGGCTCATTGGTGAGACGTGGCGGTCGGACCACCGTCCAGTCGCAGTCGCTCGCCTCCAGGATTCCCTCCATCCGGGCGGTGTCGATATATAAGCCAAACAGGAGGGAATGCACGATCAGTCCCGCCAACAGTTTCAGATGGAGTCGGGTGATTGTGTCACCGTCGACCCCACATGATCCCAACACCAAAAGGCGTCGGATATTTTCCTGTTTCGCTGCCGCCAGGATGTTTTTTATTGCGGTGGAAAAAATGGTGGTTGTGCCCACTGCATTTGTGGGGGCCACGGCCATGAGAATGCACTCCTGACCGAGGATCGCTCCGGCGACAGCCGCGGCATCAAACAAATCGCAGCATACCTTTCGCAGATGCGGATGCTCGATCTCGAGAGCCTCGGGGCGCCGCACGGCCGCGGTGACGACATGGCCTTGGTCGAGCGCGCTTTCAGTTAACAGCTGTCCGGTTCTGCCCGTGGCTCCGAAGATGACTATTTTCATGGATAAATATGATTGGGAAAATGCTCACCACGGTTTCGCTTCCATCAGATAGGTGATGGCTGCGGTTGTTGCGCACATGGACCACAGGATCTGGCTGAGTGCCTTGTGCGGAAATACCGGTGCGGGAGATTGGCGAGCTTTCCTCAACTGTCGTCGCGCCATGCCATAAAGAAAGCCCAGCAACAAAAAAAGGCCGAATGAAACCCGCAGCCAACGCGTCTCGCCGAGCGCTCCGTGGGTGAACGCGATCAGGATCGCACCGGTGACGAACATTCCCGCCCAACTTGCGCCCACGACGCGCAGAAATTGGAGGAAGCGGTCGACCGTGAAAGAGCGGGCGGCTGGCCCGCTCGCAATCACGGCCAGCACGGTGAGCGGCCCTAAACCAAGGATGGCGGTGGCGACATGAAGAAAGACGAAGGTGGAATAGAGGGTCATGGTGACGGTGGAACAGGTTCGGTTTTTCCCGTACAGAGGATGACCGGCGAACTGTTTGAATTGTGACATGCGACGGAAAATTAACCGAAAAAGTCAGCGGCGATGGCCATCGCCGAAAAAGATTTGGACACTTGTCACAAATCGTAGGTCACGCCTGTCTATTTCTATGCTTCTTTTCGGCCCGGGCTCAACTCCGCGCGGAGAGACAATCAAATTCTCCGATCAATGACATCACACCCGCTCGTCCTATTTGAAGATCACCGCCAGCTCCTTTTCGGCATCGCCTACCGGATGTTGGGGACCGTGATGGACGCGCAAGACATGGTGCAGAATACTTACATCCGTTGGCAGGAGTCTTCCCCCGACGAGGTTCGTTCGCCGCGGGCGTGGCTGACTACCGTCATCACGCGGCTCTGCATCAATCACCTTCAACTCGCGCGAGTGCAGCGGGAAACCTATATCGGCTCGTGGCTGCCCGAACCGCTCGTCGAGGAGGGCGCCGCGACGCCGGTTGCGAACGCCCAGCTGGCGGATTCGCTTTCGCTGGCGTTTCTACTCCTGCTGGAAACGCTCACCCCGACGGAACGGGCCGTGTTTATTCTTCGCGAGGGATTCGATTGTAAGTTTTCCGAGATCGCGGGCATTGTGGATAAATCCGAGATTAATTGCCGGAAAATCCTGACCCGTGCCCGTCAACGGATCGATGAACGCAGACCTCGCTTCGACGTCGCGCCCGAGGAGGCGGAAAAAATGGTGGTGCCCTTTATCGAGGCGGTCCGGAAGGGCGATTATGAAACCCTGCTGGCGTCGATGGCAGAAAATGTCGTCCTTATCACGGATGGCGGAGGAAAGGCTCGCGCGATCTCCAAGCCGCTGCACGGCGCGGAACCGATCGCCAAGCTGCTCGTGAATGTCGCGCGACATTACGGTTCCAAGAGTGAGGAAATCCGATTCGCGACCGTCAACGGGTTGCCCGGCTACGTAAGTTTCGACGGCCCGACGCCCCAGCGCGTGATGGCCTTCGGTATTGAAAACGGTCGCATCACCGCCCTGTTCGCGATCACCAATCCCGACAAACTACGCCACCTCGTCCGCGCCACGTGAGAGCAAAGGCGTGGGGGCTCAAGATTCAAAATCGGCGGTGGTCTCGTGGGCACATGTTTCGTGATGTTGAACGACCATCAAGATGAGGTTTTCTTCCAGCCTTTCTTTCTGACCTGGTTGACGCATTGATTTCGTAATCATCTCAATTCCACCGGGAATCAAGTTATGACAACCTAAGGGTCGATAATTTCAAGCGCGGCCGACAAGGCGCTTGCTGTCGGACAGTGGCTCGGCTGTTTTAATTTACCCATGGCGTCTCCTGATCTCGTTGCGGCTTTCATCGATCGTTGGTCCAAGGCTCCTCCTTCTGAGCGCGCGAACTATGTGATGTTTCTGACGGAACTTTGCGACGTCGTGGGCGTGCCACACCCGGAACCGGCTGGCCCGGAAACCGAACATAACGCCTATGTTTTTGAAAGGGCGGTTAATTTCCATCATCGCGGCTCTGATAAAACAACCATTGGCCGGATCGATCTCTATAAACGCGGATGTTTTGTTTTGGAAGCCAAGCAATACGCCATCACTAAAATCGATTCCTCGGATCTCGCGGTATTTCTCGACGAGTCGTCACCCAAGTCGGTTAAAATAGCTCGAGGAACCGCCGCGTGGGATCGGGCCATGTTAGAGGCTCTCGGTCAGGCTGAACGCTATGCCCGTGCACTGCCTGATGATGAAGACTCGCCGCCGTTCCTGATGATTGTGGACGTTGGCCATGTGATCGAGCTCTACGCCGACTTTACCCAGAAGGGGAAAAACTACCTTCCTTTTCCCGATGCGCGATCGAATCGCATCAAGCTTGCCGATTTCGCCAATGCCGAGGTTCGCGAGCAATTCCGCGTTCTTTGGACAACGCCACTTTCGCTGGACCCCTCGAAACGCGCCGCAGCGGTTACGCGGGAGGTCGCGGGTTATTTGGCTGAACTGGCCAAATCCTTTGAAAGGAAACACGACCCGAAGGAGGTGGCTGAATTTCTCTCCCGCTGTCTCTTCTGCATGTTCGCCGAGGACGTTGAGCTGCTGCCAAAAGATGGGTTCAAACAATTACTCGACTCGTTGAAGGACGATCCGGGCGCGTTCGTCCCATTGGTTGAGCTGCTTTTTGAGGATATGAATCACGGCCGGGTTTCCGGTCTGCTGCGGAAGAAATTGCTCTATTTCAACGGCGGCCTCTTTGCGTCAGCCAAGGCTTTACCCGTCGACAGAATCCAACTCGGACTGCTTCGCCAAGCGGCGGCCCTCGAATGGCGGCACGTCGAACCCGCCATTTTCGGAACGCTCCTCGAGCGCGCCTTGTCGCCCGGCGAGCGCCATAAGCTCGGTGCTCACTATACCCCGCGCGCCTACGTCGAGCGCCTCGTTCTTCCTACGGTCATCGAACCTCTCCGCGAAGAGTGGTCTGCCGTTCGCACTGCGGCCGTCACGCTCGCCAGTCGCGCGACCGTCGATGACCCGAAGAAAGCGAAAATCTCCCTCGAACAGGCCCGCAAGGAAGTCCAAGCCTTCCATCAGCGCCTTTGCGCTATCCGCGTCCTCGATCCCGCCTGCGGCTCCGGCAACTTTCTCTATGTTGCCCTCGAGCTCATGAAGCGCCTCGAAGGCGAGGTCATCGCGCTCCTTCACGATCTCAGCGACGACAAGACCGACTACCTCGCGCTCCAAGGCGTCACGGTCGATCCGCACCAATTTCTGGGTCTTGAGGTTAATGATCGGGCTGCGGCTATTGCCGAGCTTGTGCTCTGGATTGGCTACCTCCAATGGCATTTCCGTATCCACGGTTCGTCCATGCCCGCCGAGCCCGTGCTGCGGAAGTTTAATAACATTGAAAACCGCGATGCCGTGCTGGCCTTCGATGATCGTGGTTTTGCCAAGGATTCATCGGGGAAGGTTCAGTACGTCTGGGACCGCCGCACGATGAAGCTTGATCCTGCCACCGGTCGCGAAGTCCCCGACGAGCATGCCATCATCCCGCTCGAAACCTTTTCTGACCCCCGCCCGACTATCTGGCCTCAAGCGGATTTCATCGTCGGCAACCCACCTTTTCTCGGCGCATCGCGCATGCGAGAAGATCTTGGCGACGGTTACACCGAGACGCTTCGTGCAGCGTACCCAGCCATGCCTGAGAGCGCGGACTTCGTCATGTTCTGGTGGCATAAAGCGGCGCTTGAGACCCTTGCTGGTCGCACTCGCCGCTTTGGCTTTATCACGACCAATTCAATTCGCCAAACCTTCAACCGACGCATCGTTCACCAAGCCTTAATGGAAGGGTTGTCACTTCGATTCGCCATTCCTGACCACCCGTGGGTTGATTCGGTCGACGGAGCGGCGGTACGTATCGCAATGAGCGTTGGCGCACTTGCTCACAACCTTCCGGAGATTGGCGCAGTAAACGAAACACCCCCCGATCCGGGCGCTTCGCCCGGTGAGCTCTGCCTCGTGGCGACCGAAACCAAAAGCGATCACGGCGAATTTCTGGTCACTTTCACCACTTTGCGGGGCCGCATTGGCTCGGGCTTTAATATCGGTGCCGAATTGGAGGGCATGTGTTCGCTCAAATCCAATGAGGGTCTCAGTTCACCTGGCGTGAAACTTCACGGATCCGGTTTCATTGTTACTTCTGACGAAGCGGCGGCTCTCGGTCTGGGGAAAGTGAAAGGTCTCGAAAGACACGTCGTTCCTTACCGTAACGGAAAAGATCTGGCGGATCTCCCACGCAACGTTTTCGTTATCGACCTTCTCGGACTCAGCGTCGCGGAGGTTCGGGAGGAATTTCCTGCCGTATATCAGCGCGTCCTGAGCACGGTTAAACCAGAACGTGACCAAAACAATCGGGCTATCTATCGCGACAAGTGGTGGCTCCATGGCGAGCCTCGGCGCGATCTTCGTCCCGCACTTGCAGGATTGAAACGCTATGTGGCGACCGGTGAAACCGGGAAACATCGTTTCTTTCAGTTCTTGGAAGCAGCGATTCTTCCGGACAATATGCTCATTGCGATCGCCACTGATGATGCCTTCCACCTTGGCGTCCTTAGCAGTCGTATTCATGTCGTTTATTCGCTTGCGGCTGGAGGCACTCTCGAAAATCGCCCGCGTTACAATAAATCCCGCTGCTTTGATCCTTTCCCTTTTCCCGACTGTACGGAAAAGCAGAAGGCGCGAATTCGCGCACTCGCTGAGGAGCTCGACGCCCACCGCAAACACGCGCAGCAAAAGCATAAACTTGGTCTCACCGGGATCTACAACGTCCTCGAAAAACTCCGGGCCGGTAGTGCCCTGACCGCCAAGGATAAAGCGGTTAACGATGCCGCGCTCGTCTCCACGCTCAAGCAACTCCACGACGAACTCGATGCTGCGGTAGCCGATGCGTACGGCTGGCCTTGGCCTTTGACCGACGCCGAAGTCCTCGAGCGCGTCGTCGCGCTCAACACCACCCGCGCGACGGAAGAATCCAACGGCCACATCCGATGGCTTCGTCCCGATTACCAGATCCCGCTTTTCTCCGGTGCGAAACAATCCTCCCTCGCTCTCGACGAAAAAGCACCCGCCCAACCCACGAGGCTGGCCGGCTCAAAAAATAAAAAATCGAGAATCCAAAATTCAAAATCGAAAATCCCGTGGCCCAAACCTCTCGCCGAACGTGTCCGCGCGGTGGAGATGGCGCTCGCCGCCGAAGATAGGCCAGTTACTCCCGCCGAGCTCGCGAAACGTTTTCTCCGAGCCAAGCCAGTCGAAGTCGCTGAAATTCTAGATACTCTCGTGACCCTCGGTCGCGCCCATGGCGGGGATGGCAAAGACACTTATGTCCGCTGATCGATGGTCTTCAGCAACCCGCTCGATTTCTGATCAACTTCGGTAACTTCGCGGCCTTGGTGTTGCATTCCGGAATTGCTCGGTGTGATCGGAGTTCCCAATCAGTGTCCATGAGTGTGGATTAGGGAGTGTTTTCAAACTCGTTTGTCATTCTGAACGAAGTGAAGTCTAGCCAGCCGGCTGGTATTACATCCACGGCAGCGATCGTAGTGCCGCGAGCGAGCACATGGATTCTTCGCTACGCTCAGAATGACGGTAAACGTGGGATCACGGGTTTGAAGACACTCCCGATCAGTGTTTCACCATCGGCTGGCTTTCTCACGGTCTGGGAGTCGGGCTGCCGAAGTAGGACTCGCGGAAGATTCCGGAATTATTTCTTCGATCCTGCGCCGTCATTGAGGGCAGTGCGCAATTCTTCTTTCATGGCGAGGAATCGAGCAAACTGGTCGGCGTTGAGCACTTCTTGAAGGGCGGCGGTGTGGGTGTCATTCGCCTTTTCCATGGTTTGTTTCTTGGAGTCGTCGTCTTCGTTGGACGCCGCAGCGGTTTGGATCTTGATCGCGAAATCGAGGTCGATGGCATAGACGCGCGGCAACTGTGCGGCGGTGAGGCCGAGCTTGGCTGAAAGGCGGATGTCCAAAAAACCGGCGATCTGTTCCGGCGCTCGTGCGGCAAGGCGATCAAAAGCAGTTTGAGCTTTTTGTCGCCGCGCGGTCATGCAGCCTGTTCCGGAAGCCATGAAGCTGATCAATGCAGTCAGCGTGAAAAATAATGCAGCGTTTTTCATTAACCGAATAAATGAGTGGCCATCGATTGCGCGGCAAGAACCGATCGAGGGCATTTTTCTCCGCGAGTCTCTGCCGTCTCTATGTTTTCAATCAGTCAGCCGCGAAGGAGTACTGTCTCGTCCCAATTGAATTTTGCGTTCTTGGGGTGAAATTCTGGGATCGGTCGAACCGCAGCGAAGTGGCCGCAGCTCCTGCGGCGTGGTTGGATGCAATGTCTACGTGTTCATCTGGCTTTCACTTACACCTTGAATTCGTCGGGGTAGGGGAGGCGTGAAATGCCGACGGCCGACCCGGACTTTAAGATGCGCCCCTTCGGTTTTTCCCAGGGTTCTTGCCGGCCGAGGGCGGTGAAATCGAGGAAGTAATTCGCGCCGCCGGTTCCTTCCGCGCCTCGTCCGTAGTTGGAGTAAGTATGAAACACGCGCTTTCCGTCGCGCAGAAAACAGCTCATGCCGTGGAGATCGAACGGCTGGTCCTGTTTGATCATCTCGGCAATCATGGGTCTTTTCATCCACGCGGCCTTCGAGCGATAGTTGTACTCGATCGGGACGACCGCTTCGTCCAACGAAACGTGGAAATCGTAGTTGAATAAATTTCCCGCTGACGAATACCACGGGAGCGTCCAGCCCATGCGTTTCTTGAACGGGCTGATTTTTTCCAGTGGAGCGCGGGAAATCAAAACGAGGTTGGTATCACGGGTGCGTAAATGCGTGAGATGGCCGCGGGCGATGTGGTCGGCCCACGCCGAACAGCCCGGACACGGATCTTTCAGTGGTTGGCCATTTTTCCAGCGCCACATGAAATGGTAGACGATGAGCTGATTCCGTCCGTCGAAGAGATCGAGCAGACTCGCTTTGCCGTCCGGTCCATCGAAGAGGTACGGCTCGGCCACCTCGACCATGGGCAGGCGGCGGCGGTCGGCATTGTGCGCGTCGCGGAGTTTGGTGAATCGCTTTTCCTTTTTGAGGAAGGCAACGCGTTCCTTGTGCCATTGATCGCCTGTAACGATGCGGGGAAGGGTGATTTTGGCGGGAGATTTAGACGGCTTCATGGGATCGTGCTCCTGTGGTTTAATTACCGTGGGCCACGATGCGCGCCCACTCTGTAAAGAACGACGAATGAGCTCCACGGTTCCGGACACGGCTTGAAAGAGAATTGGATCAGAGCGGTTTCATTGAAACTGTAGCCGGGGGCGCTGACCCCGGTTCCTGCGTGTTTTACTCCCAGACCGGAGTCAGCGCCTCCGGCTACAACACAAAAAAGCGCCCCAACAGAGGGGCGCCTTGAAAGTGAAAAATTAATGCGGGGTTTATCGTGCGATCAGACCCGAAGTGCCGGCGGGGAGTCCCGTTTCGGTTTCGACGGGCGTCAGTTTGCCGTCGTAACTAATCGCGAAGCCACTGATGGAGCCGTCGCCGGCGTTCAGCGAATAGAGAAAACGGTCGTTGTCCGTGACCGCTACATCGATCGGCGTGCTGCCGGTCGACGCTGATGCTCCGCTCGGCTGCAGCAGTTTGATCGAACCGTTGTTGGCGATAGCATAACCGGAAATCGTATTGCTCGCGGTGTTTGTGGTGTAGGCGAATCGGCCGTCGCGAGCGAGGACCAGCCAGCAAGCGGCGGATTGGTGCGTCGCAACGCTGGCGGATATCACCGCGATGCTTCCATCGTTCCACGTCTGGTACGAACTGACTGCGCTGGCGTTGGCGGCGCCACCGAAAGCTTCTGAAACGTAGAGACGCGCTTTCGGACCGAAGGAGAAGCCATACGGCGTGGCACCGCTTGAAACGGTTGCCGCCCTCGCTCCGAGCAGGCCATTGTCGCTGACCACGAAACGATCAATGAGGTTCGTGCCTTTTTCCGTGACGACCAGCACGTCTCCCGACGGCGAGAAACCGATCTGCGCGGGCCCGACGCTTGCGCCGCTCAACGCCCGCCATGATCCCGGAATCGCAGTAAGCCGTCCCTCTTTGCTGAGATAAAATCCAGCGACCCCATCGTGGTCACCGACTGCGCCGCCGC
>JBEPTW010000007.1:0-47198 GCA_041691855.1 Verrucomicrobiota bacterium | reverse complement strand
AGGGGCTTGTTCATCAATGGTCCTGTCTCGGCTCCGCTCGACAGAACCCTCCTGGGTATGGCTTACGTTCCGGGTCTATGCGAACCCCGGGCGATTTGGGTGGCTGTGGTGCGGATTCACGGGATTCGCGGCCAACGCGCTGTTTTTGCAGGCCTTTGTTTATGCTGACATACCTTTGTCGTATAGCGCGTGGTACGGATTGATTGTCGCGCTTGGTGGGATTGTCGCGATTGCGCTGCGTTGGATCGGTGGCGAATGGTTGCCTTCGAGGCGCACTCGCGGAGAACTGCTCTTTATTGCGGTTGTGGGGGTGGGAGGGTTTGCATTGCAAGGCTTGGCGCTGGGGAAAATCGGTCCCGCGGACTATTACGGCAGGGGGAGATACGATTTGTCCAACTATGTTCACACCGCCCAATTTCTTTCGGATGAGCCGTTCAGTTTGGAACCGGAAAACATCGGACTGCGACCGTGGTTGATGAATGGTTTGGTTCTGAAAAGAGGCAGGATCACGCAAAGCGTCGTCAATGGATTTCTGGCGGTCATCGCCAAAACAAACAGCCAACAGGCTTACGGAAGTTTGAGTGTTTTTTATGCGATGATTCCTGCCTTGGCGATTTTTGCGCTTTTGCGAATTTTGTCGGTGGATCGCATTAACGCCGGTCTGGGTGCCCTGTGGGCGGCTTGGTTGCCGGCGGTTTCACACACGCATTTGGAAGTTTTTTTCTCCCAAATTACCGTGCTGTTCGTTTTTCCGGTGATAGCGGGAGCGTGGTTGGAAAGTCGTGGACTTTCCCGGTTGGCAATAGGCTCTACTGTTGTGCTGTCAGCTTTTCTCTTCGGAGCGTACACGGAATATTTTCCCATAGCGTGTGCTTTGTTGTTTTGCATTTTGCTTATGACCTCGGGGGTGACGCTTTCGAAAAAAGCAGTCTGTTACGTTGCCATGGTCGCGGGGGCCCTCGTGCTCAATCCTTACTACAGTTTCATTTCCATTGAATTTGTTTACAGGCAAATAGGCCTAGCTCGAGATCCGGCGTTTCTCTCGGAACTTGCCAAAGATAGCGGCACATGGCGCGGGTTCATCCATAATTTCTTCGACTTTTCCTGGCTACCTGAAACGGCCTGCGCTGGCATTGGAGGAATAATGATGGTACTCTATTGCTGCGCTTTGGGCGCAGGGAAAAGAAGAGGCTGGTTTGTGCTGGGGATTTCGCTGGCCCCTTTGGGCATCGTGACGGTGCTGCTCGCGGCGAAGGAACTTCCCAAGTATCCGTTTGCAAAATTGCTCGCGTCCTTTTCGCCGCTGGCGGTGATTATTTTGGCTCTGGGGATATATTTTCTATGCATACGGTTTTTTCGATCACGCATTCGCTGTGGCCGGATTGCGTCGGCCGGGGTTCTGGGAATAATGGCAACAATTTCAGCAATCGGAACCTGGCGTCAACAGCAGGCCGTTGTGGCTAACGAATATTTTCTGGGACAAATTAATACCACTTCCATGCGGGCGGCACGGCGCTTCATGGCAAAAAATCCAAGCCTCACTTACATTGTCGAGTCCAACAATCCTTTGGTCACAGCTTGGCTCTGCTACGATGCCCGCGCGTCAGATGTTTATGTGCTTAATAGCGAAATCGGGAACATCGGACTCTACAGTGAAATGTTCTGGTGTCGTCGGGTGCCGGCGGGACTGCGCAACTTTGTTCAAGTGGACGATCATGGGGTGATTAGTGTTGGCGAATTGTCGCCTTCGCCTTCGCTTGCCGTCGTTAATTCGCGACACGTGTTCAGCAATGGAACGAATTATATCTATGGGAGCGATCGACCCATGGACGTCGATATTGACCGCCACGATCAAGACCCCGGTCTGGTACGGATGATTTTGGAGTTTACGGTTAGTTGCAATCCGTCGCCCAATGATGGATCTACTGTCCTTCACTGGACTTTCGGGCGCCAAACCGGAGAAATCACGTTGACCGGTAAGAATGTGATTACCCTTCCGCTCAATCTTTCACCCGGACGCAATCGATGCACGCTCGCGGTGAGCTCTGCCAAAAGCAATCATCCGGTACCCTATTTTATCCAGCAGATTGATTTGTCGAAGCACAACAGGGCGCATCTTTTTTCTCGCTGATCAAGCGCGGCAGGCAACGCAGGGTTTCTCCCTGAAATATTTTTAAGTGTGACGGCAGCCAGTTAACATGCGTTTGGCCGCCAGGAAAAATGCACGCTGTCAGTGGTTGAGAAATCGGAGATTTACGGTGGAGGCGCTGGCGAGTCATCGAAAAGGGGCCATGGTCGGCCTTGCTGCAGGTACTCCCTCTTTTTGTTAGTTGGCCGGCTTGACGGCAGTCGCACGGGATGCGCGCAAGGTCACTTTCTTAACCACGCGAACCGCGACCTCGACGTCGATGCTTTCTCCTGGTTCACGATCTACCAATTGATCGAATAACCACGCCCCATGTTTGACGTCGGCCTCGAGGCCGGCGACCTTCCGTCCATTGAGGGCGAGGATTTCGTCCCCTTCCTTCAAGCCATCTTGCTCCGCGCGAGAGCCGAGAAGAACTTCTGAAATAAAAACACGCCGGATTTTCCGGGTGGCAGGATCACGCGTGCAAACAATGCCAATCCCGAAGCTGCACACCGGCGTTCCTTTCACAGTCATTTTTGGCAGGTTGATCGATTCCTCGGCGTGCGATGGCGAGGCTTCTTTGGCTCGAAGGACCAGCGAGTCGATGGGTGAACTGAACGCGAGAAACGTAACGAGTACGACCAAGGTATCGCTGGAAAAAATGCGGGCGGCGACCCGCGCGGGGCATGTCATGCGACCTTTCATATCCGATCAATAAGGTGCGTCAATGCGTGGCGCTTCAATGAGCGGACGGAAAAGTTGTTCCTCTGATTTCAGGGGCAAATTACGCGATGATCGCCAGTCGCTACGATAGCGCCGAACGCAAGGCTTTGGCTTCGGCGAGAAACTCCCGGGCGGCCGCGAGAGTGTCGGAAGCAGTTGTCGGCGTGGAAGAAGGGGACATGACTTGCGCGCTCTTCTCATCGGGATCGCCGAGGCCGGCGGCGCGAAATCGACGCAAGCGCTCCACAATTAAATCACGAATCTGTGATGCATTGGTGACGCTTTGAAAAATCCCGGTATGCATGTCGTACTCTGGCTGCTTTGGATGGACGCTGCCACCGCCCGCCGATTTCACCTCCACGTTGGCCAGACCCAACCATCGTTGCAGAGGACCTTGCGAAATCACCACTTGCTGGACGTTGGCAAAGCTCATGGTCGATTCGGTGATTTTCCACAAACCATGGCGAAGGCGCAGGCTGCGGTCGGTCACCATGTACCAGCGTAATTCATAGTCGAGGCGGCGCGCTGCATACGTGACAGGAATCTGGAAAAGATAGAGGGCAAACGCGGTGATTTTCAGCGCCCAGATCAACGGAAATGTCCAAGTGGGGAGCACGAGGGCGATTTCCACCAGCATCCGTTTGTAGTCGTCGAGCGCTTCGCGGAACGGTCGGTAGCGGCCGTTTTTGGTGGCTGCAGGTTTTTCTGCTTCGGTGATGGTTCTTATTTTATCGGCAAAGCTCGACGCCTTTGCTTTCGCGGTCGGGCCGGTAACCGGTCGTTGGGTGCCTTCGGCCTTGTTTCCCTCTGCGCGTGGAACCGAAGCTGAGTCAGTGGGCGGCCCGAGGGTCGCACGGCGGGATTGGGCCGTGGCTTCGACATCAATGAGCATGGCGGTCCAAAAAATGATTGCCGCGAGAGCAATCAACTGGGTGGCGGCCCAACTGGTCAGGCGCAGATTATAATAGTTTTTTCCGGCGCGAAAGACCTGCAGCGATCCCGGACTGCCAGCGGGCGGATGCGGCGCTGCGGGCACTTTCAGCAGCGCGAGCATCTCGCGGCGTATTGTTTCATACATCGTGCGAATCCTCCGGGTGCCCAAATGGTCGCTGTTCGAGAATTTCGCGAATGGCGCGAAGCTCCCGGGTGGCTTCGCGCAAGGTGGCGGACAGGTCATCCGGGGGCCGGGTCGTGACACCGGTGGATGGAGGGCTGACGGTGATGGCGTGATCGTGTCCGTCCCTGACTCCCCGCATCCGGGAATAAAGAAAATCGCGCAAGAGCTCGAATTCCTTGATGCCTTCGATGGTCATTTCGGCGGAACTGCTGCCGGAGGCGGTTTGAACAAGAATCCGCGCGAGTCCGAACCAGCGTTCTACGACGTTCGATTTTAAATGGATATCCTGGATGCGCGCATAATTAACGATGACCTGCCGGCGAAAGAGTATGCCCCAACTCATCGAAATGCCGTCGTCGTTGAATTTGTACCGCATCGTGTGATAGCGGAAATACAGAAAGGGACCGAAAAAAAGCAAGGCGGGCGGGAACGCGAGCGCGGTTAAAAAATAATAGGTTAAAAGCGCACGGTCGGGTCGCTCAATCGCTTGAATTTGCCGGTCGAGGGCAGGGTCGATCATGAGCGGAAGACAGACAATTCTTCGCTGACGGCGCAAGCCTGCGTGGGGCCAACAATAGGGCGATTTTATCAGCACGAGAAATCGCCCGGCCGATTTTTATTCTTTCTGAGAATTTGTGAACGTGGGCTCAACTGGGGCGCGTTCTTCCGGCTAGAAATTCGCGGAGCATGGCGCGGAAGCAAGTATCGGTCGGTCGCCAATCTCCCCGCATCGCGGCTTCGCCCGCCGGGCCGTAGCCGAAAGCGGGTCGCGGGCGCAGGCGGATGAACAGCGGCAACCCATAACGCCGCGCGATGAAGTTTGCCCAGAATCTGGCCGTGCGACCATTGCCATTGGCAAAGGGATGAATGCGGACCCATTCGGCGTGGGCCCAAGCGCACAGGGAAATCACGGCATTCATTTGCGGGCCGCTGGGAAACAATCCGCGCGGAATCAAGCGGTCGAGTTGGGTAACGCTGGTCTGCAATTTCCTTTCGAACTGGGCAAGGGTGGCGCGCACTTTCTTTGCGCTCACGCCACGATGACGGCCGATGGCGACTTCGGAATTTTCCAGTCCAGGCTCGCCGCGAAAGCCGCCGACCATTTGAGGTTTTGGAACGGTGAGTCCCTTCATGGTCAATTTGTGCCATTCCCGCACGAGGCCGAGCGTAGGGCGGAGACGCTGCAGCGCGGCGGCCCGCACGGCGCGCATCGTCGCTTGGAAGTTCGCCTCAAGTTCCGGACTATTCGCGTCCCAGTTGGGCATCAGCCTACCGTTTTGTCTTGGCCTTTAAACGCCGTGAGACGCGGGTTGCTGCTTTGCCTTCGACCGGATCGGCGTGGGTCAGCTCGGCCTTGGCAAAGGCGGCGATGGCTTTTTCATCGTCGGAGTCGGAATCGCGGTAAGCGCGCAATGACGCCACCATGGACTCCAGCTCTTTTTCCACCGCGCGGCTGCGGTGGCCGACGAACGCCGTGATGGCTTCGTTGATAAGTTTGTTCATCGGGCGCTTCGTGACCTTGCTAAGATTTTGCAAGGCAGCCTGGGCTTTGGGTTCGAGGCGGATGGTGGTAGCGATGGCTGGCATGCGGAGAAAATGGCTTTACCAGCTTCTGATGTCAAATGGCGCTTATGATGCCACACGCACTTTCGCGCTTTTTCCGCGACCTCAGTTGTAGCTATTGGCGCCGGCGATGATCTCGGATGCTTCCGGGCGTTCGCGGAAACCGTCGCGCATCAGCTTCACGCGAATCACGCCTTTTTGATCTAGCAGGAAAAGAACGGGGTGGGGAATGCCGTCCGCATGCCCGGTGGCCTCATGGTTGCGAATGCCGTAGGCGTCGATGACCTTGCTGCCGACGTCGGAAAGCAGGGGAAACGTCAGTCCGAGTTTTGCTGCGGCGGTCGCATTGGTCGCGGGCGAATCGTAACTGATCGCGACCAATTGGATCCCGGTCGCTTGGATGGCCGGGAGGTTTTTTTGGAGGTCCTGCAATTGTTTCCGGCAAAACGGACACCAGTTGGCAGAGCGGACGAAGGCGAGGGCAACCTTGCCCTGTTTGAGCAACGATTGCAGGGCAACGTCGGAACCAGTGGAGTCCTTCAGCATGAAATCAATCGCGTGATCGCCGACCTTGAGGCCGGGCATTGCGGCGGTCGCAGTGGAAGGCATCGTGGAATTCGTCACGGGAGTGACGGGGCCGGCGACTAGGCGGACGGCGAACAGGAAAATTGTAAGGGTAATGCTGAAGAATTTCATGGGATGATCGAAGGAGAACAGGAGGATTTATTAAGGGAGAGACTTGGAACGGGAGATTATTCCCGGCCAAGATTGCGGCGATCGAGTTCGGCCAGTTTGCGCCGCGCTTCGTACTTCGCGCCGGTTTGAATGGGAGAATCTATTATTTCACCAAGGAGAGTTCTCGCTTCGGTCCAGCGGTGTTCTTCCCATGCGACGTGGACCTTTCCCATGAGGACGTCCGCTTGCAGGTTGGCGCGGTTGAGCCGCAACGTGGGACGGGCGGAGGCGGGTACGCCTTTGGCGAGGAGGGCATCGAGCTCGGACAATGCTTCCGCAAAATGTTTGGCTTCGGCCAGCGCATGAATTTTTTCGTTCGTTTCGTTGAAATCCCACGCATCCTGCAAGCGCTGGGCATACATGACTACTTGCGGTGGCTGCTTGTCTGCAGTTGAAATTACCGACGCGAGGAGGGTGCGCGCGTCACCGGTCCCGGCGGAATTATGGGCGGCGGTGGCGAGGCCGAGGATGATCATCCCGTCGTCGGGAAACAGTTGGTGTCCTTGCGCGAGAAATTTTTGATCTTCCGCATTTTCCGGACCCAGCAATTCAATGAGGCCTCCGAGTCCTTGATATGCCGGCAAAAACCAAGGACGAAGATTGACCGTCTTTTCGTAGTTGCTGGCGACGCGGCGCGCATCTTCCGCGGAAAGGTTCATCGCACCTCCCATTTCGTTGGCCGACTGTTCGACGTGTTGGGCCAGTTCAAAGTAAATGCGGTAATCCTTGGAGCCCTTTTTCGCGGCAACGGTGAAATAGTCGATCATCGCGGCCGTATCGTGACGGGCGTCCGCCGCGTAACCCGCCACTTCATTGGTCGCGAGCGAATCCTTGTCCAAGGCTTGGGCGGCGACGATGTGCTGCTGCACGACTTCCATTTGACCTGACCCCAAGGCCAGACGTGCCAGGGCCAATTCGCGCTCGAGATCGGTTGCCGGCTCGATCGTGAGCGCTCGGGCGTCGACCGCGAGCGGTCGCGAACCGATGAAATATTTGCCATCGTCCAAGTAGGCGGACAGCTCGCGGTCCATTCCCGCGTAATCTTTTTTGAACACGGACGTGAAGGCATCCTCCGGGAGCGCGTTGCTCCGAAATGCCCTCGAATAGTCATTGAAGAGGGTTCGGCCATGGTTGTGCTCGCTGAAAAGCAGGTAGTGAACAAAGGCCCATGACTCGGCGTAGAAGAGCCCGGTTCGCTGCGTCTCATTGAACAGTGGACTGCTCCTCGAGACGGAGAGCAGTTTTTTGAGGGGAAGCGGTTTTGAGGAACGCAATGTTACCAAGTGATTGGCGATTGGCTGGCCCCATTCTCGGCGTCCCTTTTTTACCGCAAAGGTGGAAAATACTTCGGCCAAGCCCTCTTCCATCCAGATGGGATTCGGGAGGTCGGAGCCACTTAAATACCAATGAACGCCCTCGTGGAAAACAGTCCGTCGCAGGTCATCGTCCATGTCTGTTCCCGCCAGACCGAACACGGACCATCCCTCCCGGCGGCAGAAAAAGCCGGCGACGTCCCATAGTTTTCCGTTGGGTTTGAGCGGACGAAAAGGCCGAAAATCTTTTTCCCGATCGAAGATCACAATCGTCAGCGGCGGCAGCATGCGCGGATCCTCTTGGAGCACGTCACCCAACGAGCCGATGAATTGTTGGAATTCAGTGGCCACACGTAACACGTCGGCGCTCCGGCCGGGACTGTAGAGCGTGAACTGAGGCGCGACGATTTTCTGCCATTTTTCGCTCCCCGCGACCGATAGGACGCAAGCTAGCGCCCATCCGGTAGACAAAAGAGGTCGCGAAATTTTACTCAGAAACCGAGGGCGTGGTAATGGCATGATGGATTTCGCGGGCGTTGAATGGAATTGATCCGCGAGTTGGCCCGTCGAAAGACGAAACAGATTTACCACCTGACGCGAAGAAAATTTCTGCCGAGCTTGAATGTTCGCGGCGCAATTTACGGCGCAGCGTCTCAACTAATTAGTAGCAGGCGCGGCGGTTGACCGGGCAGATTATCGGGGGCGCGGTGGACGCAGGGCGGAACGGAACTGTCCGGAGAGTCGACGGCGATGCGCCAGAAGTTGCCCAGTCCGAAATTGAATGGCTGCGCGTGCGGGAGCGACGCGTAGTGGAGGTCGTAACAATTTTCGTGGAGGTGGGCGCGGAAATCGTCGTCATCTGCTCCGTCGAACTGAGCGAGCAGTTCAGCGCGGGTTTCGGGAACATCGATTCGCCGTCGCGCTTCATCGTTGCGAAGACCTTCGCTTGCGGCCCCGAGGTAGGTGCAGAGAAAAGTGTCGGTGGTGACCGGTGCGCTGTCGGCATGGAACGAGTAGACATCAGTTCGCACGGCGCCACCGTCTTCGTCGCGGGGATAACTGCGAATGCAATTCAGTTCCGGGGCGAGTCCTTGGGTGCGGAGCCGTTGGAGATCCTCGAGAATAGTGGTCCGCGCGGTCTCGCCCGCGGGAGTTAAGCGCAGCGCAAGGAGGTGTTCGTCATCGATGGCCGTGATGCCATCGCCGGTATCCAGCAGTGCGACAATTTCGCTGAAGTCGCCCGAAAGCGTGCGTGGCCAGCAGCAGGCATTGACTCCGTCGCGAAAGGGCGTCGCGGCTAGTTCGCGGAAATCTCGGGCAATTTTGATGCGGTTGTATCCGAGTGGAATCGAGAAAGTGGACATGGATGGAGGCGACGCGACGTAGCGCACCTCATCCAGTGGCGGGAGTGAAACGAAGATCAACTGCGATTTCCCGAATAAATCGGACAACTGCCGATATTGGCGCCGCAGCGACCCCGCTGCGGAACTTATTGGACAGTTAACGTGACGACGACGTTCTTAGGTGCAGTTAAAATCGTGAGAGTGGCGGCATTGCTGGTCACGCTGCTGACCGAATTGGTCGCAACGACCGTGTAGGTGGCGGCGTCAGTCGTGGCGGTGGTGGGAATCGTGTAAGACGCAGAGGTTGCGCCTGCGACCGCGACGCCGTTTTTCATCCACTGGAACGTGGGCGTGGGCGTGCCACTTGCTGCTGCAATGAAGGTGACGCTACTGCCGGTGATGACCGATTGGTTGACGGGTTGGATGCTGAAGGTGGGAGCGACGGGCGTTGGATTAACCGTGAGTGTGGCGGCGTTGCTGGTCACAGCGCCAGCGGAGTTGGTTGCAACAACGGTATAGGACCCAGCGTTCCCGGTCGTGATACCTGAAATCGTATAAGACGCGCTGGTCGCGCCCGAAATGGCAGAGCCATTTTTCTTCCATTGAAAGGTTGGCGAAGGTGAACCACTCGCGGTTGCGGCGAACGTTACGGAACTTCCCGCGATGACCGTCTGGCTGGCGGGCTGGGTCGTGAATGCGGGTGACGTGTTAATTGTAAGGGCGGCACCGCTGCTGGTGACAGCGCCGGCGGAGTTGGTGACGACGACGGTGTAGGTTCCGCCGCTTCCGGTGGTGGTGTTGGCAATCGTGTACGACGCACTCGTCGCACCTGAAATGGAGCTGCCGTTTTTATTCCACTGATAGGTCGGGGTGGGAGTACCGCTGGCGGAGACGGTGAAGGTCACGGAGTTGCCCGAGGTTACAGTTTGGCTCGCCGGTTGAGTGCTGATGGTCGGAGCCACGGTGGCGGCGTTGACGGTGAGGACTGCCGCGTTGGTGGTGGCGCTGCCGGCGGTATTGGTCGCGACCAAGGTGTAAGAACCGGCGTTGCCCGTTCCCACGATTGCCAGTGTGTAAGAACTGCTGGTGGCGCCGGAAATCACGCTGCCGTCTTTCTTCCATTGCAGCGTCGGCGTGGGCGTGCCGCTCGCGGCCGCAGTAAAGGTCACGGAATTGCCGGCGGTCACGGTTTGACTGGTCGGTTGAGTCGTGATGGCGGGAGTCGTGTTGATCGTGAGCACTGCGTTGTTGCCGGTGACGGAGCCGGCGGAGTTGGTGACGACGACGGTGTAGGTCCCGGCATTTCCGGTGGTGGTGCTGGCAATCGTGTAGGACGTGCTGGTAGCACCGGAAATTGCGCTGCTATTTTTTTTCCACTGATAGGTCGGAGCCGGCGTACCAGTTGCTGCGACGGTAAAGGTTACGGCATTTCCGGACGTCACGGTCTGACTGGTCGGTTGCGTGGTGATCGTTGGCGACACTGTGGCCGCATTCACAGTAAGGACCGCGGTGCTGCTTGTCGTACTGCCGGCCGAGTTCGTGGCGACGATAGTATAGGAGCCAGCATCTCCGGTTGCGACGCTCCCTATTGTGTAAGAAGCGCTGGTGGCACCGGAGAGGGTCGCTCCGTTTTTCTGCCATTGAAAGGTAGGAGTCGGCGTTCCGCTCGCTGCGGCGGTGAACGTCACGGCTCCGCCAGCGGTGACGGTCTGGCCGGAAGGTTGAGTCGTGAAAAGTGGAGCAATATTTGTGACGGCCAACGTGAGGATGGCGTCATCGGTTGTGGTGGAGCCGGCAGAATTTGAAATGACGGTAGTGTAGGTGCCCGCGTTCGACGCCTGAAAACTAGTAATCGTGTAGATGGTATCGGTGGCTCCAGACAGGGCACTGCCGTCTTTGTACCACTGGTACGTAAAGGGTGCCGTACCATCGGCGGTGGCGGTGAGGGTAACCTGCGCGCCGGCAGTAATTGCGGCGGAGGAGGCGCGGGCCGTGAGAGTGCCGAGCAAGATGGCACCGATCAAAGCAGCGGGAAAACGTAAAAAATGGGCGGAAAGTACCTTCATGATGATGAAAGTATTTCGGCGCACTCGAAATTGTATCAATCATAAGTGGCTATTAGCCACCGTGTTTACTAGCCTTTCACTGTTACAACTTTTTAGTGGGGACCTTGCCTCAGGTCCTCCCGGTTAAATGCCCGTTAATTGCAATAGATGATGGGTGGTTTCGTTCAGGCCGTAATAAATTTGCGAACGCATTTTCTCGAGAAGACAGCGTGCGAATCGATTTTTGAATCACTTTTTGATCCCAACTGTGAAAAGCCTACCGCGATTTGCTCGCATGCGCGGATATTGCTCAATCACGTCTCTGATTTTTCGATCAATTGCGCCACGCCTTTACCGAAGGACCAATCTTCGGCGGCACTCGTTGAGACTACGACAAAAACATCGTCGGGCGCGATCCCGCATCTCTCGACCAAAGTGTCACACACCTCGCGATAAAACGCCTGCTTCACTACGACGCTTCTCGGCTTTCCCGCGAAGACTTGAATGAGCACCTGTCCGGAGGTGCGGTGCATATTCATGTACTCCGGATCGCAGAAAAATTCGTGAGCGTCGTGTTGATGCACGACTTGAAAACGGTCCTTCGGCGGAACTTGAAACGTTTTTACCAGTGCGCTGTGAATGGTGTCCGCGATCGCGCGAATTTCTTCTGGTGGGCGGCCATTGTGAAGTGAGATGCGAATAAATGGCATAGGGGAAAATGTAAGTTGAAACACCATTTATGCCAGCGCGTGTCCGGTGTGGGGATTTCCCTCGTACCGGAACCGGCCTCGCACGTCCCCTGCACCGGCGTCGCTTTCGTTCCTTTGCGTGGAAAGGTTGAACCCATTCACGACCACGTCATCTGGAAGAAAGAACATCCAGAACCTCTACGGCCGTTATTTTTGGAATTGGCCGTGACTTGCGCGCATGAGCGGAGCGCCACTCGAAATAGGGTGACACGTCGCGTCACCGAAATGGTCCGAGCCTAAGAGGATAACGCGGCATCGGCACGATCAAGCGCATCGGGAAAACCCCGAAGCGTCGAACGCAGGCGTTTTTCCCGGATACAAACGACAAAGTGACTGTCTGCATTGTCGGCTCCTTAAAATTCAAATCCTCATTCATTATGCACACTGCGCTTTTGCGGTCTGGGAAGGCCGGGATCACCGAAGATAAAATTTCACAGCGGGCGTATGTTCTCTGGCTCAAGAAAGGACGACCCAAAGGATATGAATCGGAGATTTTGCGTGAAGCGAAAGAGGAACTTGAAATCGAAGCTTCATCGAAAGTCGGACGGCGCCACTTTTTCCAAAAGACCAGAGATGCGCTTGGCGAATTTTGCCTCGGGCAAAACTGAAGAGGAAACTTGTCGTCACCATCCTCCCTCGTCGCTCCCGCTAGAGTCGTCGTTTAAATAGAACGGTAGCGGCATTTTTGCAGCATTCAAGCGGAGGCGGCCGGGTGCCGAGTTGGAGCGTGGGCGACCTCGCCCACGAGAGCACGGCAGCGGGGTCGCCGCCGCTCCATTGGGATTGGGCCGCAGGCGGCTAGAATATTTTTAATGCCGTTCTAATCGAATCGTTCCGATGGCGGTCAGGACGATCGCGTGAGGTCCGGAGCCTTCTGACAGCTAGGTCGCGCGAAGGACTCCGCCGTCCGCGCGCACCGCCGCGCCATTGGTGGCGCTGGCGAGAGGAGAGCAAAGATAAGCGACCGTATGTGCAACCTCATCGACGCTGGCGAAACGCTGCAGCAGCGACGTCGGACGCACACTGCGGAAAAATTCCTTTTCAAATTCCGCCGGGCTTTGCTTCGCGTTCGCCGCGAGCGCCCCGACAAAATCGGTGACTCCTTCCGAGGCGGTAGGCCCGGGCAGTACGGCATTGACCGTCACGGCGGTTCCACGCGTCAGGCGCGCGAGTCCGTTGACGAGCGCAATTTCCGCAGCCTTGGTCATTCCGTAGTGGATCATTTCCTCGGGGACCTGAACGCCACTCTCCGAAGACATGAAAATCACCCGCCCCCAATTGCGCTGGAGCATCGCGGGAAAAAATGCGCGGGTGAGCCGGATCGCGGACATCACATTCATCTGATAGAATCGGTCCCAGTCGGCGTCGGGAATTTCCGCAAAGGGCTTCGGCTCGAAGATGCCGGCATTGTTAACGAGAATGTCGATCGGGCCGGCTTGCTCCACTACCTTCGCGCAGCCGGCCGCGTCGGAAAGATCGGCCGCGATCCCTCGAGCGCCTGCGCCGATTTTCTTGACGGCTTCTTCAACTGAAGCGGCGGTGCGACCGTTGAGGATTATTTTTGCCCCTTCACTGGCGAGCGCGCGGGCAATGGCAAAACCAATTCCCTTGGTGGACCCGGTGATGAGGGCAGTTTTGTTTTCGAGGTGAAGGTTCATGATGAAAGCGAGTGGGAAGAAATGACGGAGGAGAAGAAACGATCAGCGAGGCCACCTTTTGATGGCAGCCTCATTTTTTGAGTTTCAACCGCATTGCTCGAATACCGATGGAACGGTGCGCACAAATGTCGGCCGTGCAACTGGCGGAATGCATTAATTTATCTGGCAGCGTTGACGGACCCGATCGGCGACGCACACTCACTTCCATGTGGTCAAGCTTCTGGGAATTTGCGGCAAGTTTTTTTCTGAATCCGTGGGTGACGAATTACCTGATGCCTATTTTCCTCGGGTCATGGCTGGCGCTGATCACCGCCAATATCATTTATATTCGCGAGATGAAGACGCGGGTTATGACTGAATTGGTGCAGCTGCATCTGCGGTTGGGACAGCTGGATTTTGAAACGCACCGCGAGCTGGATGTTAAAACCACCTTGTTGTACCAGGCGCTCCTGTTGATCGGCGAAGACCTTCACCGCCGGTGCTTTTTTAGTTACGAAGCCTATCTGCAAAAAACATATTCCGATCACACGGCGCTGGTGTTGGATTGCATCAAGAAAGTCCTTTATGATCGGCTTCCCCGATTCACCGATGCGCAACGTCAGGCATTCGCGTTGAATCCCGGCGAGGCACTTCTGCCGGTCGGATTCGCCAAGGCCGTTCGCAACGAACTCGCAAAAGCGCTAACGATCAGAATCGATAACGACGTGAACCGGTTTTATATCATCAGATCCGATCTGGCGGCCGTCTTGGGTTTGCATTCGCTGGCCAAATTGATCGAACGCTGGCGTCCCAGTCGTGCTGAAATCAAAGGGCCACCATTTCGAATTTCCGACCGCGTTTCAACGAGCCCCGTGAGCGCTGGCCCGCACAGCCGGGGACCAGTTTAGGCAACGACGCGCATTAAAATTGATGCGGCAACGCGAGGCGCGTCGCGCCGGAGAGTGATTTATCCGAATTAACGTCGCAAAACGAACGGGTGGCTCGTGAGTGCGGCCATATGCTCAGCGGAATTTCGCTGCGACTTGGATGAGACGGCAATGGCGCGGGCGCTGACGAAATGAAAACCAGTTTCGTCTTCGTAACCTTCCGGAGAGGTCCGGGCGATGTGGATGACAAAAATGGCACTGAGAAGAACGATGATCGCGATGGAGAGAAGAATGAGGCTCATGGGATTGGGAGAGTGGCCATATCCTACTTCAAAATATCCAAATCGCCCATCCGTCCACTCCCGGACTGTCGTCGGGGAATCCCCGTAGGATGCTGAGGGGCCAGCCGGAAACTCCACGTCCCCAAAATCAGTGCAGGAGCTCCGCCGATGAGAGTTCGAAGGTGATTACCTTGAATGGCCATCGCGGTTCTTCCACTGCATCGAGGTGTCCATAAAGGGTTAACGTTGCTCCCTTGGTCAATTGCGCGGCGAACTCTGCGTCGGTGCGGATCGCGGGCGAGAATTCGGCGATGACGCGATACCTCGATAACGCGTTGCCCTGTTCGGCAAATTCAATTTTTCCGCTTTCCCGGTCATAGGACTTGATGGTTGAGGAATAACGATAGCTCCGTTTCAACCAGTTTTCGTAGAGTCTCTTTCGATTGATGTTTTTAACGATCCCGTTGCGCGGTTCGTAAACACCCAGTGAGTCCACTCCCGGTGCGAGTTGGTTCGGGTCATCCGGGACCCAGACAGCGCGCAGGAGCGCTGGGGCGTCGAGCTCCGGGAACCCCAAGCCGAGCTGCCGGCTGACTTTTGCGTCGCCGCGATCTTCCACGGTAACTGACACGTCCAGCGGGAGAAAATTTTTGGCCTTCAGGATGAACTTGCTCGTCCCGGGGGGGACGCTTTCCAGCGTCAGCGGGGTTTTGCCGAAGACCAGTTTGCCGATCAGGACAGTCGCGCCGGACGGATCACTTTCTATGGTGACTCTTCCATGCGGCAGGCGCACGGTCGCGGTGGATTCTTCGTTTTCTTTGATCGTAGCTTTAACGGACACCGCCGGCCAAGTGGGGTATTCGATCAAAAGCTGGCACTCGCCAGGAGGTAGCTGGGGAATGACCAACGGCGTTCTGCCGAGCACGGCGTTGGCGAGCCGCACCGTCGCGCCGACAGGATCGGAGTCCACGCGAAGCGAACCGCTTTTAAAATGCACTGCGATCGGGGTGGCTCGACCGATGTCCACCGTCACGTCCTGTTGAACGTCCGGCCAGCCGCTCGATTTGGCCGTGAGGACATATTTCCCCGGAAGCAATCCGCGCAGAGTGGAATCGTTGCCGCTGCCGTGAAAAGTGGCCGACGCCGCTTGTGGGACGCTTGGTCCGCCGCTCGCCTCAACCTCGGTGTCGGAGCGGTTGGATTTGATGACGATGCTCCCCGTCTTGGTCGGATCGGGAGGAAGCTCTCGGGCGTCTTTATGCTTCGACGACGGCAAAGCCCATTTTGCGAGCAGGATCAGGCAAAGAAACGCGCCGGCCAAAATCAGCCCGCTGAATCGACGCCGCGAAGTCCCGACGGGAAATATGGCGGCATGCATTGCTTTTGCCTCGCCCCAAAGACTGGACGTAGGCGGACGCTTTGCGGGTGGCGTTGGGGCTGCCGGTGGCGGTGGCGAACTTGGACTGGGCGCAGGAGAGGCAGGAAGTGGCGGCGGTGCGGGAGGCGGGGGCGGTGGGGTGGCCGGAGTTTCGCGAGCGGCGGTGGATTCGGTTTTGGACGACGAAATTCCGTGGGCGCCCGCATTTCCTGACGGAGGTGACGGCGGTGGTGCGAACACCGGCGGCGTCGTGATTGCTGGTGGCTGTCCTGATCGCGGTGGCGGAGGAGGCGGAGCGGAAGTTGGTTTCGGCGGAGGAGCCGGCTTTTCACGGGGAGTGAAATTGGCTGTGAGTGGCGGCAGCATGGGCTTCTTGCGGGCGGGCACCACTTCGGTCGACTGCGCCTCCGCCTCCGTCGGCGGCGCGATTTTGATCAACGTCTGATAAGCCTCGTTGATGGCTTGGACCATGCGGGTCGCCTCGCTGGTCGCGGCCGGATCGCCTGCCGGCGTGACGCGATCAGGATGCCAGCGCTCGAGCAGCCGGAGGTAAGCGGCTTCAACGGCGTCGCGCGACGCTCCAATCTCGAGTTCAAGCACCCGATGGCATTCTTTGATATCCATGTAGTGTAGGCCGGCGCCTACACTTGATTATTTCCAGCGCTCATCGGGGCAATGAGTTTTTTTCGGAAAAAATACCCGGCTGCGCTGCAGGGCGGACGGCGTCGGTGCGGCGGCAAACTTTGTGGATGCCTTTGGTTTGGCAGTGGAGGGATCTGACAATCTATACGTCGCCGACCGAGGTCGCCTTGCGATCCACAAGGGTGCGATTGACTGATTCGGATTTAATGTTGCTCGCCACATAGCGAACGACGGCATCGTGATCGGAGTAAGAGTCCGAAAAAAAGCGTTCCAGCAACGGCCCCGATCAGCCCGACGGCCAACGCCCAATGTCCGGGCGCGCTGGTCTTCCCTCCGCATAATTCGGGTTCGCCAATGCCAAGCAGGGTGCCAAGTCCGACGTAAGCGAACAGGCACAGCGCGCACTTCGGCGTCAGTGCGAGCAGCGCCGCCGGCAAGAGCCAGCGGCATGCGCGGCGGAAGCGATCAATGGGCAGCGGCGACATCAGGGGCTTGATTATAACGGTCGTGATGGCGGATCCACGCCATGCCATTCTCCAGCTCATTCTCGTCGCGGCCCTTCGGGACCAGGTCGAGTAGGGGATAGGTGCCCATGATGATTTCGACCCCGCGCCCGTAGGTGGAATAGGTGTGGTAGACCGCACCGGCGACATCGCGCGCGAAAACACTGATGCCCGGCAGTTCTTCAAAGGGAGCCTCTACCATCCCGTAGTTGTAATAAACCTTGCCCTTGGCCATCTCCTCGGGCGTGAAGTACACATGGAAGTCGTGGTTGAAGGACGTGCCGTGCGACGACACCCAGTTGATGTTCCAACCCATGCGTTGCTTGAAAGGCAGGATTTCCTCAAGAGGTGCATGGGAGATGGCCGCGAACGAGACGTCACGGGCGGCCAAGTGCACCGCCGTGGGGTTGAAATGATCCGTCATGAAAGAACAGGCCTTGCAGCCTTCTTCCCAGCCGGCCCCGAACATGAAGTGTTGGATGATGAGCTGGCTGCGCCCATCGAACAAATCGGCCAGCGATACGCGGCTGCCCAACGATTCAAACGTGTAGGGCTTTTCGATCTTCACCCACGGCAGCGCCCGACGGCGCGCGTTGATTTTGTCCTGCAGCTGGGTGAATTCCTTTTCTTCGCGGAGTAATTCGCGGCGGGCCGCGAGCCATTTTTCGGGTGAGACGACGGTCGGATTTTCGAGTGAGTTTGTTTTCATGGGAGTTGGTTTTCTGAGTTATGAGGATCGAGGTTGAGAATTTAGGACGCGATTCTTCGGCAGGACACGAACGGCGTCCCGGAAAGAAAAATTGCGCTGAGCGAGGGTCGAGCGGCGCGCCTACGTCGCGGTCTCGGCGCGGAGCTTTTCGTATTCGGCTTTGAGCCGCTGATGCGTCGCCCAGAAAGGCGGAGGCGGGGTGCCTTCGAGCAATGCGATCAGCAGCGCGAAATGCGTATGCCAGCCGCTCGCGTACCCACTGAGGGAAGGGATGTCGTCGCCGCGGCTGCGATGGGTGAGCACGAGGACGACTTGCTTGCCTTCCGGCGTGAGTTCAAAAGTGACGTCGGAATCGTCGTCAAAGGTGTAACTCAACACGCGTGGCGGTTCCCAGCGCAGCACGGTGCCCGGCATTTTGAAACCGGTTTCCTGAAGCTTTTCATATTGTGCGGGCGGCGTCTCACCGGGTGAAATATTTTTGTGGAGGAAGAAGAGCTCCATTTTGCCGCCCTTGCGCGGCTCGATCGTGCCGCCGGCAAACCAGCGGGCGCGTTTCTCGTCGTCGGTGAGATATTCCCAGACGCGTTCGATTGGGCCGGGCAGCGTGCGCACGAGGCGCACTTCCGCCGGGCCGTTGAAGGTTCCGTGTTGTTCGTTGGCTTTCATGAAGTTTTTTTCTTTTTCGCTAATTTGGCGTTCCGTGCATCGTCCGCGCGCAGTTCGCGCTCGAGGGCGTCGAGCCGGTTCGACCAGAAGCCGCGCGTTTTTTCCATCCAGGCTTCCAGCTCGTCGAATCCATCCGGGTTGATCATTTGAATGCGGGTTTGTCCTTCGGCACGTACTGTCACGAGCCCGGCTTCGCGCAGAACTTTTAAATGCTGGGAAATCGCCGGAGCGCTCATGTCGAACTCGTCGACGAGCTCGCCCGCCGTCCGGTCGCGGACGGCGAGTAGTTCAATAATCCGGCGCCGGGTCGGATCGGCGATGGCTAACAGGCTTTGCATGCCACTTATGATTAAGTTAAAACTTAATTAAGCAATAACTAAATTATGGCGCATCGGTTTTAATTTTTGGCCTGATGGAAATATCGCGCTGGGACGACCGCCCTGTGGCCGGCGAACCGCGAGGGTCGTTTGCTCAGCGGCCGAGTCGGACGACTTCATCCGCGATCCGGCTCAGGGGAAGAATATCGTCCACTCCGCCGAGCTTGATCGCTTCCGCCGGCATGCCGAAAACTACACAGCTCGCTTCATCCTGTGCGAGATTGTGCGCGCCGGCTTCCTTGAGTTCGAGCATGCCGCGCGCGCCGTCGTCCCCCATGCCGGTCATGATGACCCCGACTGCATTTTGGCCGGCGTAACGTGCGGCGGATCGGAACAGGACGTCGACTGACGGGCGATGACGCGTCACTAGCGGACCGTCGCGGATTTCGACGTAATACCGAGCACCGCTTCGTTTCAGCAGCATATGGCGGTTGCCGGGAGCGATCAACGCCTGGCCGCGGAGGACGGTATCGCCGTCAACCGCTTCCTTGACGGTGACGCGGCAAAGCGTGTTGAGGCGCTGGGCAAAGCTCGCGGTAAATTTTTCCGGCATGTGCTGCACGATAACGATCCCGGGTGCGTCCGCCGGCAGAGCTTGGAGAAACGCACGCAATGCCTCTGTGCCGCCGGTGGACGCGCCGACCGCGATGATTTTCTCCGTTGTTTCCAACATCGCGTACGAGGTCGGTTTTGCGATCACGGCGTCGGCGGTCAGCTTTGGCGCCACTTTCATCGCCGGTGCGGCCGACGGCACCAGTGATTCGCGAACCCACGGCTGAGCTTGACCGACCCGGGCGTAAGCGGCGGACTTTACCACATCACAGATGTGAATCGCCGATTCTTCGATGAACTGTTTGGAGCCCATCTTGGGCTTGGTGATGATGTCGACGGCACCTTTCTCCAGTGCCGCGAGCGCGCTTTGCGATCCTTCGCTGGTCAACGTGGAGCAGATCACGACGGGAATCGGATGCTGGGCCATGATCTTCTCGAGAAAGGTGATCCCGTCCATTCGGGGCATTTCGATATCGAGGGTGATCACGTCGGGAACCTCGCGGGCGATCCGCTCGACTGCAAGGTACGGATCGGATGCGGTCGCGATCACTTCGATGGCGGGGTCGCTTTCCAGGACCGCTTTCAATGCCTGTCGAACCGAAGCGGAGTCGTCCACGATGAGGACGCGGATTTTTTTTGCGGAGGTTGAGCTCACGGGTTCAGCGGGATGAAATGAGGGAGTCGCTTTATTCTCACGTCGCCGGACTGGGTATTGAAAATGAGTTTACGTCCTTTGTTTCCGCCGACATCGGAAGCAAGGATGTGCAGCCCGAGTTCGGCAAGGAGCTGTTGCGCGAATTCGATATTCTGCGAACCGATCCGGGTGGAAGAAGGCGTCTCCGTGTTCCACAGCAAATCGGCACCGCCAAAAAGTTTTATTTCAAGGGTCGCGGCAACCCCGCCTTGTCTTAGGAAGCACCGCCACATTTCCGGAATAACCGCACTCACGTATTTCCACGGATGGCCGCCAGCGGAGGAATCGAAACCCATGTCTTCGGAGGGAAGCATGGCGTGGCAAATGGCTCCCACCTGGGACTGCGCGCACCAGAAGGTGACCGCGACGCAGGGGCCGAGGATGGTTGTGATCTCGAAAGGGGTGGTCACAACCAGCAACTCGCCAGGGGATAAAAACCGGGGCGGGATGCACGGCGTGGCGGTGGAAATGGCGGCAAGATCAGGCAACGGACAATGGTTTTTGATAGACGGCGGAAGCAACCATCCGCACGGGCACATCGATCCCGATCAATGATTCCGAATGGCCGACGAAAAGATAGCCGCCGGGTTTTAGATTGCGGCAGAGTTTTCGGATGACCGCCTCTTGCGTTGGTTTGTCGAAATAGATCATGACGTTTCGAAAGAAAATCGCGTCGAACATGTCAGCGACGCCGTAGTCAGCGTCCATGAAGTTGAGCCGGTTGAATTGCACGTGGCGGCGAAGGCCTGGCACGATGCGCACGAGGTTCCGTCCGGGACTACGGCTTCGGAGCAGGTATTTTTTCCGCAATTCATCGGCGACTGGCTCAATGCGCGGTTCGTCATAAACCGCCTCACGGGCAGTCTGCAGCACGCGCGTGGAAATGTCGGTCGCAAGAATCGTGAAGTCGAAACCGGTTCGTTCGGCGGCGTGTTCGCTGAGGACCATCGACAGCGTGTAAGGCTCTTCTCCCGTCGAGCAGCCGGCGCACCACAGTTTGAAATGCCAGGGGCGTTCCGGATCGGTATCCAGCGTCGGCAGCGCGGTTCGTCGCAGATAGTTGAAGTGATGCGGCTCGCGGAAAAAATCCGTTTTGTTGGTGGTGACCGCGTCAATGAAGTCCACCAATTCCGCGTCTCCTTCAGTTGAATTGAATAGAAAATCCCGGTAGCGATCGATGTTCCGCAAGCCCCGGGCGCGCATGCGCCGCTGGAGCCGGCTTTGCAGCATCGGGATTTTGTTTTCCGACATCTTGATCCCAAGGGTCTTGGTGATGAAGGCGGCGAAACGCGCGAAGCTTTCCGGCGTGAGTTGCAGGATCTCGGACGTTTCGGGCGGAGGAGGGAGGATGGACATGACGGGGATGATCCGGCGGGAAGGGTTTTGAATTCCCGCCAAATTACCGGCTGGCTCGATCGCTCTTAAGACTCAGTAGTGCTGGAATTCGCCATCGCGCGCATCTCCGCGGACGTTGTGATTGTTGTCGAGGGCGATGGCGACGGCTCCTGGTTTGCCGTTGCGTGACGGGATGGCGTGAATCGCTTTGGGTGATGATTTCAGCGGGGAATTCTTTCGGTGGCTGACGGCGGGTGCCGACGCTGGCGCAGAACTCACCTTGAAGAATGAGATCGAGCCCTGCAGTTGTTGCGCCTGCGAGGCGAGCTCTTCGGCCGTGGAGGCCATCTCCTCGGCAGCGGACGAGTTTTGTTGAATAACCTGATCGAGTTGCTGCATCGCTTTGCTGACCTGATTGGAACCGGTCGTCTGCTCGCCACAGGAGGCGGCGATTTCCTGAACGAGTTCGGCGGTCTTGCGAATATCCGGCACGAGTTTTGTGAGCAGGTCGCCGGCTTCGTGCGCCAGTCGCACGCCACCGCCGGTAAGACGGCTGATGTCGGCTGCGGCGGTCTGGCTGCGTTCGGCGAGCTTGCGGACTTCGGACGCGACCACCGCAAATCCCTTGCCGTGTTCGCCGGCGCGTGCGGCTTCCACCGCGGCGTTGAGGGCAAGCAGGTCGGTTTTGCGCGCGATCTCCTCGATGATGGCGATTTTATCGGCGATTTCCTTCATGGCCGCGACGGTCTGGGATACGGAAGTGCCACTGGTCTTCGCGTCTTCTGCGGCCCGACCGGCCAGCTTGTCTGTCTGTTTGGCATTGTCGGCGTTTTGTTGGATCGAGGCGGACATCTCCTCCATTGAGGACGTGCTTTCCTCCGCGGCGGCGGCCTGTTCGGAGGCGCCTTCGGAAAGCTGTTGAGCCGTCGCGCTCATCTGCTCGCTGCCCGATGCGACGTTGTTGGCGGCGCTGGAAACTTCACCGACGATCTTGCGAAGATTTTCGAGCATCTTGGTCAGCGAATGACCGAGCGTATCCTGATCGGAAAGCAGTTTAACATCGTGGGTGAGATCGCCGCCGGCGATGGCGTCGGCGACCCGGCTGGTCCCACGCAGTCCTTCGATCATGCTGTTCAGTGAAGCAGTGATCTGGCCGATTTCATCGCGGGAGTTGACGGTAAGCGTGATCGAAAGGTTGCCCTTGGCCACATCTCCGACCGCAGCCGTGGCAGATGCGAGGGGAACGGTAATGCTGCGGGTGATGAACCACGCGATCGTGAGGCCGATAAGAATGGCGGCCACCACTCCGACAATAATGCCCGAGACGGAATTCCTGATTGAAGTATTGATGGCGGTCGAAGCCTGCTCGCCGAGTTTTTCGTTGTAGGTCACGATATCGTCGAGCGCCTGGAGATATTGCCGGTACGAGGGAGTTAGTTTTGAATGGATGAGCGCGATGGCTTCCTTGTTTTTCAATTCACGGCTCAATGCGAGGATGTCCTCCCGCGCCACATCGTAATTTTTGCGGCAGACCTGGGCTTTATCCAGGAGGTCCTGATCGTGTGAATCCGATACGAGCGAACCATATTTCTTGAAATCCTCCGTGTTCAGACCCGAGTGGTCTTCAAGGGTTTTTTCCAGCGCTTCCATGTCCGACTTGTTGTCCGCCAGGACGTGATTGAGGACGGTCGCGTAGACTTCCCGGGCGCGGGAATCGATCCCGCTGATCACATTGATGCTGGGCATCGTGTCTTCGGTAATGTGTGCGGTGCCGCGCTGGATTGCGCGCAATTGGATGTAGGCGTACAGGCCGAGCGTGGCGGCGATGAGGAGAACGGCGGCAAAGCCGACCGTGATGCGATTTCCGATTTTCCAGTTTTTCATGAGGAGGGTGGATTGATAAAATTATAGGTGGGATTCAGGTGGTGACGGTCTCAGCCGTGCCGTTTTTCAGGAGGGCGATTTCGTCGGAGGAGAAAACCGCTGCGATATCGAGGATGATGATGAATTGCTCGCCGCGGCGGGCCATGCCGCGGATCAACTCCGTCCGCCAGCGCGAGGCGAGGCGAGGCGGCGGGCTGATCTGCGCGGGCTCAAGTTCAATGACTTCATGCACGCTGTCCGCGAGACCGCCCACGATGCAGGTTTCCCCGTCGAGTTCGATTTCCATGACGACCACGCGGGATACCAGAGTGTCGGGCACGGCGGGCAGCCCAAATTTCAAGCGCAGGTCCACGACCGGAATTGCCTTGCTCCGGACATTGACCACGCCGCGCATGTAGTCGGGTGAAGTGGGCACGCGCGTGACGAGCGAGAGCTCGAGGATTTCGCGCACTTGCGCGACGTCGATGGCGAACAGCTCGTTGCCGAGCTGGAAGGTGATGTACTGGGCCGAGGTGGCGATGGGAGTGCTCATTTTAGAAAGGGTCAGGAGCTGGGTATTTTTGAAAGTGAGGTTTGATTGTCTGTTGCCTCGAGAATCGTGGCCACGGCGGTGAGCAGGGTGTCTTCGGTAAACGGCTTGCGCAGCGCGGCCACGGCTCCGAGTTGTCTGGCCGCACCGAGCAGGTTGAAGGCTCCTTCCGCTGAACTCATGGCGATACATGGCAGCTTCGGATGATCCTTGCGGATCAGGAAGAGGAGCTGCATCCCGTCCACGTCGGGCATGTAAATGTCGGTGATGACCAGATCGAGATGCGTGGTGCGGAGCAGTCGCCCGATATGTAGTCCCGAATTTTGCACGGTCACGCGATGGCCCGCAGCCAAGAGCCATTCCTTCAGCATGTGGAGGATGGAAGGGGAGTCGTCGATGAGAAGAATGTTGGCCATGGACTCAGGTGATTGAGACGGCTTGGGCGGTGGTCTCCGTCAACCGGACGAGACCTGCGACATCGAGGATGAGCGCCACCCGGCCGTCTCCCATGATGGTCGCTCCGGAGAGGATCGAGATATCGCGATAAAAACGGCCGAGGGGCTGGATCACGGTCTGGTGGCTGCCCAATACGCGATCGACCACGAGGCCGACGCGTTCTCCGGCGTGTTGCACGACGACCACCTTCTCCAGGTCGGGTTCACCCTCCGGCATCGTGAAAACTTCGCGCAAGCGGATATACGGCACGAGTTCCCCGCGCACTGCGACCGCATGACGGCCGTTGAATGCGTTGCGTTCGGCGCGGGTGATTTCGAGGTTTTCCATAACCACCGAGGTGGGGATGACAAATTGATCATCGCCCACCGCAACCACCAGGCCGTCGACGATGGCGAGGGTGAGCGGCAGGGTGAGGGTGATCGTCGTCCCGTGCCCCACTGCACTCGCGACTGCGACCGACCCGCGCAAGGTGTCGATCTGCCGTTTCACCACATCCATGCCGACCCCGCGGCCGGATACGCTGGTGATTTGCTTGGCCGTCGAGAAACCCGGGAGGAAAATCAGGCCGAACACTTCGCGGTCCGATAGAACCGCGTCGGCGCCGACCAGACCTTTTTCGACGCCCTTCCGGCGGATGGCGTCGCGGTCAATGCCCTTGCCGTCATCTTGAATGGTGATGACGACGTTAGATCCGGTGTGGGCGGCCGCGAGCCGGAGCGTGCCGCGACGGGACTTGCCGAGTTTCTCTCTCGTATCAGCGGCTTCAATACCGTGGTCGAGGCTGTTTCGAATGAGATGGATCAGGGGATCGCCGAGACGATCGAGGACGGTTTTGTCCACCTCCGTCTCCGCGCCCTCGGTCACGAGATCGATTTCCTTTCCGAGCTCGGCGGAAAGATCGTGGACCAGACGTTTGAAGCGACTGAAGGTGGAGCCGATGGGCATCATCCGAATGCCGAGAACATTGTCCCGGAGTTCATTGATCAGCCTTTCGATCGACTCGACCGGGGAGTTGAGTTCCGCTGTGTCGAGTCGCGCGGCCACCTGGCTCAGGCGTGACTGATTCATCACCAATTCGCCGACCAAATTGACGAGGCGGTCGAGTTTTTCGGAAGGAACGCGAATCGTGGAGTCAGCGGCGACCGGCTTACGCGTGACAGCTTTTGCGTCGGAGGCCGCCGTCACCTGAGCCGGAGCGGACGCGCGGGTTGCGGCGGGCACGGACGCGCTTTCCGGTTTTGCATTCGAAGGCGGCTTGGCCACTGAGACCGGCGGCGGTGAAATGTTGTCCGCGGAAGGCGTTGTCGGCGTAATCGAAAGCGTGCTGCCATCCTCCACGAAAATGAAAACATCCTTGATCGTATTGAAGTCGGCCGAAGTGCGGAGCGTAATGTCCCAACTGAAATAACAGCGATCCGGGATGAACTCGTCGAGGGAGGGGATTTGTTCGGTGCAGGCGTGCACGGCACAGTCGCCCAGCGCACGCAGCTCGTCGAGCAACGCGATCGGATTCGTCCCGCAGACGAGGAGTTCGGCATTGGGTTGGAAATGGATTTCCCAGGATTGCATTGCTTCCCCTGGTGGGATCGGTGCGGTCAAAGACGGCTTGGTGTGGTTGTCGTGGTTGGCGTTGGCCGGTGAAAGACCTGCGAGCGTGGCAATGATTTTGTCGCAGGCTCCCGAGGGCGCGACCGGGCCGCCTTGCGCTTCATCCAACAACGCTTTGATCTGGTCCTTGGCCCCGAGCACACACGTGATCAGGAGTGGGGAGAGTGGAAGTTTTCCTTCGCGCACGAGATCGAGGGCGGTTTCCACGTGATGCGTGAAGGAGGCGACGGCATCAAAACCGAACATCGCACCTGACCCTTTAATGGTGTGGAAGGCGCGGAAAAGTTGATTGACCGTGTCGGTGTCGACGGTAGCGCCATCGAGATCGAGCGTGATCTGTTCGATGGTGGTGAGCAGATCGTCGGCCTCGAGCAGGAAGGTCTGGATGGGATTGGGCTGCGCCATGACGGGAATGCGAACAGAGAATGGTTGGACCGGGCGAGGGACGGGATTCAGCCGAGAAGTTTTTTCGCCACGGCCACGAGTTGTTCGCCGCGAAATGGCTTTACGATCCAACCGGTCGCGCCGGCGGCTTTGCCTGCCTGTTTCTTTTCGTCGGTTGATTCGGTCGTCAGCATGATGATCGGCACGTATTTGTAGGCGGGAATCACTCGGACTCCCTTGATCAAACCAATGCCATCGAGGTTGGGCATGTTGAGATCGGTCACCACCAAATGGACGGCGCGGCCGTCGAGTTTGGTGAGCGCCTCCTGTCCATCGGCGGCTTCGATCACTTCGTAGCCGGCGTTGCTAAGCGTAAATGCGATCATCTGCCGCATGCTGGCCGAGTCGTCGACTGTCAGAATGGTTTTGCTCATGGAATTAAAGCGTGGAGGTGGACAACTGGGAAACGTCGAGGCCGAGGCCGGTGCACGCGGCGCCGACGGCAGGGGAATAAGCTTTAATGGAAAATGTTTTTCCGGCGGCGGTGGCGGTCTGTCGCGCGGATACCAGCAACTGGATGCCGGTGAGGTCACAGGCTCCCACCGAACTAAGGTCCAGCTCCACGACGGGAGAATCCGGTTGCGCCAGTAATAATTTTTGCACCGCCTCGGCGTGCTGAATCGTGAGATCCATTTCGATTTTCAGGAGGAGCGGCGCGATCGCCTGATGGTCGGAGGAAGAAAAAGCACTCATGGATTAAAAGAATTCAACATTGTCATTGTTCTCAGTTGCGGGCGTGTCGCTGGTGAGGGTTGTGGTAACCAAGTGGGTCGATTCGTTCGCGGACGGGGTGGCCGTTGCGGTGTCGGCTGGATTGTTGGCCGGTAGTGCAGGGACGGAGACCAATTCCGACTTGCCGACGACTCGACGATGGATTTCGCGTTCGCTTTCCATCGTGTAGGCGTCGAGGAGTTCGGTTTCCGGAGCCGCTCCTGCCTCGCCGGGGGAAAGATGCGGCTTGAGACTGGTGCGCGCGGTTTGGAGCTCTTCGAGCGTTGCCGTCACACGGACGTCGAACGCGGCGAGGAAATCGAGATTGGCCGATGCTTCGGCCAGGATTTCCCCCTGCCGCGTCGCGAGCAAGGTGGCTTCGTCTGAGGTTTGTTGAAACTTCTGGTGGAGAGCAGCGAAGTCGTGCAGACCGCGCTCGAGGGCGGATTCGCCCGTCTCGTTTTCTGCCACGGTTGGTTGGCTTCCCTCGCCGAGCAGGCTCGTTCCGGCACGAAGACGGTCGAGTAGTTTTAGGATTTCGGCGACGGATGTTCCGGAGTCGTGGGAGACTTCGTGAACGTGCGCGGAAAGGACTCCGAGGGTGACTCCATCGGAACCAAGCCGGGCGGTCTTGACGATGGCGTTCAAGGCTTGGATGCGCAGTTCAAAATTCAGCGTGTTCACTTCGCCGAGATGTTCAGTCAATTTTTCGGAGGCTTCGGCCGCACGTTGGGTCATGCGTTGCGATTGGATCCCGAGTTCGTCGCCTCGGGCGTGCAGGCCTTGCAGTTGCAGGATTTCAGCGGACAAATTTTGCAGCCGGTTGGAATCGTCCGGGGTTTCGCCACCGCTGTTTTTGTTTTGGGCCAGCGCAAAAATGTCTTCCACGAGTTGGGCGGTCTCGCTGGCGAGGCCGTTGAACGCGAGGGCGAGTTTGTCGCGTGCGGTCACGACTTCCGTCCGAATGGCGTCAAGCTGTCCGGCTTGAATCGCAATGAGCCGGTCCAGGGCGACGGTTTGTGAGGTGTTGTTGCGGGCTTTGATTCCGCTGGCGAGCGCATCAACGACATGTTCGAGTTTTTGGCGCACGATGTCGCCGAATTGGATGAAGTAGGCTGCCTCTTCGGAGTGGCGACGAATCGTTTCCGCCCGTTGATGGGCCTGATCTACGACTGAGGCGGAGCTGTCCATCATGCCTTGGATGTGTTCCGAAGCCGTGGCCACGGCGGCGGTGGACTGTCGGGCGAGTTGTTGCAGTTCGTCGAGGCTGACCGTAATGGAACGAACCAGCTGCTCCTGTTCGGTCTGGGTGCGCTGCGCTTCATTGGTGATTTTTTCCCCGAGGGTTCCCATCTGGTCGGCGAGCTGGCGCAGACTTGGTACGAAGTCGCCAAAGGCCTGTTGGCACTCAAGGGAACGGGCGCTTTCGACCGCAAAATTGCAGCCCGAGGATTTTAACAACAATGCCATCCGGCCGACGCCGTGACCTTGCTGGCGCAATTGTCCCAAGGTGGCGCTCATGGCCGCAAGCGTCTTGAGGCGTTGCTGCGACACGCCGAGATTGTCGTGGAGTTCCCGCAGCGTAGTCGTGACGAGGCCATTTTCGCCCGCGAGCCGGCTTTGCTGGAGGGTTTTGTGAACCGCAGAAATGAGACCGGAAGCGACCCGACCCAGATCGGCAGCACCGCGATGCAATGCGGTCAGGCCTTCACCGAGTCGCAGAAAATCTGCTTCCATTTGCCGCGTGGTTTCACCGAGGCTTTCGGCGAGAACGGACAAATGACTGGCGAGCGATTGGAGAGTGAGGGCGTTGATTGCCGTTGCTGTATTGCTGCCCGCGACTGAGGTCTGGCTGCCCAAAGCGCCGCTGCCCGCGCTCGTGCGACCGATGCCGGCGAGTCGGCCACGGAGAGAGCAATACCATTGCCTGACGAATGTCCTTGGAGAGTGAATGGAAATGAGCGTGAGCGGGTTTTGGAGACGAAAAAAACGTCCGAGCGCCGGGATTTTTCCGGGAGTTGGATTATCCACGAAGGCTGGCGGTCACATCACTTCCCCGCTGCGGTCAGCGCCGGAGTGCATAAACTTTTCGAAATACCGCCGCCGCACGGATGGACGCACCAAAGAGCATGGTTGCCGGGGAGCGCGGTCAGTGCTGGAGTCCGGACATTGAATGCTGCTAGATTGAACTCGGTTGTTACTTCCTGATGCATGATTCTTTGGATTTCTGGCGACAGATCGGGATGATCCGCCGGCAGATACAACGACTCGTTGCTTGATGCGTACCTGTCACAAAACGGTCACAAAAAATGTTTTCCGCTAATATGAATAAATTACCACGCACTGCATGGGGAGTTCGCCCTAACAGTTTCTCATGACCACTCGCAACGCCACCAAGTCCACGATACTGATCGTGGAAGATGACGAGGCCATCCGCGCCGCCTATAAAATCACGCTCAGCGGCGCGGGTTACCGGGTGGTTGACGCGCGGGACGGACTGGAGGCGTTGGAAGTAACCCGGCGTGAAAATCCGGCTCTCATCCTGCTCGATCTGGATATGCCGGTGGTGAATGGCTGGCAGACCTTGGAACGACTACGCGAGAATGGCTTCACCCAATCGGTCATTATATTGACCGGACACACCGATGTGGAAGATCGGGTCAAAGGACTGAGTGCGGGGGCGGACGACTATCTTGGCAAGCCGTGCGACCTCCGCGAATTGATTGCGCGAGTGAACACGGTGCTTCGACGCAGCCAGCCGGCAGTTTCCGCTCCGACCGTCATTAACCTTGGTCCGAACACAGTGGACTTGAAGAATCGCATTACGACCCGAGAGGGACAACCGGTGGGATTGACGCGGACGGAGTATGCGATCTTGGAAGTTTTTGCGCGGCATCCCGGTGAACTGGTGACGCGTGCGGCGATGCTCGAAAACGTCTGGGGTTACAGCGGGCAAGCCAACACCCGGACGGTGGACACCCATATCTGGCGCTTGCCGCAGAAACTCGACGATGATGCGGTGGTTCCGCAGTGGATCCAGACGGTCTCCGCCGGCGACGGTTATAGAATGATGGGTGAAGTGGCTGGTGGATAGATTGGAGAAATGGTCATGCCCGTGGAGGTGAATTTTTCTGCGGACTGCGATGAACGCGTGACTATTTTCCGGTTGGTCCTGTCTCGCCCGGTTTTCGGCTTTAACCGTTTCGAAGTTATCCCTCTCGCGGGTCCCTCCAGCGCCGTCGTCGCCTACAAATAGTTTTCCGAAATCCGGAAGAACCGCCGGCGCGGACTACAAAGCGACAGCATCCTTCGTCGGGCCGATTTTGTTTTTCTCCGGTTCAATCTGGAGATTGTCCGGTCACTTCCGCCGACAGACGAGGAGGACTTCATCGACCTCCGACATATCCATCAGGTCGTCGGTCAGGGTCAGGCGTTTTTGAAACAACATTCCCAATGGAAAAAACAGCCAGTTGTAGCAGCGCATCGCCGTGGTGTGATGCCGGGTGAGTCCCTTCACCGCAAAGTCGAGCAGGCGAGGATTATTGGACTGCATGCCAAAGACGGCACTGCGCTCGACGACGAGGTCGTGGCGGGCGAGCAGCTTCGTGAGCGCAGCGGGTTCGTAACGCCGCGCGTGTCCGACATAGTTGTCAAAGTTGGTCCAGCGCGCTGGATGCAGCGGCACGGAAAAAATCAAGCGTCCGGTCGCTTTCATGACGCGCGTCAATTCCGCGAAAGCACATTCGTCGTCCCCCACGTGCTCGATGACGTCAAACGCCGCCACCAAATCAAATGTGTCGGACGCGTAGGGCAGCGCGGTGATGCCACCGGTCCGCGCGACACCGCGATGGGCGATCAGCTGCGTGACGACGTGCGGACTGATGTCGACAAAATGGGTCTCCTTGATCGGCAGGCGCGGGTGCAGTCCTGGCCCGACTTCCAATCGCTTCGATGCAGCGGCGAGCAGCGAGGAAATGAACGGCCAGGTATTGAATCGCTCCGGGCGGGTCAGATACGTTTTTGCCCAGAGCGCATTGTAAAAATCCTGATTCCGTGCCCCGAGAGCGTCGGTTTGAAGGGAGAGAATCTCGGGTTGTTCGGGAATGAATTGCATCGAGCACTACCGGCGAAAAAGGAACAGCGTCGCGTCCGGATGACGCGGCGGGTCCGTCCCAGTTGGACCGGAACGTAGCAAAGTAGTTACTCCGCTCGATCAAATTTGTCGCCATAAAAAATCAGGCGCAGACTGACCCAAAGCTTTACGTTCTCTGTGAGCTCCGCGTTTAATTTCGGTTGGCTTTATTTAGCCATTGCGAAGCGGGACTTGAGCCCGCCGCGGCACCAGCGCATAGATGATTTTCATGCACGTGAAACTTCAAGCCGCCACGACCGAGGATGCCGAGTCCATCGCGGCGTTGCGCAACGCTATTTCCGACGACCTCACCTTCAAACATGGTCGGGGGCCGTGGACCGTGCACTGCACGACCGCCGCAGTGGTCTCCGATTTGCGCAATGCGCGGCTCTTCGTTGCGCTGCATCGCGGCGAGGTCATCGCCTCGTTAAAACTTTCCACTACGAAACCGCCTTCCATTGATCTGGGTTATTTTCCGAAAGTCAAACGGCCGTGTTACCTCAGCGCGATGGCGGTCTCACCCGAACTCCAGCGCCGAGGCATCGGTCGAGCGTGCCTCAGTCAAGCGGCCGTCCTCGCGCGCCGCGAAAAAGCCGATGCCCTCTTCCTCGACGCATTCGATCATCCCTCTGCCGGTGCGGGCCCGTTCTTTTCCAAGTGCGGCTACCGCGAAACCGGCCGCGTCACCCATCGCGGCACCGCGCTGGTTTACTACGAAACCCAGCTTGGCAAAAACGGCGCAACCGCCCGACAGCGGAGCAGGAAAGAAATCAGTTAGTCACGGATGGTCGCTCATGGTTTACTGATCGCAATCGGTCGCGGCAGGCCGTTGCCCTCAATGGAGTGTTTTTCCGAGGGGCGGCGCGGCCGATATCCTGCGCCGAGGGAATAGCCATTGCTTCCTTGAAGCCGCGTTCGTCACACTGCGCCAATGCCAAACGTGGTCTCCAGCCGGCACGCTTCAGATGGTTCATCCGCGAATGATGCCAGTTGGCTTGTGCGCAAGGGCGAGACTGGCGCACTCGTGGCCGCTTATGCTTGGGAGAACACTCCTCTTGGCCCGCTGGGCACGTGGCCGCTGCATTTGCGTACCGTGGTGAATCAGGTTTTGGAGGGCGGACCCGCGATGGCGCTGATTTGGGGTAGCGACTATACGTTTCTTTATAACGATGCATACGCGAAGATTATTCAGGACAAGCACCCGGCGGCGTTGGGTGTATCTCTTCGGGAGAGCTTTTCGGAAATTTGGGATGCCTTGAATCCCCTGGTCAAGCAGGCGATGAGCGGCGAGGCGGTGGTGATTAACGATTACATCCTTAGCCTCACGCGCAACGGGGTGACCTCGTCCGGCATTTTTTCGTTTAGTTACAATCCAATCCGGAACGAGGACGGTCAAGTGGAGGGCTTTCTCGCGATCGTGGTGGAAAACACCGACCGCCTCGCGGCCGAAAAGGAGCGCTATAAGGTTTTCGACACAGTGCTCTCGGCCATTAACGATTTTGCCTACACGTTCGATTTAAACGGACGGTTTGTCTATGTGAACAAGGCGTTGCTCGACCTGTGGGGACTGCCGCTCGAGCAGGCTGTCGGCAAAGATTTTTTTGATTTGAAATATCCGGGTGATCTCGCGACGCGGCTCCAGCGGCAAATTCAGGAGGTCATTGCCAACAAAAGCGTGGTGCGCGATGAAACCCGCTATGTCAGTCCCAGCGGGGTCGAGGGCTTCTACGAATATATTTTCAGCCCTGTGTTCGGGCCGGATGGCGCGGTGACGATTGTCGCCGGTTCGACTCGCGACATTACCCAGCGCAAAAAACTGGAGATGGACTTGGTCGCGGCCTCTCAGGCGAAGGACGATTTCCTCGCCACGCTTTCCCACGAACTGCGCACGCCGCTCAATCCTGTCCTGTTGCTCGCAACCGAAGCCGCGAACAATTCCAACCTGCCTCCGGAGGTCCGCGATGATTTCAGGTCCATCGCGCATAATATTTCCATGGAGGCGCGCTTGATTGACGATCTGCTCGACATTTCCCGGATCGCGCATGGGAAATTGCCACTGAATTTGGTGCAGCTGGAGGTTCATCCCTTGCTGAGCTTGGTGTTGGATTCCCTCTTTCCCGAGATCACCGCGAAGGAACTGCGAATTACGAAGAAGTGGACCGAAGGGCATCTCACGGTAGTTGGCGACGAACTGCGTTTGCATCAGCTTTTTTCAAATCTCCTGCGCAACGCGGTCAAATTTACGCCGAAAGGTGGAGCGATTACCGTGATCACCCGCATCAACCCGGAAATTCCGCGCACGTTGCAGATCGAAGTAACGGATTCCGGCATCGGGATGTCGGCGGATGAATTGGCCCGCGTATTCGATCCATTTGCGCAAGGCGATCACAGTGAAGCCGGGGCCGGGTTTGGCGGGCTGGGACTTGGCCTCGCCATCTCGCTCAAAATCGCCGAACTCCATTCGGGATCGATCGCCGCGAGCAGTCCGGGCCGAAACGAGGGCTCGAGTTTTCTGATCAAGTTGCCGCTGCATTCAGCCGGTTTTTCATCCCCACCTTTTGCGGAGCGCACACCGCGATCCGAAGGAACGAAAAATGCGCTGGGCAAACTCAAGGTCTTGTTGGTGGAAGACCATTATTCCAGCCGCGCGGTTCTGGCCCGCTTGCTCACCAATCGCAAAATCGAAGTCGTTCAGGCGGCCTCGGCCGCGGAAGCGCTGACGGCAGCGAGCCGTAGTGCATTCGATTTGGTGATTTCAGACATCGGATTGCCGGACATGGACGGTTATCAACTCATGGCGCAATTGCGGACGGCTTACGGCTGCCGCGGAATTGCCTTGAGTGGTTTCGGCACGCAACAGGACATCGATCAAAGCAAGCAAGCGGGCTTTCTGTATCACCTTACCAAGCCGGTTCAAATGGAAGCACTGGACGAGGCACTGGACCGGTTTGTTGACGGATGAAGGGGCACGCGCTGGTCGCGAATCCCGGAAAGACTGCGATCCGTTTTTAACCACCAATGGGCACTCGACCTCACCGTCGTATCTCCAACCGTGTATCGCCGGAATCATCACGCGTCAGATGCCAGTCGATCTCGGTGATTTTTTCCAGGAACGCTTCGTCGTGACTTACGAGCAGCATGGCGCAGGGACAATCCGCCAGAGCTTCTTCCAGACAAAGAATTCCGGGCAGGTCCATGTGATTGGTCGGCTCATCCATCACGATCAAGTGCGGGCCGCGCACGATGCCGAGCGCGAGGAGGAGTTTGCGGACTTCGCCGGGACTCGGCAGCGCGCTCTCCAACAACCGCGCGGGTCGTGAGCCGAGCCGGCTGATCGTGATCATCACGCGGCCGAGTTCTTCATTGGGCAGGCGTTTGACGGATTCCAGCAGCGCGCGCGAATCATCGGCCGAGATTTCCTGCGGCACCGTCACCAATTTTTCCGTGGGCAATTCCAGCCGCGCGAGTACGTGATGGATGAGCGTGCTTTTGCCGAGACCGTTGGCGCCGGTCAGCGCGATGCGACTCGCCCCGCCGATTTCGAGATCGGGAAAATGCAACTCACGCCCACCGCCGAGCGGCAAAGTTCCGGCCGGCAGTCGCAGCAGAAAATCGCGCGGCATGAACGATGCGCCCTCGACCCAGATGCCCGTCTCGTAGCGTTTTTTTATCGTGAGGTCGGAGCGCTCCTTCGCGATTTTGCCCGCGCGCTGGTTCATCTGCGCGACCATTTTTCCGGCGTAGGCGTCTTTGCCGCTCATCTTGGCGAGATTGCGCATGGCGCGGCCATCATGGTCGTGAGCCGGGATTTTCTTTTGTTTGGATCCGCGCATCGCCGCGGTTTTCTGATCGGCGATCACGCGTCGGCGCTGCGCCTCGGCTTGGAGCCGAGTTTCGGTGCGCTTGAGCACCTCGTTGGCGTGGCGCGCGGACGCCTCTTCGGTGTCCTGTTGTTCCATCGCTTGGGTCACGCCGCCGGGTCGCAGCACGGCGTCGGGCGGATCGATGATCAAGCACTGCGTGCACAATTCGTCCAGCAAGGCGCGGTCGTGACTCACCAGCAGTCCGACGCCGCTAAAATCCTTCAGCGCTTGTAGCAACAGCCGGCGCGCGTCCGCGTCGATGTGGTTGCTCGGCTCATCGAGGGCGAGGACTGCCGGCTCGCGCCAGAGCGCGACGGCGATCTGCGCGCGCTTGCGTTCGCCGTGGCTGAGGGTGGACCAGCGCTCCGGCCAGTCCTCGCTCACGCGCAGCCGCGCCTTGAGCACGGTGGCGTCGGGCGCCCAGATAAAATCCTCGAACATCTCGGGTGGATGGTCCGTGCGTTGCGCCACGTAGAGCGCGAGCCCACGGCTCGTTACCGCGCCGCCTTGCGGGACGAGTGCGCCGGTGGCCACCATTAACAACGTGGTCTTGCCCGCGCCATTCGGACCGACGATGCCCGTCCAGCCCGAGGGAAACTGCACTGTGAGCTCGCTAAAAAGCGGCGCGGTCATCCCGGGATGCGCGAACTCAACGGATTGAAGTGCCAGCTGGGCAAAAGACATTCCCGTAATGGTGTGGACGTCCCGCCATCCAGCAATGCCAACTTCAGCGGAGGAAACGTTCGGTGGACTTTAATACGCAGCCGAACTCTTTAGCTCGTCGTTACCGATATATTTCCCGGCGGTGGCCGACGGCAAGGAGATGAATTTGATTCCGCGCGGGATCGAAAGTGTAAATGACGCGATAGTCGCCGACCCGTAAACGGTAACGATTGCCGCCAGTCATGCGGTAGTGGGGATGGGAATTGAGTTGCAGTCCCATGTCATCGAGGGCGGCTTCGATCCGGTGACGGACTGCTTCCGGCAGTTCGAGGAAGACGTCGTCAAACGCGGAATAGTAAATCTGGAGGGCGCGGCTCATTCTGGGACGGATCGGGTTCGCGGACGCTGGCCTTCGGCCATCTGGCGTTCGGAACTGTCGATGCGGCCCTGGAATTCATCCGTCATGGTCAATCTGTCTTCCAGCTGGTGCTCCAGCCAGTCGCGCACGAGGCGCATATCCTCGGGGGACAGGCGGCTGATGGCGGACTCGATTTCCTGTACGGTGCTCACGCATGGAATTTAGCCGGGTGAAAGGATGAGGCAAGAGGAGTTTTAAACCCGGAATACCTAGAATACACCGAAGGGGGAGTGTACTCCGTCAATTGCAGCTTAAGCTTTGACCTGTTGGTCCGATTTGGTTGGATACATCCGCAGTAATTCGCGCGCTGATGCTGGCTCCCTTCACCCCTAGGCTCGCCGTTGGGCGAGATTGCAGGACGATTCCCCTCGGACGCCTGCGGCGCACATTTATTGCGCTCGCGGCCGCCACCGTCGCGTTGTCGGTTTTTGGCGACACGGCAGAATCAACCGACTTGGCCAATCTTTCCCTCGAGCAGTTGTCGGAAATCCAGATCACCACCGTCTCCCGGAAGGAGGAGCCCCTGCGGCTGGCGGCCAGCGCCGTCACCGTGGTTACTCGAGAGGACATTGAGCATTCCGGGGCGACGATTATTCCCGAAGCCCTGCGTAACGTGCCAGGTCTTGACGTGGCGCAAATCAATGCGCACGACTGGGCCATCAGTGCGCGGGGCTCCAATTCCCGCTTTGCCAACCGACAACTCGTGCTGGTCGACGGCCGGACGATCTACAGTCCTTTTTCTGGCGGAGTATTTTGGGAAATCGCCGGTCCGCCGATCGAGGAAGTCTACCGGATTGAGGTCGTCCGCGGCCCCGGGGCCATCGCGTGGGGCGCCAACGCCGTCAATGGCGTGATCAATATCGTCACTCAAAGCGCACGGGAAACCCAAGGCGGTCTCCTCAGTGTCAGTGGCGGAGCCGAAGGAAACTGGCAGGGATATTTTCGCGAGGGATTCCAAACGGGCGACCACACGTGGGTGCGATTATACGGTCAATACAACCGCGCCGATGAAGCCAAATACACCAACGGCACCGACGCTGGCGACGCCTGGCGCGGCGGTCACTTCGGGATGAGGCTGGACAGCGAGCTTTCCGAATCCAGTCAGTTGATGATGCAGGCCGAGTTCTCCACCGTCCGATCAGGGGAGGCCGGCGATTACCCTCTGCTCACGCCTCCTTACCGCGCGGTGATTCCCGAGGCCACGACCCAGCGGGATACCCACGTCCAATCGCGTTGGACGAGGGAATTCAGCCCGGATTCTATTCTGACCGTACAAGGATTTTGGTCGCGCGAAGATCGCACGCAATATCGTGATGATTTTGCCAGTGATACCTTCGATCTTAACTGGACGCATCAATTCAAAGCGACCGAGCGCCAGGCGTTGGTCTGGGGCGGTGGAGTGCGCGAAATCACCCATCGTCTCGTCGGCGAAGTCGGCGTGATCTTTCCCGATCCCAGTCCGACGGACGAGGTGTACAATGGGTTTATTCAGGATGAATTTCAGGTTTTACCCGACCAGCTATCGGTGACGCTGGGCACCAAACTGGAACACAACAATGTTTCCGGCATCGAGTGGGAGCCGGGCGCACGATTGACTTGGGAACCCACCGTGAAACAAACCCTGTGGGCCGCCGTCAGCCGCTCCGTTCACACCCCCGCGATTCTACAACGAGACCTCCTCTTCGACGCCTCCGTCGTGCCGCTAGGCACGATCATCCGTCAAATATCCGAGGGCTTTAATCAACCGACCAACCAGCTCTCCTATGAACTGGGTTACCGGATTCAAACGAGCGCCCATGTGAATCTGGATGCCTCCGTATTCTACAACGTCATCGAACACAGCGAGGCGTTCCAGCGCGGAACTCCCTTTGCGGAAGACGGCCATTTGGTCGTTCCCGTGCGATTTAATCCATTCGGGGTGAGCGGCACATCCAAAGGGGCGGAGCTTTCCGCGACGTGGCAGACGACGGACACCTGGCAACTTTCCGCAGACTGCACTTTTTTTGAGGACTTTTATGATCTCATGCCCAACCAGATCACGGTATTCGGCCGCACGCCTCGTTACCGGTTTGGCCTGCGTTCCTCGATCGAACTGCCCAATCACTGGGAAATGAATTGGGCCATGCGGTACGTCGATGCGAGACCTGGCACCGACATCGTCGCCTACACCACCGGAGACGCCAATTTCAGGTGGAGGCCGAGCCCAAGCTGGGAATTTTCCATCGTTGGCCAAAATCTATTCCAAAAGCAGCACGTTGAAATGATCCCTCCGACACTCGGCGATCTTGTGGACGTTCCCCGCAGCATTCACGCCCGGATTCTCTTTAAATTTTGAAGAAAACAAGCCACGGAATTCCACCGGTGATTCTCTTTCCCGCGCCCAGGACGATGCTCAAAACCTGTCGTCTCATGCTTGGTTCCGGCCGAAATCGCGTGGCTGGCCGCGGCGTCTCCGCCAAACTCACGTGGAAGTTTTAAGCCCACCCGCCTACTCATGACTCGGGCCCATTTTTTCTCTCAACCGGCGAACCCCTTCCTGATTCCATGGATCGCGTTCAGCTTGGTCGCACTCCGGATTTCGCGCACCACAGTCGATCGCCTCATGCCGACGACAATCCAAGGCGTTCGGTTTTCCGGCCTACTGCTCGGGGTCGCTCTGACCGGCGGCCCCCTGCTCGCCGCTGAATCGGCCGCGATGCCGGAATACAGTGTCAAGGCCGCGTTCCTTGTGAACTTCGTGCGGTACACCACCTGGCCCGAGCACACCTTTGCCACCGATAACACCCCGATCATCATCGGGGTGTTGGGCGCCAATCCTTTCGTCGACGTTCTGGCCAAGACCGCCGAAAATCAGCAGGGCGGCCGGAGAATAGCGATCCGCCATGTCGACACGACGGAAGAAGCCGCGGAGTGCAACGTCGTCTTTATCAGCGAGCGGGAAAAAAAGAACGAAGCCACCTGGATCGCCGCCTTGCGAAAAAAACCGATCGTGACGATCGGCGAATCCGGCGAGACCATCAGTCGCGGCGGCCTGTTGGAATTTGTTACCATCAACAACCGCGTACGGTTTGACGCCAGCTTGGGCGCAATGGAAGGCGCGGGGCTTAAATTCAGCGCACGCCTGCTCCAATCCGCACGCACCATCTACCGGTCCAAGGATCATCCGCGGTGACATGAGTGCGTTTGCCCAACTTTCTATCCGGGAAAAGCTGCTATGGCTTATCGTAGCGGCCAGCGGTCTCGCTTTAGTGGTGGTCGTGGCCGCCGCCGTGCTCTATGAGGACACGACTTTCCGGCCGCGAGCTTTGGAACAGCTCCAGCGCGAGGCTTCCATTCTCGGGGAAGTCTTGCAGGCCCCGTTGACGTTTCATGACAGCGAGAGTGCGGCCAATTACCTGGCCACTCGCCGCGTCCTGCCGGAAATCACCGTGGCGGCCGTGTACAATCGCGACGGAGTCCTGTTCGCGGAATATCATCGCGCCGATATTTCCATCAAACGCGTTCCGGCGGTCGCCCGACCGGCCGGCGCTCATTTTGAAGCCCGGCAACTCGAATTCTGGCAGCCGCTGCGGCAAGCCGGCAATCTGAACGGCCATCTCTTGCTCGTCCGGGAACTACCCCCGCTCTACGCGCGCCTGCCCCAGTACAGCATCACGCTAGGCGCTGTCTTCCTTGCCCTCCTGCTGGTCGGCACAGTCCTGCTGCGCGGCGTGAAGCACAATTTGCTGCGGCCACTCGCCGCGCTCGTCCGGACCGCGGACCAGGTCACCCGCAACAATGATTACAGTGTCCGGGCCGCCGCCGGCCAAAGCGACGAATTGGGCGCGCTCGCCCGCGCTTTCAACCAAATGCTCGAAGCCGTCGGCGAACGCGATCAGGCCCTGCGCGCCGCATCGGAGGGGATGCACGGTGTCCTCGCTGCCGCCACTGAAGTGAGCATTATCGCGACCGACCCCCACGGAATGGTTACGCTGTTTAACTCGGGCGCGGAACGCTTGCTCGGTTACGTCGCCCGGAAATCGTCGGCCACCACACTCCGGAACTCTGGCGCGCCCCCGAGGATATTGCCACTCGCGCTTCCGAAATCATCACCCAGACCGGTCGCACCGTCGAAAGATTTGAATCGATGACCTATCTCGCGCGCCAAGGAAAACACGAGGCCCGCGAGTGCATGTTTATCCGGAAGGACGGCACTCGGATTCAGGTGCAACTGGTCGTCACCGCCGTCCGCGACCCCGCGGGGCAAGTGACGGGATACCTCGGCGTCTCCACTGATGTCACCGAGCGGAAAAAATCCGAATCCGCCCTGCGCGAGAGCGAGGCGAAATTCCGCACCTTGTTCGATACCGCCAACGACGCGATCTTCCTGATGACCGACCGCATTTTCCTCACTTGCAACGCCAAGACCCGAGACATGTTTGGCTGCGCGGACGAGGACATCGTCGGTCATTCGCCCATCGAATTTTCCCCGAGCCGGCAGCCCGACGGTCGGGCGTCCGCGGACAAAGCGCAGGAAAAAATCGCGCGCGCTTTCGAGGGCACTGCGCAATTTTTCGAATGGCAACATACCCGGCTCGACGGCACGCCATTCGATGCCGAGGTGAGTCTCAACCGCATCGAGTTGAAAGGGGAAATGCTGCTTCAGGCCATCGTCCGCGACATCACGGCGCGCAAACGCGTCGAGCGCCAACTGCAGCTGCGCGAGGAACGGTTTCGCTCCCTGATCGAGTCGGCTTCGGATATCATCACGGTCATGACTCGCGAGGGGATCATCCGCTTCCAGAGTCCGTCGGCCGAACGCGTGCTCGGCTACCAGCCGGAACAGATGACCGGTCACAGTGTTTATGAATACCTGCATCCCGACGACGTCGCCTCCATGCGCGAAATGATTTCGAAAGCACTCGGCCAGAAAATTCACGTGACTCTCACGGTGCGGTTGCGCCACGCCAACGGCACTTGGCGCTCCATCGCCGCGGTCGGGCGCGGCCTGGCCGACGACATCGACGGCGGCCAGATCATTGTCAACGCCCGCGACGTGACTGAAAGTACCAAACTCGAGGAGCAATTCCGGCAGGCGCAAAAGCTCGAAGCCATCGGCCAACTCTCCGGCGGCATTGCGCACGATTTCAACAATATCCTGACCGCCATCATGGGCCATTCCAGCCTGATGGAAATGCACGAGTTGCTTCCGCCCGACTGCCGGGAGTCGCTGATCGAAATCCGCCACGCTTCCGAACGCGCCGCCAACCTTACGCGCCAATTGCTGACGTTCAGTCGCCGCCAAACCATGCAGCAGACCAACCTCGATCTTAATATCGTGATGGCTGAGATGACCCGCATGCTGCAGCGAATCCTCGGCGAACACATCCACATGCACCTCGCGCCATCACCCATGCCCGCGATGATTCACGCCGATGCCAGCATGATGGAGCAGGTCCTCCTCAATCTCGCGGTGAACAGTCGCGACGCCATGCCCGAGGGCGGTCGCCTGATCATCGAAACCGAACTCAAGACGATCGACGAAGAACTCGCGGCGCAAATGCCGCAGTCCCGACCGGGCAATTTTGTGTGTCTCAGCGTCGGAGATTCCGGTTGCGGAATTCCGGCGGACATCGTTCCGCATATCTTTGAGCCATTCTTCACCACCAAAGATGTCGGCAAAGGCACCGGGCTCGGACTCGCCACCGTCTACGGCATTGTCCAGCAGCACCAAGGGTGGATCCATTGCTACACTGAACTAAACGAGGGTACCATTTTCCGCGTCTACCTGCCGCGTTTGCCGGATACGGAAGCCGCCGCGCTGATCGAAGCCAAAGCCATCGCCGCACTCCTTACTCACGGCAACGAAACCATTTTACTCGTGGAGGATGAACAAATCGTGCGCTCCCTCGTGCGCAATGTGCTCACAAAAAATGGCTACCACATCCTCGAGGCCGTCACCGGCGCGGCCGCGCTCGAAATCTGGAAAGACCACGTGCAAGACATCGATTTGCTGCTGACCGATCTCGTGATGCCCGACGGCGTCAGCGGCCACGAACTCGCCGCCCGACTCATTGCGGACAAACCAAATCTGCCCGTGATCTACACCAGCGGTTACAACCTCGAAATCGCCGGCAAGAATTTTCCCGTGCAGGAGGGCATTACTTTTCTCTCCAAACCCTTCAGTCCCTACCAACTCCTCGAAGTCGTCCACGCGACGCTGAAGCGACGCTGAGCGCGCGCGCGCGGTCTGGGCCAAAGCAAAACACGTCCAGTCCCGACCGCTTGAGTGCGATCTCGAACCCCACGAACCCACGACGGAAAGCAAACGAACTGATCCAGTAAATTTCTATAACGTTTCAAGGACAGCAATCCATCTAGTGATTCTGACTTCTGCCAGTGGTGAACGACGGGGGCGGGGTGGAGTGGTGACAGTAACCCTGTGTTTTCGTGCCAAAGCGGCACTCCAGCTGGCGCCTTCCAGTTCCCGCCGCGGACGGCATTCGTTAAGCGGTCAGTAAATGTGCCGATAAACCTTTAGGTGAAAAAATCCCCTCCCTATCTCAAAATATTTTGAGGCGGCCATGGTTGCGCCCAAAGTCAACGCCAGCCCCATTCCAGCCAGTATGATTCGCGTCATCTGGCTTCTCGTGGTTCTTGCTGCCATTGACCATCCGCTTCTAGCGCAGAACCCGGATCTCACGTTTAGACACCTCACCACGAGCGAGGGTCTTTCTCAAAGTACGGTCACCTGTATTCTTAAGGACCAGCAAGGCTTCATGTGGTTTGGCACCCGCGATGGGCTGAACAAGTACAACGGATACGACTTTACCATCTACAAAAACAACCCCGACAATCCCACCGGGTTTCACTCGACCGGAGTCTTCAGCCTTTTGGAGGAAAAGAACGGCGATATCCTGATCGGCACCGGTAATGGTTTCGAGCGGCTGATCAAGGGCACGGAAACTTTCACGCACCATATCCTGAGCCAAGGGACTCCATTTACCCAAAATATTTTCCAAGATAGCCGGGGAAGCACGTGGATAGCGGCAGACGAAGGGCTGTACTTGTATGACTTCCATAAAAACACCTACGAAACATACCTGCCCGCTAAACATTTATCCATGATCGCAGAGGACGATCATGGCCTTTTATGGATTGGGTCCACGACAGATGGGATATACTTGTTTGACCCACGGTCTAAAACCGTGGTCGGCAACCTCAGGCATGATCCAGCCAATGAGACCAGCCTATGCAGCAATAGCATCAGAACTTTATTAAAAGACAAAATCGGCGACATCTGGATCGGATCCATGGATAAAGGGGTTTCCAGATACAGCGCGAAAAACAAGACGTTCGTTAATTATTCCAACGATCCAACCAACCCAACCAGCCTTAGCAGCAACGGCATAATTTCATTCGGTCAAGACGGCGAGGGGAGAGTTTGGGTGGGAACGGAAAATGGAGGCGTATCAATATTCGACCAACGGAGTAATGCATTCCAGCGCTACGCAAATGACGTCGACGACACCTCCAGCCTCTCAAACAATTCCGTCTATTCTATTTATAAGGATGCCGAGAACAATATGTGGGTGGGCACTTATGCGGGCGGTCTAAATTATCTGCCCAAATACGGGCATAAATTTAAACACTATAAGCAAAAACCATCCGACCCAAACAGTCTGAGCGGCAACAATGTCTTGTGCATTGATGGTGACGGCGACGGAAACGTTTGGATTGGCACGGACGGGGGCGGTTTGAACATTTTCAATCAGGCCACGGGCAGATTCACCCATTTGAAACACGATGGGAAAAATAGTAATTCACTCAATAGTGACGTGGTTTTTTCCGTAACGGAAATGGACCGGGAGACGATCGCCATCACTTATTTGAATGCCGGGTTCGATTTGTATAACAAGAAAACCGGGCAATTCATCCATCATCTGCCGGAGGAAGGTAACCCCAACAGCGTATCGGCAATCAATATACTATTTTCCTACAAAGATAGCCGGGGGAAGCTTTGGCTGGGAGCCACCGGAGCTTCAGGCGCCGCCGGGCTCAGTATGTACGATCCCGAAACCAAAGGGTTCACGAGCTATCAACATGACCCGGGAGATAAATCGTCGGTGGGGGCTTCGACCTGTATTGCCATGTGCGAAGACGACGACGGCAATCTTTGGTTGGGGACGACTTTCGGAATTGATATGTTTGATCGCGCGACGAAAAAATTTACCCGGTATGAACATGACCCCAAAAACAAGAACAGCATAAGCGAAAATCTGATTTTCAGCGTATACGTGGACCGTAAGCATAATCTGTGGATTGGCACATCGGGTGGCGGGCTGAATCTGTTCAACAAAAAGACCAAGACATTCACTGCGTTCACAGAAAGAGACGGCCTGCCGAACAATACGATCTACGGGATCTTGGAAGACAAAAACGGCAATCTCTGGCTCAGTACAAATATTGGAATCTGTGAGTTTAATCCCGAAACGCGAAAATGCACGAATTTCGGCGTCACTGATGGGATCCAAGCCAACGAGTTTAAATTTAATGCCGCGTATAAAGACCGGGACGGGAATATGTATTTTGGCGGGGTCAATGGATTTAACGTTTTTACCCCGGAGACGATGACCGACAATCCGGTCATTCCACCCATCCGCATCACTAACTTCCAGATCTTCAACCGGCCGGTCACTCTCACCGAACCTCATTCGCCGTTAAAAAACACCATAGATCAGACGAGTGAAATTATTCTCTCCTACGATAAATCGGTGTTCTCGTTGGAATATTCCGCCCTCAATTATACGTCGCCCGAAAAGAATCAATATGCCTATAAAATGGAAGGCTTCGATCAAGGATGGACGAACGCTCGCACCCAACGCAAGGCGACCTACACCAACCTTGATCCGGGAAAATATATTTTTAAGGTTAAAGGGTCCAACAACGATGGGGTCTGGAATGAGGTCCCAGCCACCCTTACAATTATCATCACCCCACCTTACTGGAAAACGTGGTGGTTCAGAATGTCGATCGGTCTTATCGTGGTTGGGGGTGCAACCCTCTTGGTCAGAAATAGAGTCAATTCCGTCAAAACCCAGCGAACTGAACTCGAAGAACAGGTCAGGCTAAAGACCGCCGCCATCGGTCGACAGAAAGATGCGCTGGAGGAACAGGCAAAAAATCTTAAGACGTTAAATGAGGCGCAAACCATCCAAACAAAATTTCTCCAACGCCTGAACGCTGAGCTTGAAAAACAAAAATCTGAAATTCTTGTCAGGCAAGCAGAGGCGGAAAGAGCCCGCGCTGAAGCTGAAAGCGCGCGCGTAGAGGCGGAGAAAGCACGGTTGGAAGCAGAGCAGGCGAACCAGGCCAAAAGTGCTTTCCTCGCCGCCATGAGTCATGAAATAAGGACGCCCATGAATGGTGTGTTGGGCATGGCTTCGTTGTTAACTGAAACCTCGCTCACGGCCGAGCAGCTGGAATATACCGACTCGATTCGCAGCAGCGGCGACGCCCTGATGACGGTAATCGATGGCATCCTTGATTTCTCAAAGATTGAGTCCGGAAAGCTGGAACTCGACAATCACCCGTTCGACCTGCGCCAATGCATCGAAGAGGTGATGGACTTGTTTTCCACTAAGGCCGCCCAAAAAGGCGTGGATATGGTTTACAAGTTTGATTACCGAATACCTGCGCGGATGATCGGCGATAGTCATCGGTTGCGGCAAGTACTGCTCAACCTGATCAGCAACGCCATGAAGTTCACCAGCCAAGGCGAAATTGTCGTGGAAATAGGGCTGTTGAATATGGCCAACCATCAATTGGAACTGGCCTTCCTGATCAGGGACACCGGCATTGGAATTCCACAGGATAAAATTTCGCGGCTCTTCAAAGCATTCTCTCAAGTAGATTCATCCACCACGCGCCGCTATGGTGGCACCGGCTTGGGGTTAGTGATCAGTGAGCGACTGGTGGGATTGATGAATGGTGCGATCACCGTGCAAAGTGAACCAAGCATCGGTACGACGATAACGTTTACCACCAAAATGCTCCCAGTCGAAGAGCCCGTTCGTCACTATGAGCATTTGAATATAGTCGGTAACGAAGGTAAGAAAGTGCTCGTGGTGGACGACAATGCAGCCAGTCGGACGGTCCTGGCCGATTTGCTCGTCTTGTGGAAACTCGTCCCAACGCAGGCGTCCTCAGGAAAAGAGGCGTTGGAAATACTGGGGAAAACAGAAACCTTCGACCTCGTAATCACTGACCTGCGGATGCCCGCAATGGATGGGTTACAGCTATCGCAGGCGATCACGGCAAATTTCCCGGCGATGCCCATCATTCTTCTCAGTCTGGCTGGCGATGAGAGTAAAAAGAAATACGCGGAATTATTTTCCGCGATTCTAAATAAGCCCGTCAAGCACCAGCAACTCAACCGCAACATTCACAAGGCACTCCAAGTGGAAATAGAACTGCCGCCTGTAGAGAAGTCCGGGACGATTCAAGTCCTGCCGGCAAATTTTGCGAAGAAGTATCCTCTTCGGATTTTATTGGCAGAGGACAATGTGGTTAATCAGAAACTAACTATCCGCGCGTTGGGTAAATTGGGATACGAGCAGATCGACATCGCTCAGAATGGATTGGAGGCCATTGAAAAATGTGACCGACAGACTTACGACCTTGTGCTGATGGATGTGCAAATGCCTGAAATGGGTGGCTTGGAAGCCACCCGAAAGATCCGTTTGAAGCATTATCCGCAGCCCGTTATCGTAGCCATGACAGCCAACACGATGAGCGAAGATAAATCCGCGTGTCTGACGGCCGGAATGAACGATTTCATTAGTAAGCCCATTAAATTTCAACTTGTGGTCAGCATGCTTGAAAAATGGGCCATAGCTATTTCACAGTCTTCCGATGTGAACGCCGGGGCGTAGTGGATGTGCCCCAAAATAGCGCAGCTAGGCCTAGCGAGGTGGCCGCTATTTGCTGATTTTGAATTGCTCCCGGCATTTTTCACCAGTGGGTTGGTGCGAGCGGCCTCAGGCATACTGATCCCAAGGAATTAGGGCGTGTCTGGGAAATAACTTGCGTCGCTTGCTGTAGGGCCGGTGCTTGCGCCGGCCTCGCGCGCGAA
>JBEPTW010000006.1:0-50150 GCA_041691855.1 Verrucomicrobiota bacterium | reverse complement strand
GCGAGTTTAGCAAATCTCGCGGCCTCCGTCCCCCTGTCAGAGTTGTACGCTTACGATGCAGCTAGCAGACTACTTTATAGCTTTAGGGCTTTCTTCACGACGGGTCATCTTGGAAACTCACAGTGACCACATTGTAAACCGCTTAGTAAGAAGAATAGTCGAAGACAAAACTGATAAGTTAGCCCAAATGATCGCCATATATTTCGTGCGCCCGGGTCCAAACGGGGCAACCGTTGAAAAAATTAATGTAGATCCTTACTTTGGGATTACGAACTGGCCCCAGGAGTTTTTCGATCAAACGGCCACCGAACAAGAGAAAATCTTGCGAGCCACGTTGAATCGGAAATTAGACCGACGAGTATGATTCACTTAGCTGAATCGCACTTCTTTTTCATTTCGCCGAATGACTGGTCAAATTCAGATTCCCGTGGGCGTTTCCTTCAAAAGCTACTTTGGTTACTCGACAATTTAACCGAATTTCATCCCTCGAAATTAGCATGGTGTGTAGAGTTGGATGAATTGCTTTGGAGCAGTCCTCAAATCGAACCATGGCGCCTCGATACGGTAACCAGAAATAAACTGACTCCTATTATCTACAAGAGGCTGCCTGCACTGCAGGCCTATTTTGAAATTTCGAAATTACAAAAAATATTCTGCTCCGAAGAAAAAGTAATGGAGTGCTGCAATCGAACGCCAGGAGCTTTCGTCCTAAAAAACCTCGCACATACTGTCGCTCAAGTTGATCAGCAGCTGATAAGTATTATCCTATCCTCAGAATTTTCACCTCGGCCGGGGAGAGGTAATATTGTCCTGACGTGTGATTGCCACAGCCCATTAGAAATCACAACGATATCGACCAAGAAAGAATGGATATCCAATTACGACTTCATTAACATACTGTGGCCTACCAGCCGTTGCTCCGACGCGGCCAGTAGACTTGAAAAGGCCATTCAATATACGTTGATTTTATCGAGCAGTGAAAGTGATGAAGTAGCGCAGAAATTCCTCTTTTCGCCAATATTCACGAATCGATTTATTTCAGATTTAATTTCTATCGTCGATGAACGAGGTCCAGTACTCGAAGCCTTGGGCCGTCGATTGACGATCCAGACACATGAAGCCACCAACAGCTCGTCTCTGGAAGACGAAACAATAAAGGGTGGCGACGGAATGCGCCGCATGCGAGTGAACAGCGCCGCGAGAATTCATTATAAAATCACGGCTACAGGAATGGTTTTTTTCCGGTACTACGGCGAGTCAGAACACGATGATGGCATTTAGAAGCCAAGGAATTCAGACGGGCGCAATTCCCAAGGGGTCAGGCCGCTAGGTGCTACTACTGTCAACGCTCGCGAACGAAACCACAGAATGAGATGAAGGGGTCAAATTTTGTGGTTTGTGGTAAGCTGTAGCTGTCGTGCAAAGGACAAGTCTGGTTGCCTGGTCCAGGCACTGACCTTGCGGCTGACTTCATGCAACGCGCCCAACTTGAGATTTTCGCCCAGCCAGCGGTTGCTCGCGGTCGTCCGGTGTTTCAGCGCCGCGGCCACGGCCACCTTCCAAGGAGCGGACTTCCCGTCCTTGAGGCCAAGCCGAAGACGTCGGCCAAGCCGAAGACGTCAGGTCTTGACTCTTGACAAAATCGCTTGGGCGATTGGAGTCGAGGCATAAGCGCCATTCGGGTCAGGCGGCGGATCAGAACGGGGTCAGGCCGCTATGTGCTACTACTCTCGCCTTCGGATTAATCAATCGCCGGTGACAGTTCACAGTAGCACCTAGCGGCGTGACCCCGTTAGTTTAGTTTTGATTGTTAAGCAAAGCATCAGCGTCGGCGGCAGCCCTTCTTCCATCGGCCGCCTTGGCATCGTCTTTTTTCTCCTTCGGGTCAGGTGCCCGGGTGGCTGGCGACAAAAGCCTTGGCTTCCTCCAGACGTGGATTGCCCGGGTCGGCGAGCGTGGTCGCGGCGAGCAGCTCCCGATAATAGCGGATGGCCGCTGCGGGTTCGCCTGCCAGTTCAGCCGAATGCGCGGCACCATAGAGGCCGTTGAAGCGGTTGGGGCTCACCATGAGCTGCGCTTCGAATGCGGCCAACGCTTCGCGCGGACGATGTTGTTCATTGAGCAATTCTCCCAGCAGTTCGCCCGCCGGCAGAACTTCTCCGGGCGTCACGGCCTCCTTGTCGGTCGACGCCTCGAGGTCCACGGCTTCGCGCATCGCGGCCAGCGCTTCGTCTGAGTGACCGTCCGCCTGAGCCAGCCAGCCGCGAATCGTCAGGACCTGGACTTTGGCTTGGGCCGCCCAATAGGAGCCGGGAATCACGGCAGCGATCTGCCGGTCGGTTGCTTCCAGTTCGGTAAGCTCGCGTCGGGCGGTCGCGTGATCGCCGCTGCGGACAGAACCCAAGGCTCGGGCGAAGTGGACGATCGAGTCGCAGTAGATGTATTTTTCGCCCCATGGAAATGCCGCTGGTTCGTGGAGTGCTAGGCGGGCCGCGCCCCGCCAGTCCTGCCGCTCAAGGGCGAGGCGCGCGGGTACGGACGCGAATGCGAAGCCCATCGCTGGCCGGTTGGCGGGCTGGTAGGGACCAGTGGCCCCGCCAAGCTCACGGGCGATGGCCTCGACCTTTCCGTACTGGCCGCGTTGCAGGTAGGCGTATGCAAGGTAATCAAGCGCGTGCGGGAGGTGGCTGTTGAGCGCGCCGTCGTTCCGCGCGATGGCCCGGGCGCTGGCGGCCGAGCGTTCGTTGAAGTCGATCGATTTGTCCCACTGGCCAAGACGGGTGAAAATATGCGTGGGCATATGCAGCGCGTGCGGCACTTCGGGGGCAACCTCACCATAGGCATCGCAAACCTCCAGCGCGCGACCAGCCAGCAGTGGAAAGTCCAAGGCGTGGATCTTGTAATGGAGAGCGCCGGGATGGTCGGGAATTCGCGCGAGGATCCCGTCGAGCAGCAACGCCGTCTGGAGCTGCAAACGGTGCGACTTGTCCTTCGGCAGGAAGCGCGCCGGAGCCAGATGGTAAAGCTCACCAAATGCCATTGCGTCGAGGTCGTCCGGATACTGCGCGACCATGGCTGACCACGCTGCATCCGTAGCCTTGAGCCGTTCCGGGATCGACCGGTCCGGTCCCAATCGAAAGAAAGCCTCCATCGTGCCGAGGTAGGCGCGCTCGCGCGGGGAATGTAGCGGACGACTCGCGCCCGCTTGCACGTAGCCGAGCCCTTGCTGCAGTTCTTGCTTGTCGGGGATATCGGGCCAGAGTGGGTGAATGATGGCCATGGCGCGACCCCAATATCCGAACCCGCAATCCGGGTCGTGGGCGATGACTGCGGCGAACTCGCGGTCCGCTTCGGGATACATCATGTGGTGCAGCAGTTTTACGCCAAGGACCACGTGCTCACGGGTGACCGCATCGCCAGATACCTCAAAGTGAATCGTGCCCAGCTTTTCCAATTTGACGGATGGTGCGTCGCCCACCGCTCGCAAGACCGGTAGCAGCGCTGCGAGCAGCAGGACGCTGCGGCGAAGAGATTTTCTGGATGAAAAAAATGAGATCATGGAGACGAATTGATCGTAGAGCATTTCACCCACCGGCTCCTGTTCATTCGGAACCCACGGCAGGCGGAGGCAGAGGGTTACGTGTCGAAGGCTTGTTACCAAAATCAGTAATCCATTTGAGAGAGAAACCGCAAATGCTATTTTCACTCCACTCAGAGACATGCCGATGGTGTCATGACGCGACAATTGACAAACCGGCAATAATTTTTCACCGAATCTCCGCTTCTTCCCGCCAGCCTGAACGGGCTTTTCGTCGCGCCAGTACCACAACATTTAGAGGGGGCAGAAATAAGGGGTCAAATTTTGTGGTTTGTGGTCGCCGTTATGCTGGCGCTAGGGCCGAGCCGAGGACGTCAGGTCTCTGAAGCCGAGCAAAATACGTCGCCGAGCAGAACACGTCAGGTCTTGACTCTTGACAAAATCGATTGGGCGATTGGAGTCGCGGCATGCCCAGACAGTTGCGCGTCGAATTCCCTGGCGGCTGTTACCATGTGATTAACCGGGGAAACTACCGGCGGAATCTGTTCAATGGAGCAGGTGCAGCGGAGGCGTTTGTGCGGACCTTGGGGGAGGCGGCAACGCAGTATGGCTGGCGGATTCATGCGTATGTGGTGATGAGCAATCATTTTCACCTGGCGGTGGAATTGACAGAACCCAATTTGAGCGAGGGCATGAAGTGGCTGCAGGGCACGTGGATTCGACGATACAATGGGCTGCGCCGCCTGATCGGCCGGCCTTTTCAAGGCCGTTGACCGGCCATCCTGGTGGAGGCGGGTGCGGCCTTCGGACAAGTCTGTCATTATATCCACCTCAATCCGGTGCGGGCGGGGCTGGTCGCGCCCAACAAGGCGTTGGATTATCCATGGAGCAGCCTTCCCGCCTGGCCGGGTAACGACCGTCCCCTCTGGCTGGAGTCTGCCGTGGTGCTGAGTGAAGCTGGCGGCTTGCCCGATACTCGGGGCGGTTGGAAGAAATACGCGGACTATCTGGAGTTTCTGGCCACTGATCCTGAAAAAAAAAGGACCTCGTGGCGGCGAAGCTCAGCCGCTGGTGGTGCGTGGGTGGCCGGGAGTTCAAAAAGGAAATGCGCGGAAAGGCGGCCGAGCGCGGCGCGGATTTGGACGGGTTAAGATTTGGCGGCTTGGAACCGGATGAATTGCGGACGGAACGCACGCTGGCGTGGGAGGAAAGGCTCCAAGCGTTCGCCAAGGCGGCGAAGATCGATCTGGCAAATCTCCGGAGAAGAAATCGCATCCCGACAAGTCGCTTTTGGCCGCCGCACTCAAAGGAAGTTGTTCGGTTTCCAATGGCTGGCTGAGCGCGCGGCTTGACATGGGCCCGCCGGCCTCGGCCAGCCAATTTGCCCGCCGCTGGCTGCTCACTCCAGCGGGACAGAAGGCCACGAAATCACTCCTGTCAAAAGTCAAGACCTGACGTGTTTTTTAGCCTTTGACGTGTTTTTTAGCCTTCTAAGTGGGCTCAAGTCGAACGGACAACTCCACATTGTCTCCCATCGGAACCGAAAGGTAGCCGGCCGAGGCTGATCTCACGGTCGTCAGGTATTCCGGACAGAAATTTGCGTTGTCTGCGACGATGACTGCTCCGACTCGAAGCCTTCCCTCGACCAGCTTCAGGATATCCGAATAGAGCGATTTGGCCCCGTCGAGCAACAGAAGCTCTATCGTGTCTGGTAAATCGCCTTGCAAGGTCTGCAATGCGTCTCCTTCCCGAAAATCCACCAGATCAGCCAGACCGGCGGCCTCGAGGTTCTGCTTCGCGCGCGCCATCTTCGACGCTTCGAACTCTGTGGTGATCAGCCTTCCTCCACCATTGTCTCGCAAAGCCGCCGCCAAATGAAGCGTTGATACTCCGAACGACGTTCCGAACTCGACGACGTTGCGAGCGCCACACGATCGTGCCAGCATGTATAGCAGCCTTCCAGTTTCCCGGGACACCGGCAGCGGGATGTCCTTTAATCGCGTGAACAAGTCGAGGTAGTCCGTCTTGCTGCCCATCAGCCGCCTCTGTTCATCTTGCGAAAGCGGGTTGAAAAACGCGTCCAACGCTGGGGCGCTGGCGTCGGATTGTTTATAGAGCCGTTCCAACAGCGAGCTAACCGGGTTGCTGGTCAAGGTATTCATGGAATTATGGAAGTGTTCGTTGGGCGGCGTTGCCAAAACAAAACTGTTCTTGTTGAGAAATGGTGCACGATGGCCTTGTTGACTGCACCAAAAAAACGTTGCTGTGCGAGCTTACGCTGAAGACCGAATTGAAGGGGTCAAATTTTGTGGTTTGTGGTAAATGATAAATCTCCCCGATCCGAACCCGTAGAAACGGCAAAGTGAGGTAAGACACCAACCCCGCTTGAAAAGAGCGGTGAAGCTGTCGGACAAACTGCGGCTCGAAAAACGGAGCAACTGCGGTTCAGTCTGCTGGACAAAACGCGGAAGTCCGGTCGGTCAAAGATCGCTGCACCGTAGGAGCAAAAGTCGGTCGCGCGTCGGAAGCTTCATCGGAAACGCGTGGCTATAAAAACGGAAGGAATGCGGCCTATCCGTTGGAACGCCATCGGCGCAAAGGTCGGCCGCCGGGTGGGTTCATCATCGGAGCAACTGCGGCTGGAAAATAGATCCGCCATCGGTCGCAGTCGCGCGCGCCTCGCCCATTTTTCCGCCCGGAACGTTAATTCAAACGGGGTCAGGCGTTAATTCAAACGGGGTCAGGCCGCTAGATGCTACTATTGAATTTCCATCTACGCTTCTCACCAACGTAAGTTTAAGCCGTAAAAATTGGTAGCGTATAGCGGCCAGACCCCATTCGACTTGCGCCCATAAAACTTCATGGTTTGGTTGGGCTCCGCAAACGCGCTCAGCCCGTAGCGTGCTGCTGCAGGATGGCGAGCGGGACGAGTTCAAGCGTGCGCTCGTGGGTCGAAGCGAGAATGACGGGCGACGGATTGCCGGCCTCGACCGCTTCCAGCCACCGGCTCGCGCAGAGACACCAGCGGTCGCCGGGGCTGAGTCCAGGAAAATCAAATTCAGGTTGAGGCGTAATCAGGTCGTTGCCGGCGGCGAGATTGGACGAGAGAAAGGCCTCGGTCACCTCTACGCACACCGTGTGACATCCATGATCTTCGGAGCACGTGTCGCAGTGACCGTTCCGGAAGAAGCCGGTGAGCGGTTTCATTGAGCACGGTTTCAGCGGGCCACCCAAGACGTTACGGGAAGGAATCGGCGTCATGCGCCGAAGATGAACGAGGATTCGTGAATCCGGTAGTTTAATTTTAGATCGCCTCGCATAAAATCTCAAAGTTCGAGCTTCGCTTCCGAGCGGCTTTGTATTCGTTCTACCAACGAATGAGAGAAACCTGCTACCGCTGTTTCTGGCCGAAGAGCCTTTGCTGGTGTCCCACACTGACACCCATGCCGACGCGGACACGGTTTATTTTCCTGATGTCGCCGAAGGAATTCAAGATCACCAAGGCCAATACCGGGCGCCTCACCCATCTCTGCCTGCCGAACAGTGAATTGCACATGGGCCTGGAGTTTGACGATCACGTACTGGTGCAAAAAACCCTCAGCGATCCGCAGAATTACTGCGTACTACTTTACCCCGGAAAGACGGCCACCGACCTGTCGGATCCAGCACAAATTCCCACGCTGGGCGCACAACTCAGCCAGCGCCGGCTAGTCGTCATCTTGATCGATGCGACCTGGCGTGGCGCGCGATCGATCCACCGGCTCAGTCCGAGTTTGCAACAGCTGCCCCGGATCAAATTCACGCCCACGATGCCGAGCCGTTATGTGATTAAACAACAACCGCGACCGGACTGCCTTTCCACCCTCGAGGCGGTGCACGAATTAATGCTGGTGCTGGAACACGCCGGACTTGATCAGTACCCACAGCCCACGCAGCTGCTGGACGTTTTCCATCGCATGCAGGATTTCCAAATCAAGTGCGCCTCCGATCCCAACCGAGTAGGTTACCGTCATCGCGCGAACAAGGATGCGGCGGAACGCCTACGCCTTCGTCAGGAAACAGACTCACTCACCAACCATTCGCGCTAAACGCTCGCAAATCGTCCCTCAGCATTTTTCCAGCGATCAGCGAACCAACTGGCCAAGCAGCGGCGATGATCGGTCCCCGCCCGACGCGGCAATATCCGCAGTCGGTTCAGTGGGCGCGATTTCCCGCGCTGGCTCCATCGGCGCCACGTTTTCTCCTCGTAATTCTCGTTCGATCCACCCCTTGATGCGGTTGAGCCCATCCCGGCGCTTCGGGTCATCTTTCCTCATCTGTCCGAGCAATGTGATCACGGAAGCCGCGTAATCGTTGGCTGTCGCGCTTGTCATCTTGCGCAGCTCGAAAGGATTGATTTCTCCTTTGCGAATCATCTCCCGCGCTTCGACTTCAAGTTCGTTCGTCGTACCACCCAACGCCCCGGACTCGCCCTTCCCTTTTGAAAAGCCCCCGCTCCCACCGCCACCGCCTTTCTCGCTTGAGGGTTCTTCGGTTTTGCCTCGGGCCTGACGCTCGATCGCTCCCGGATAGGATTTTCCATCGCGGCCCGTGACGACGATCATTTGCGGAATGCGTCCGGCTTTTTCCATTTGTTGTCTGCACCCACGCGCCAATTCTGCCGACACCTTGCAGATTTCAGAGATCACCGAATTCGCCAGCTCCGGCCACTCTTCCAGTGCAATTTCCACTGCATTCCGCTTGTCACCGTTGGTCCGATAAACGCCGTTGAGCGAGTTTGCGCCCAGAGCATGACGCAAAGCCTCGATCCGGCCACCCGGTTGAACTTCCGCTGAGATCGCCGCCTGGCCATTACGTTTGGTGGCAAGAAAGCGATGAAAGCCATCCGCCAACCAGTAGGTCGTCCCGTCAAAATACACGCTGATCGGGGGAAAGACTGCTCCGCGTTGCATCTCCTCCGCGTAGCTTTCAATCGCATCGTCGTTCGTTTTCACCCGCGCCTGCGTGCCGCCGTAAATATTGATCTGCTCAATGGAAATTTCCTGAATCTGCGTTTGCATAGAAAAGACGCTTTTGTGCAATCGATGAGTGGGCACAGACAAGGGAAAATGCACCTTCCTCAAAAAATAAAATCTGTCGCCCAACCGAGGCTTATTTGTCGGGCAGGAACTTGGATTGATTCTGGCTGAGGCAAATTCCGCTCGCGTGGATTCTGTCGGTGCCCGCCGGCCATGGTCCCCTCTGGGTCTACATCCCAGTTCGGGTGTCTTTCACCATTCTCGCGCTACGGAGCAACCTCCTTTTCCGACACGGAAAAGGGAAGGAGCAGAAGGTCAGAGCCGACATTTGCCTATTCCGTGGGGCGCGCTGACGCGACGGCTCAAATCGTTTGGGCGCAGAATCCAGTATGCGTTTACCGACCGGCTACGAAAAATATCGATTGAGCCATTCGATTGAGAAACGGAACTCGTTCAAGCCAGCGACCGGATGTGATCGCCGCCGTCACCAAACATTTTGGCGTGTTGGGCAAAAGAAAATCGCGGGTGCAGACGCGAATGTTGCTAAAACCAGCGGTCATCAGTTTCCGCCGGATAAAATCTGAAGTGAAAGCCATTTCGTCGGGCTCTAGATTTGCCATTCGTCGAAAGACAGGGACGGAAAAAATCAGCCAGACATAAGGGTTAACCAAATTGGGTTCCCAGAAAATCAAACAGCCATCCGGTTTCAACCAACGAGCCAACGCCGGCAGAAAAGAATCCAAATTGTGATATAAGTGATGAAGAATGCCGTTACCGACAATATAGTCGTAGCGCGCAGCGTCGGACGCCGGTAATTCCCTGCTGAGATCGGATACGATAAATTCCAGCCCGTTGTGCTGGTAGGAGTTCTTCGCTTGTCCAATAAATCCTGGTGAAAGATCCACGCCAGTCACCTGTGCGCCCGTGAGGAGGACAAGCTGATGGGCCATTTCTCCCAACCCGCAGCCAATCTCGAGAATATGAACCCGTTGCCGGTCCTCGGACTGCTTGGGCAAGTTCATTTCGTGCACGATGGCCGCGGCCCGCCGCCGCAGGCGGGTCACCTGAGCATGCGAGGGTTGGAATATTTGGTTGTAGCCGCGTTCGTCGACGATGTTGGCCATGAAATTTATTTGCCGACGACAATGGTATAGCCGAGCGGATCGTCCGTCGATCCTAGGCCAAACCAAATACCGCAGTGCCCGAGGAGCAAGGCCAGCAGAAGAACGGGTGCCGCAACTATGGCTATCAGTATCCGCCACGGGGAAAAAATGAAGCCCGTCAGATGGGTCGGCTTGATTCGCGAAATATTCCGAAGGTAGCCGACCACCACTTTGGAGGCAATGCTGCTGAGGTCCGTGCCGCGCGGCGCAATCCGACAAGTGCCAAAACGGGAAAAAAGCACGGCCAACATACTCGGGGTGTAGCGGTGGTAATCGTGCGGTTGATAATGGAAACGCGCCGACCACGGGATGGTGACAATGCCAGTGCCGCCATTCTTCAGCACGCGATATATTTCCCTGATCATTTCTTCGGGATTCGCTACATGCTCCAATACTTCGGTACATAAAACCACATCGAAGGCCTGATCCAAAAATGGAATCACTTTCCCATCGTAATAAATCGTATCGGGATTCTTGTAGCCGAAATCCGCGGCTTCGCTCACGTCAATCCCTTGATAATCGGTAGTGGCAGGATTTAGCAGGGCGCGAAAAGGGCTGTTTCCACAGCCAACATCGAGGATTCGACCGGTGGTCGCCCTGAGCCGTCGGCGCAAATCAAAATAAATCGTGTTGGTCTGAAGATCAGCGCTCAGTCGAAGATAGAACAGGAACCGCCGGAACGGAGTTGTCGGCGCCCAGTGTGCACGGGGCTGAAAGCCTTCGCTTATTGGAATGGTGCTCACTCGGAAAGGAGGAACGCGCCCGACCTAGCGTGAACGCTCAGTCTTGTTTTGTGCAATGTCGGCCATAAAATCGTGCATCTCCGTTTCACCGGCCATGATACTTTGTCCCTTGAATATTTTAGCTCGGATATAACGGGGCCTTCCCTTGGTTTCCTCAAGGATCTTGCCGAGATAGTCACCCAATATGCTCAGTGAAAAAAGCTGCATCCCGCCCAGCCCGAGCACGAGCAGTATGATCGTCGTAACCCCCCGCGCACCAACCGGTGGATTAAAGAAATAATAGATCAGATAGAACAGCGACAGCACCATGCTCAGGATAAAAATCACAAATCCCAATCCCTGGATGTAGTGCAGTGGTTTCACGCTAAAGGAGAAGATCGCTTTCTTGGCCCACCATATGTTCTTAAGAAAACTATTCGTGGTGCGCCCAAACATCCTCTCCGGACGGGTGTAAGGTACGCCGATTTGTTTGAATCCGATCCACGCGCGCAGGCCCCGCAAAAAGACGTCGCGTTCGGGAAGTTTCAGCAGGTGATCGACGGCCTTGCGATCAATGAGTGAAAAATCCCCTGCATCGACGGGCATATTTACGTCGGAGAGATGCCGCAGCACACGATAGAACGCCTTATAAAAAACCTGCATGTGCATGGCCGCCTCGCGTTTGACGCGCACACCAAAAACCACTTCAAATCCTTTTTTCCATTCCACATAGAATGCGGCAATTGTTTCCGGCGTATCCTGCAGATCACCATCGAGCAGGACAACCGCATCGCCGGTCGCCACTTCCATGCCACTGAGAAAAGCGCTTTGGGAGCCAAAATTCCGCGAATGGGAAATGCCGGTTACCCGAGAGTCCTGCTGGCAGAGCACACGAATAACGTCTTCGTCCTCCGTGGGGCTGCGGTCATTCACAAAGATGATTTCGTAATCCACGCCGAGCTCCGTGAAGACTTTAGTCAGCCGGGCATGCATGACGGGAATCGCCTGATAGTCACGATAGCACGCGATGACGGCGGAAACCTTCTCTTTCTTGACCGCAATCACCCCAAATCGAATCTGCGGAGCCGCCGCTCTCTCCCACTCAGCGGTGAGTGAAAGGCCGGCGGCAAGACCAATGCGGGACGTCCACTCCATCTGCTCAGCGGCTTTCGCCGGATTACTGTACCAATCGGGCAAATCCCATTTTCGTTCCCGCATCGCGCCAAAAACGGGTGCAACCGGCAGAGAAAATGTTTTTTGCGTTTGCAGGGCAATTTCAGAAAGCGTCGTTTTGATCCCCGTACCAATATTGAAAATTTGTCCGGGGTTGGTTCGACACGCCCGCAAAGCCGCCTGAACAAAGGCGCGGTTACAGTCGTCGACGTAAACGAAATCACGGGAAATCGCCGGGTTCACCAAGGGCGGATACTGCCCTTGAAGGCCCAGTCGCACCAGCGTCGGAACCAAACGATCCCGTTCTTCCCATGGACCATAGATGGAATAGAGCCGAAGATGCGTGCAGGGAAATTTCCTGATGCTGCCATAATATTCCAGCAGATGGGATATCGCCACTTTTGAAACCGCGTAGTCGCTATTCGGCACCAGCCGACCGGTCTCGGCCGGCGCGTTGCAGTTAAGCCCGTATTCGGAAGACGTTCCCGCCTGAACAAACGCATCGCAACCCGACTCCCGCAAGGCGGTGATGAGATTGAGTGTTCCAATGTAGTTAACCTCATGGGTCCGCCCCACGCTGTCCTGCCGTTCATAGGCACCATAAGCCGAAAGGTTAAAGACCGTACGAGGCCGATGTTTTTTCACCGCATCCTCCACTGCCCGAGCGTCGGTAATATCGAGCGTAATACGATTGGGGTATGGGCAATGAAGTAAGCGCCAGCTCGACTCCACTTGCTGGGAAACCGCAAACACATCGGGTCTCAGCCGCGACAGGGAAAAAAACAACTTGGAGCCGATAAATCCGGACGCGCCCACCACCCAGACGGGTCCCTGCAATTTGCGCGCTTCTTCGCAGTCAGCCTCGGTCCAAATGTCCGACCATAAATCCACTGACGGTTGAATTGGGGTAGAGTTGACCATGGGGAAATCAGATTGAACCAAGCAGCTGCGTCACTGTTTTTTTAAGCGAGCCCACATCAAGACCGGATTGAGTCTGGTGATAAGCTTGGCTACCATAACGCCCATTGGGATAGCCGACAGCATGATGGTGCTTCATTTTAAACGCGACCCCTTCTTTCACCAACGCCGCGGCCACATGCTCCCCCATGCCACCTCGTGCCACATGCTCCTCGATTACCAGAAGTTGTCTGGAATCGGCTACGCTGCGAACGAATGAATCGTCCACGGCAATCAGCGGCAGCTGGGAAACGGCGAACACGTCGACCTTGGCCTCGTCCGCGATCCACGGGAGTACATTAAGCAGCACCGGTCCGAGCCCCACGATCGTCAATTTGGGCGGGGCAACGCGAGCCGCCACCAGCCGGCGAATGGGGCGAAAATCCGGCAGCGCCCCCAATTCCTCCGGCCACAGCCCCAAGCCCAATCGTAAATAGCCCGGACCCTCGTGCCGAAAAAGCGCTTCGGCCGCGCCAGCGACATCGGAATTACAAAGCGGAATCACGCATGCGAAATTGGGGAGACAGGATAACGCCGCAATATCCTCAAGCGCGTGGTGCGTCGCTCCCATAATCCCATAGCCATAGCCGCCACCGTTGCCCACGATCTTGACGGGCAGACGATGCAGCGCGGCATCGAGCCGGATTTGCTCGTACGGTCGAAAGACCGCGAACGATGCGATGCTGTAACACAGCGGGTGTAATCCCTGCTGGGCGAGTCCCGCGGCGACCGAGATCATGTTTTGCTCGCAAACACCCATGTTGACGAAACGCGGCCCCAAAGTCGCGCGTACTTTCTCCAACCCCATAAAGCCGAGGTCGCCCGTCAGAAAAATTAAGCGCGATTCGCGACGGCCATAGTCCTCGACCCACTGGGAAAATTCTTTGCGCATGTCAGGTTATTGGGCCGGATTTTTTGCCCGGCCCGTGAACCTCGGTTTCACGCTGAGCCAGTCCGTATTGTTCTTCGTTCATCGGCAAATAGTGCCACTCCATGCGATCCTCCATATAAGAAACGCCGTGACCCTTCACCGTCCGCGCGATAATACAACGTGGGCCCACTGCATTGCGCAGCTCATCATGCGCACGGGTAATACTGGCAAAATCATTGCCGTCGTCGGCAGTAGACACCGCGAAACCAAAGGCGCGCCACTTGTCGACGATCGGCTCAAGTCGTAGAATATCATCGGTCCGACCGATACCCTGCAAACCGTTGAGGTCGACAATCACCGTCAAACAGGAAAAGCGATGGTGGGCCGCGAACAGGGCCGCCTCCCACGTCGAGCCTTCATTACAATCACCATCGGACAGGACCACATAAACCTGAAAGATTTTTCCAGTGAACTGCTGGGAGAGTGCGATACCGCAAGCAAGCCCCAGCCCGTGACCCAAGCTACCGGTACCAAACGGAATCGCCGCGATTGCACCGGAGCACGGCGGATGGGCCGCGAGCAGCGTGCCATCATGATAAAAGCTTTCGAGCTCGGCCTCTGGCATTCGTCCGGAAAGCGACAAAGCGGTGTAAAGCGCCCCAGCTGCATGTCCCTTGGAAAGAATCAAAACATCCTCCGGCGCCATTCGCGAAAAACAAAGCTCCACCAGAATTTCCAGACAACTGAGCGACGAACCAATATGGCCGACATTCGCGGCCCGATATAAGCGCAGCATACGTTCGGCACACTGCTTGCGGGCGATCTGAAGTAACTGCGTCATGAATCGGGGTGGGATTAAATTGTTTCGTAGCGGAGTCCACGCCAAGAGAAATCCGAGCAATGATCCCAGCTTTGGCCCAGATCGATGGCAGAAATGTCGCAGTCAAACCGACGGCGATAGCGCGAGCGCGCCTAGGAAAAACAGGGACCGCACCGCGATCAAAGATAAATGCTGCGACTGTGCTCCCACGTCTTTGTTTCTCTCGATTCGACATCGCGTGCCCTCGTTACACTTCATACCTCCGTCCGAAGGCAATTAGGACGGTTTTATCCTCCCCAATCGAGGTAGCCTTTTGGTCGTCGGCCCCATTCCTGACAATTAGTGTTTATTAGTGATTCAAAACCGCCTTCACTCCGGCCCTCCTCAATCCTTTGAACACTTCCCACCATACCGTGTGCATCGCTGGAATCGGGTACGCCGTCCCTCCACAGGTGCGTGCCAATAGCGAAATCCTCAAAGCTTTCCCGGACCGGACCGAAGAGCAGATGGTCCACTTGACCGGCATCAAGGAGCGCCGCTACGCTTCCGAGGACGCCAGTGCGACTGAATTTGCGGCGATCGCCGTACGCCACGCCCTTAACCAAGCGGGTATGTCCGTCGAACAGATCGACGGGATCATCATGGCCACACTGATCCCCGATCAGCCCGTGCCTTCAATGGCGAGTGCGCTCGCAAAATTATTGGGCATTCCGCGAGTGCTGGCGTTCGATCTCAACGCCGCGTGCTCCGGCTGGCTTTACGCCCTCGAAGTGGGTCGCGCCTTCATCCTCGCCGGAACCGCGAAAAACCTGATCGTGGTCACTGCCGAACTTCTCTCGCGCATCACCAACCCGCAGGACCACCGCACCGCGTTCCTCTTCGGTGACGGCGCGGGCGCCGCCATTCTCACCGCCCAATCAGGCGGACATCGTTTGCACGCAATGGGGTTGTCCGGCGATGCCGATCAATTCACCGCGATCCAACGTCCGGGCGGCGGTGCGCGCATGCCCTGGCCCGAAACAGGCGGCAGCGTCGATCTCGAACACTTTTATCTCCAAATGGACGGCGCTGCCGTCTTCAAGCACGCCGTCGTCGGCTTTGCCGAGCAGATCGAACAAACCCTGAAGCGCGAAAATCTGAAGCCTGACGACATCGCGTGGATTGTCCCGCATCAGGCCAACGAACGCATTCTCAAGGCCGTCAGCCGCCGCGTCGGAATTCCCTACGATAAGTTCGTCGTGACGATTCATCGCTACGGTAACACGAGCGCCGCGAGCGTTTCGATGGCCCTCGGCTGGGCGGCGGAAGAAGGTATTTTCACCGACGGCGAGAAAATTATTTTTTGCAGCGTCGGCGCAGGACTCACGTTTGCCGGCGGATTGCTCGTTTGGTGACGCCCGGGGCGCCGCGTGTCCGGTGAAAACGTGCGCTAATCGAATGCCGGAGCGCGCCCGACCGCAGTTCGTTTGTTCAGGCAAAATGAGTGCCCGATGAGAGGACCTCAGAGCTTACTCTTCACGACTTTAATGCATCCCACCATTCTCACCGTCGACGACGCGAAGGCCGTCCGCACCCTCGTGGAAAAAGCACTCGCCGGATTCGATTGCGAATTGACCACCGCGACCAACGGCTTTGAGGCATTCTTTGCCATCGAACGCGTCCGGCCCGACTTGATTCTCCTCGACATAAGTATGCCGGTCATGGGTGGAGTGGAAACACTCCGGCGTTTGAAAGCCGCTCCCGAACTCGCGGACATACCTGTCATCATGCTCACTTCTCGCGCCGATCACACCGTGGTTCCCCTCCTTCCTAAAATGGGCGCTGTCGGTAATGTGCTAAAACCCTTCGACGACGCCGCCCTGCTCGCGGCGATCAAAAGCGTCATCAAACTACAGCCCGCCCCGAATTAATTAAGGGCCGCCGATAATTCGGCGCGGCCGACGGTGAACTGGAAACGAGGATGCCTACTTTACCACCGGCATGTGCACACTGCCGGAGCCGCTGATGATGCCGAAGCCGTAAAGCAGCCAGAGAACAACCACGATCACGACGACGATGTTCAAGATGCTCTTGATCGTCGACTGCATCGGAATGTAGGTGTTGATCAACCAGAGGACGACACCGACCACGACAAGTGTGAGAACTACATTTAAGAGGGGCATACTCGACCAGTGATCCTGCCTCAGGGGAAGCGCGAGGCATTTCAGCACAGACCATAGTTTAATTTTGCGCAGTGAAGATTCCAGTTACTTTTCCCGCCGACCACGGTCCATAGACCTTCCCTGCCCTTCATGGACAATCCTCAATTCCAACAACACGGCCGTCCCCATCCGGAGGGTGACGCCCACACCGGCCGTTCACGGCGCAAACGGCCCATCCATCACAGTCCGTTTTTCTGGGTCGGAGCGTTTTTCATTCTGGTCGCCATGATTGTTTACGTGGCAACGAACGACCTTTCTTTTTGGCCCAACGCCAAACCCGTGCCAGCCTTGGCGCCTTAAGTAATCACGTCTGGGCGAAACACACGATTTCGTTCTGTTCGCGATGGTTCGTCCAAAAATTCTTGCCGTCAAAAGCGAGCGCGCGCCGCGAACGGAATGCGCGCCAGATCCTCGAACTCTGGAACCGCCGTCGTTGCATCGACCCGCGTCAACCAATAGTCGCTCGTCGTTTCGTCATCCGTCGTGAGCAAACAGATACAGCCTTCAACATGCGCCTGCCCGCAAATTTGATGCGGCACAGTGATGATTTCCCCTCTCCTTCCGTCGTCAGCGAGTTCGATTAATTTCTTTGAATACCACTCAGCCAAGCTCACTCCGACGCGACGAGCAAAGCATCAAACGCCGCTCGCAAAAATTCTCATCCCAATTGCGCTGTAGGTTTCTCCGTTGGCATCCGCGCAAAAACCATCACAGTAAAGGCCAGCTGTTAGTTCGTAGGCCCTTGAACCTCGCCTCCAAAAATCATGAACCTCAATCGCCGTACCTTCTTGAAAAGCACTCTCGCCGCCTCCGCCTCGACCGCACTCGCGTCCAAGCTTACCGCCACACCCAGCGCCGGGATCGAGCGCGATTACTACGAGTTGCGTTGCTACAAACTGCATGCCGGATCGCGGCTTAAATCGGATGCCAATCCCGCTCTCCTCGACGCCTATCTTGAGCACGCGTTTCTGCCGGCCCTCGACACGCGCGGCGTGAAAAACGTCGGCGTATTCACCGAGATCGACGTACACAAGGAAACCGCCACCTCGACACCAAAGCCCGATTCGCCTGTTTGGGTGCTGATTCCCCACGCGACGCTCGACTCGTTCGTCGAGATCAGCGCTGATCTCAACACTGATCCCACCGTGCAAAAAGCCGGCGCAGACTATCTCAACGCGCCAAAAGCCAATCCTGCATTTGAGCGAATCGACAGTTGGTTCCTCCGCGCCTTCGCGGGATTACCCAAACTCGAACTTCCCGTGTTCTCCCGCAATCGCACGTCGACCCGCGTGTTCGAATTACGCGACTACGAAAGTCACAGCGAACTTAAGGCTCTCAATAAAATGGCGATGTTCAATGACGGTGAGATCGCCCTGATGAAGGACCTCGGCATGAGCCCGGTGTTCTATGGTCAGGCGCTTGCCGGTCCCGATTTACCCCATTTGCGCTATCTCACCGGCGCGGTCGATCTCGCCACGCACCTCGCCAACTGGAAAACATTTGGCGCTGACCCGCGCTGGGTCGCGATGAGAGACCTGCCCAAATACGCCGATGCTACCTCACGCAACACCTCGCGCTTCGTCGTGCCAAAACCGTACTCGCAAATTTAGGCGGGCACGCACTGGAGCCGCGGCGCCCCCGCGTCTTCTGGCAAAATCGCAGCGAAGTCGCTGCGATTCCACGTTAGACTCATCCCTTCACGCGAAAATTTCATCGTGATTCGAAGATGATCACAGCCCGATCTGAAGCCGCCTGAACCATGCGCGATTGTTCGCGATGCCAGAAAGTGAAGCCGGGACGCGCCCAGACATTTGATGTCCGCATCGAGGGTAGATCAAATACCTAATCATGCCCCCTTTCTAGCACGCAACGGACCCGACCTTTGCCAGTACGCGCAATTACGCCCTTTTAAACACGGAAAATGCTGAGCGCAGATCGTGCATACGATGATTCAGATCATATCCCGCTCCGTCTGCTTGGCGGGTGCGTCAAAGGCACATTCTCGTTGATCAAAACAATTTTATTTTTCCGACTCGTTGGTTGAACGGCACTTCACCCCGAGACCGTCGCTGAGCCGGGAACTCCGCGGCTCATTTACCCACCGATGAGGCCGGGCATGACTTTCGCCGGCGCGGGTTTTTCGGGGGCCTGTTCGGGGGCGTTGATCGGAATATGCGGTGACCACTTCAACCAGTCCTTATCGGCATCGCTCGCGAGGGGAAATTGGGCGCCATCTTCCGCTGCTTCGGCCGTCTCCTCCGGCGTGGCAAACGCCACCGCTCCAGTGATGATCGACTGCAATGATTTCTTCTGCGAGCCGCCGCCAAACAGACTGATCTGCAAAGGGGAACCGCCGGCATTCCAAAATCGGGTGTTCGTGCGCACGAGTGCCGCGTACGCCGTTTGCACGCGAATCCGAATCCACACGCCAGTCGAGTCGTCGGCGAGTCGCGCCGATTCCACTTCGCCCACTTTCACGTCGCGATAGAAAACCGGTGCGTGCACTTGTAATCCGCCAAGCCGGTCGGTCCGCAGGACAAAGGCGCGCCCCTCCTCAATGTTTTCCTGCACCGGCGGTGAGTCGAGTCCGCGAAAATCCGTGGTCGACGCACCGTCACCCAGCCGCACGCCCATGTGCGCTCCGCTCAAGAGCGTATCCAATCCGCTGATCCCGCCAAAACCGATCTCGGGCTGCACAATCCAAAATTGCGCTCCCTCGCGCGCAATGGCTTTCGCATCGCGCCGCAATTGCAGACGAACGACGACGTGCTTCAAGTCCTTCGCAAGTCCGATCTCCTCCACTTCGCCGACGGTTACGCCTTTGTATTCCAGTTTGGTCTGGCGCGGCTCCACTCCGGAACCTTCGGCAAATTCGACCGTGATTTCCGTTCCATGCGAGCGCCACTCGCGCATCAGCATCCAAGCGGCGACGACCAGCGCGATGATGGGAACCACCCAGATGAGTGGAATCCGGGGGAAACGGGAAAGCTTGGCGGCGGGGACGGACATTTTTTAAACAACGGTCGATGGACGATTACGCGGGTTGGGTAATTAAATTTTAACGGCGTTGTTGGCGTCAGATCGCCGCGCTTCCGCCCAAAGCACGCGCGGATCGAATTGATGAGTGGCGAGCATCGTCAGGACGACAACTCCGCCAAAAGCCACCGCGCCGGGACGGGGGTGAACGGAGGCAAGCTTTCCGAAGCGGACCGCTCCCGAAAGAAACGCGACCAGGAATACGTCGAGCATCGACCAGCGCCCGATGAAGTCGATGGCTGCATAGACCCGCGTTAGCCGGCGCGGGTTGGCCTTACTTTTCTTCCGGGACGCGGCTAGCAGCAGCCAGCCCAGACCACCGAGTTTTAACAGCGGCACCAAAAAACTCGCGGTGAAAACGATCGCCGCCAACCCGCCGAGACCCTGCCTCCACAGTTGGACAATACCCGAGAGGATCGTCGTGTCAGACGCGGTCTGTCCGAGGATACCAAGATGCATCACCGGCAACGCATAAGCCGGAAACAGCATCACGACAGCGGCGGTTGCGAGCGCCGCTGACTGCGGAGTGGAACCCGGTGAAATTGCAACGGTTTCGCTCATGACGATGCGCGGCCCGAGAGGAGCGCGACGCGTTCCTGCCGCGGCTGAAGATTAAACCGGCGCCAAGCGAGCAAAGTGAACAGCGACATCGCGCCGTAACACCACAGTCCCGGACCCACAAAAACCTGGACCACGTCGCCCAATTTGAAAAAAGCCACCATCACCCCGAGCACTTGGACTTCAGGCATGGCCCAGTATTCCACTCCATGGGCCCAGCGTCTCAACTGCCGGTTTAGATTTTGGAGAGCCGGATGCCGGTCTGTGGACAGCACCGCCACCAGCAGAGTCAGCAGGCCGATCGGAGCAAGGACTCCGCACAATAAAACCCAGATGCCAAGCGACTCAAAACCGTGCGCCCAGAAACCTTGAAAAGAATCGGTGAGGATCGTCGTCCGTTCGCGTCCAAATTTACCGAGGGTGACGAACGGCAGAAGCGCGGCGGGAATCGCGAGAATCAATCCCGCCAGTGCAAACGCGAGTGCCGCCTGCCGGCCCAAGCGACCTCGCTCGGCCATGACGGTGCCGCAGCGAGTACAGATTGCCCGTTGCCCGGTTTTCAATAGCGGCGCGCTGTGCGCTTTGCCGCACAGTTGACATTGCAGGAGTTGGTCTTCGGCAGGCACAAAAATGACGGACGTCGCCGCAAATCCCCGCCCGTTTAAAAGTGGAATGACGCGCCGCCCAACTATTGGAACGCTTCGGCAGTCTTTGGTTCACCGAATATTTCCAATCCGAACACCAGGATACTTTTAAAGTGTGGGCTCCGCCCTTCCGTTCGGCTGCCCCAAGGTAAACCTGGAAGCACCCTTGACAGCTCCTGATTTTAATTTAACCGTTTGGTTAAATATGAGAAAGCCCCCGCCCCAGGAAGTATCCGACCAATTGAATCTCACTTTCGCCGCTCTTGCCGATCCGACTCGTCGGGCCATCCTCGCCCGGCTCACTTCCGGCGAAACCACGGTGCTGGAACTCGCCGCGCCGCACGACATGAGTCTGCCGGCGATTTCGAAGCACCTACGCGTACTGGAACGCAGCGGATTGATCGAACGGGCGCGCGACGCGCAGCGGCGTCCCTGCCGGCTCAAGGCGGAGCCGATGAAACAGGCGGTCGATTGGCTGGAGGATTACCGTCGGCATTGGGAGGCAAGTCTCGACCGCCTCGGCGAATATTTGAAACAACTACAATCCAAGGAGAAAAAACATGCCGCCAAAAAAGCCTGAATCCAAACGGGAGCCCGCCAATCGTGTGCTCGAAATCACGCGGATCTTTGCCGCGCCACGCCATCTCGTGTTTGAAGCGTGGACTAAGAACGAACATCTCCGCGAGTGGTGTGCGCCCAAGGGATTTACGATTCCATTTTCCGAGGGCGATTTGCGTCCGGGCGGCAAATGGCGCTCGTGTATGCGGACGCCGGACGGAACCGATTGCTGGTTGAGTGGCGTCTACCGGTCAATCGTGCCAGATGAGTTGGTTGAATTCACCCAAGCTTGGGAAGAAGATGGCAAACGCGGTCACGAGACGGTCGTGACGGTGAAACTGTCGGACCACGGCAAGAAGACGAAAATGGTGCTCCGACAGTCGCGGTTTGAATCGGTTGCCTCGCGCGATGGACACAAAGGCGGCTGGTCGCAATGCCTTGATCGCCTTGCCGCTCATCTGAAGTGAAAGACTCAGGATCAAGCCGCGAGTTATTCCCCAAAGCCGTTCGTTACAAGCAAGCTCTCTCCCACAATTCCAATCCAAGCCGGGGCCATTCGGCTCCGCTCACGGTGGGCGACAAGCTCCAAGATATTAAACCCACTGCAGATCAATCCAATTCTCAATTATGATCGCGAAACCCCAATCAACGGCAGACAATAATCCTGATCGCGAAATCCTCATCTCGCGCGTGTTCGACGCCCCGCGCGAACTCGTCTGGCGCGCCATGACCGATCCCAGGCACGTCATTCACTGGTGGGGACCGCGCGGATTTACGACGACCGTCCACAAGATGGATGTGCGGCCCGGCGGCGAATGGATTCTGACCATGCACGGTCCGGACGGTTCCAACTACCCCAACAAAAGCGTTTTCAAGGAAGTGATCGCGCCGGAGAAAATTGTTTTTTCTCAGGACGGCGGACGCGAAAACGGGCCGGGCGCACATTTCGTGGCAACGTGGAGTTTCGATGTGGCGGAAACCGGGAAAACGAAACTCACCATTCGCATGGTGTTTCCATCAACGAAGGAGCGCGACTTCACGGTGAAGGAATTCGGCGCACTGGAAGGGGCCAAACAAACGCTGGAACGCTTGTCCGAGCATCTCCCGGAAATGGGGGCGACGGCCGAGAAGTCTTGAAACTCCAGCGGGAGAAAGTCCGGTTAAGTGGGCGGGGCCAGGGTCGCATTTTTTTATTCCCGCGCCAGTCATGTCACGCCTTACTACGTTGCCGCATTCAATAAACAAACCCTCCATCGAGAGATTCATATGCAACCACGATTCGATCATTATAAAGCCGCGCCGGAAGTTTTTGGCCCAATGCGGGCACTCTCAAATTATTCCCGCGACTGCGGCCTCGAACACTCGCTGACCGAACTGGTGAAAATCCGGGCATCGCAGCTCAACGGCTGCGCCTTTTGCCTCGAAATGCATACGCGGGAAGCTCGCGCCCAAGGCGAAACCGAAGCGCGCCTTCATTTGCTCGCCGCCTGGCGGGAATCGCCACTCTACACCGAGCGGGAACGCGCCGCACTGGCCTGGACGGAAGCGATCACCTTGATCGCGGATTCCGGAGCGCCAGACGCCGTATATGAGTTGGCGCGAAGTCATTTCACCGAAAACGAACTCGTCAAACTCACCTTGGTGATTGGCGTCATCAACACGTGGAATCGTTTTGCTGTGGGCTTTCGCGCAGTGCACCCGTTGCCCAAAACGGAATAAAAACCAGCACGACGAGTTCGGCGCCAAGCGGAAATTTGCGTCCGCGCGAAACCTGCGTTCGCTGAAATCGTCGTTTTCGTTGCGCAACTTCAATCCCCTCACTCCCATGGACCGACGGACCGCCCAGGAATTTGATCAGGAACTGCTCGATCTCTACGACTATTATGTCCACGGCCAGATCGACCGGCGCGGATTTCTGGAACGCGCAACAAAATTTGCCGTGGGTGGACTGACTGCAGCGGCCTTGCTCGAAATGCTCAGCCCGCAGTATGCGTTTGCCGCCCAAGTACCAAAAGACGATGACCGCGTCACGTCGACTTATCTCAAGTACCAGTCGCCCGATGGCAGTGGCGAGATGCGGGGGCTTTTCGCCAAACCGGCGGGCGCGACCGGCAAGTTACCCGGCATAATCGTGGTGCACGAAAATCGCGGACTGAATCCGTATATCGAGGACGTTGCGCGTCGCGTCGCTTTGGCCGGATTTGTCGCCTTCGCACCGGATGCACTTTATCCCTTGGGCGGTTATCCCGGCAATGACGATGCCGGACGGGCGATGCAGCAAAAACTCGATGGCAAAAAGATCACCGAGGATTTCGTCGCAGCCACGAAATTTTTGCACGTCCACGTCGATTGCAATGGAACGGTCGGAGTAACCGGATTTTGTTTTGGCGGTGGAATGGCCAACACCCTCGCCTGGCGTCTGCCGGATCTCGTGAAGGCCGCCGTGCCTTATTACGGTGGTCAGCCCTCAGCGGAAAATGCCGCCAAAATTAAATGCCCGCTCTTGCTCCACTACGCGGCCCTCGATACGCGCGTTAATGCCGGCTGGCCCGCCTACGAAGCAGCACTCAAGATGGCGGGGGTAAAATACGAGGCCTTTATTTATCCCGGTGTGAACCACGGTTTTCACAACGACACCACGCCGCGCTACGATCAGGCCGCAGCTGAATTGTCGTGGAAAAGAACGATCGAATTCTTCAAGAAGAATTTAGTCTGAGCCGGCCGATAAGATAAATTGCACCGCTAATCCCGTGGGCAATCCGAATCAGCTTCGCGCCGATCAGCCAATAATACGGCCCCGATTCCCAATAGAAGAACTCCGAGCGGAAACCGAATTTTAATTGAGTTGAATTCCGCCGAGACGGATGGCTCAGCGTTGGGCGCGCGCGATTGGCGCGGAAAAGGAGATCTGATCAATCATCACGCCAGCCAGTCCGATCCACCGCCCGGTAAAAGGCCGTAAAATCCACGCTCCGCGGCTTTGTTTGCATCACGAAATTCGGCCGAATTTCGACGAAACCAAAACGCGTCTGATGCGTTTAAGAAGGAGAACCAACTACTCATTCGTCCCATGACAACCACCTCTCATTTCTCCGCTATTGCCGCCACCGTTTTCGCGGTCGCGATTTCCGGTTTCATCGCTCCCACCCATGCTCTCGCCCGGCAGCATTCCGGCCGATTCTCCGGAACACGCAACGGCACCCTTGATCGGCAGGTGACGCGGTCACCCGGACAGGTTGAGAAAACTTCCACCTATACCAGCCCGACCGGCAAAGTGAGCACGCGCGAAGCCAGCCGCACCACCGATTCGACGGGAAATATCACTGGCTCTTCCCACACCACCCTCGCCGACGGCAAAACCGCGAGCTCCACGATGAGCAGCGAAAAGACGGCCACCGGACGAACCACGACGGAGGAACACACCGGCTTCAACGGCAAAACCTCGACCGACGACTCGACGAAAACGAAAACGGCTGATGGCTTCACCCGCGACGTCACCAAAACCGGCCCGAACGGCGGAACGCTCGAAAAAGACGTCACCGTTACCAAACAAAACGGCACCGTCGATCGTACCGTGACCACCACCAAGACTCCTCCACCCACCCCGTAAAACGCCGCACCGCCGGCCCGCACTGCACCCCAGTCGACTTCGTCCGCACCTCGCAGAATGCGCCCTCGCCTTAACTCTTTCGGGACTCAAACTACCGCTTCGTTTCGTCGCACCGTTTGAAACCCGCTTCCGAAAATGCAACGGATGGTAACCATAAACCGGAAATCCCGCCGGTTTCCGCAATCGCTTCGATCGATCCCGACGCTGAATGGGCGGGACGCGCGCGAAAAGGCGACCGGGCGGCGATGGCGCTGCTCGTCGAACGCCATAACGCCGCCGTGTCGCGTCTGCTCTGGCGCTTCGTCAAAAGCCGCACCGATCTCGACGATCTCGTGCAAGACACCTTTTTGCGAATGGTTCGCGGACTTCCCAACTGGCGCGGAGAGCAACCGTTCGCCCACTGGCTCCTGCGCATTGCCAGCAATACCGGCCGCGATTATTTCCGACGCCAAGTCGTGCGGCGGAGGTGGACCGTTGACCCCATGGCGGCTCCCGGCGATTTACCCGAACCCGAAGCCATCGACCCGGGCGGCGATCCGGCGAGTCGCAGCGCAGCCAACGAAGTCAAAACCTTGCTTGGTCAACTGCCGCCCGACGAACGCGCGTTGCTCACCCTTCACCACCTCGAAGGCTGGAGTCTCGGGGATATTGCCGCCCAATATGGCTGGACGATCACGGCCACAAAATTACGCGCCTGGCGTGCCCGCCGACGATTGCGTGCCCTTTTCAAACCTAACGACTCACCATGAAAAACTCCCCACCTGATCCAGATGCCCGCTGGGAAAATGTACTGACCCGCGCGCGCGGCGACGTCGGTCCAACCGCCGATCTGGCCGCTTCGTTGCGCGCTATTCAGCAGGTTCAAGTTGCAACCACTCCCACTGGGTGGGCCGCGGAATTCTCGCACTTGTTTTCGTCGGGGGCCGTCATTCCGGCGTGCTTGGCCGGGGCTGCTGCTTTCGCGCTGATCGCCACGTGGCAAGTGTGGGATTCGTGGCAGACGCTCCCTTGGGTCCAGTTGCTCGACAGCGCCGTGGGAGGTTCGTCATGAGCGAATCGTCATCCCCATGGCGCGGCTGGCTCGTCGCCGCCGCAATTTTCATCCTCGGTGTTGGGGTCGGCGCCGCTGGTATGGCGTGGGGCGGAATTCAGTATTTTCGCCACGTCCTGCAAAATCCGGCCTCGAACCGTGGTTCGGCTGAGCGCGCCATTGATCGCATCGGCGCCGATCTCACAAAAAATCTTCACCTGACCCCAGGGGAATCCGAACAGGTCCAAACCATCCTCGCCCAGACCGACACTAATTTGAAAGGCGTGCGGGCGCAGGCCGCCACGCAAGCCACGGCCGAATTACGCGCCGCAGCGCAACGAATCGCCGCGATTTTGCCACCGGGAAAACGCGCAAAATTCTATCGATTGATCGCCCAACGCTATCGCCGCTTTGGCGCAGCGCCGCCGGTGACGGAGCCCGTCGAAGCGGAAAAAAACAGTCCGTAGTTTTTTTAAAAACGAAGGTGCCGACCGGCCGAAAATCGCAGCACCGGCCTCCGGCCTGTGGGATGGCGAGAACCAATCCGACAGGCGAGACGCCTGTCGCTACAATACCAACCATACCTGCGGCGGGCTGCCCTCAGCGCACTTCGGCTTGCTTCGCGCAAAACCGCAGCGGGGTCGCTACGGCTCCAGTGAAGAATCGGCGGACAAACACGAAACTACTTTGCGACGTTGAGATCCCAGCCTTCCAAGATCGGATAAAGCACACTCTTCCAAACTGCGTAGCCAGCCGCATTGAGGTGAAGGCGATCAGAGACAAAATCCTCGGGTTTCGAAGAACCGTCGGCTTGCGCAAACGGAGTGAATGTATCGCACACAATCAAGTGGTGATCGCTCGCCGCGAGCTCGTAGATCCGCGCGTTGAGTTCTCTGATCCGATCCGGATAGGTGTCGTCGCCTTTGCGCGGCATGACCAAGCACCATACCATGGGAATTTTCGGATACGCCGCGCGTACACGGTCGTGAAACACATCGAGGTTCGCCGCAATATCCGCGGGCGTGGTGTGTTCACCCAGGTCATTCGTGCCGATCAGCAGGACGATCGCCTTGGGGTGCAAGCTCAGGACGTCGCCCTGCAAACGGTAAAGCAGATTAGGCGTTGTATCGCCGCCGATGCCTCGGTTCACCACCTTCACACCCAAACCGGCAAAGTCTTCCTTCAACGTGTGCCAGCCTTCCGTAATCGAATCGCCGAAGAAAACGATGCCATCCTGATCCTGCTCGCGCTGCTGCTCGAAAAGCGTACGCCGCTTGATGGCGTTCGCGCGAAAGCCCGACCACGAGGAGGTGCGCCCCTTCGCTTGGAAAATGCCATCCGCCGGCCAGAAGCGATCGGAGTTTTTCCCCTCCACAGTCGGAGAAGCGGCTGCCGACACGGGAGCAGGCGCAGGCGCAGCAGTTTCGTTAAAGGTTTGGCAGCCTGCGAGCAGCAGACTCAAACCGGCGACAAAAAACAGTTTCTTCATTGGGAGGGAGATCAGCGTAGAATCAGGAGAAATTCGCAGCGTGGCGCGCAATTGAGTTTCCGCAACCCCGATCCCGCACGATGACAAACTCGCAGCACCAAACGTTGTTCGTAGAACGGAGCGCACTTTCACGGATTCACCCTCACGAATGCACCAGAGCGCGCGCCGTTCGATCGTTCTGATAGGCCTCGCACAATTCGCCCACTCGCGCGGAAACCATCATCGCCACATCTGCGGCTTCCAAACGCCCGCGTCGATCCATGGTAAAGGCGAGCTCCACGAGCTCCGCGCGAAGTTGCACGAGCTCGTGCAACAAGGTTTTATCGGAAACTGTTTCAGTCATCGGAGGAACGCCTGTCGCAACTACTTTTTGGTTTTGGCTTCCACCGTGGATTTCAGGTTGGCCAGTCCTTCCTCGAATTGGCCGCCGACCATTTTATCCATGCTCATGATTAGGCCCACGGCTTTCATCACGAACGCTTTTTTCCCTGTCATCGTCCAAGTGACGGATGTCTGGGCGGCGCCAGTACCCATGGAACGAAAAGCGAACTCCGAGTAACAAATCGATTTGAACGGCTTTTCAAAATCCAGCCGTATCCTGACGAGTTCGGCGGGCCGACTCTCGGTGATCGTCATCTTGCCTTGTCCGACCTCGCTATTACCGGCCCAAGCCAGTGCCGCTCCGGCCCCGGCGGGCGGGCCGCTGAAAGTGTATTTGGCCGTGGGATCCAATTTCGTGTAAGGTGAAATTTCCTGCCAATTTCGCAGATCATTCACTTGGTCAAAAGCGAGCGCAGGAGAGGCCGAGACCGTGGTGCTGCGCTCGACCTTAAATTCGCCCGGTTGAAGGGCCGCGACACCGAGAAAGAGGCCGAGAAGGACAGCCAGAGCGAGGAGTATTTTAGCGATCATAACAAGGTACGGATTTATTTTTTAGCACGGATAAGCGCGCGAGGCCAACATCGGCCGGAAAGCGGCGCGATATGACCACGCAAGAAAGAGCTCAAGCGCGGCGAAAACAATGGCCATCCCCAAGCCGGAGTGTTCGAGAAAACCATGAAACGCCAGACTGTTGACCATGAATGGTGCGAACAACGCGAGTGCGAGAGGAACGAAGCGATTCATCACGAGAAAAAATCCGACGATCAGCTGGGTGACTCCGATCAGTTGCATCATGTAACCGGTTTTCATCAGTGCTCCCGCAAACGCCGCCGCTCCTTCGGGCAATGGGGTCGTCGGTTGCGGGATGAAATCGAAAAACGCATTCAGTCCGAAAATCACGAGCGGAACTCCCATCAGGATTCGTGCGACGGTGGGAAAGTGGCGCGTAAATGATTTATTCACCGGGGTGCCTGCAGTTGTAGTGGGAGGAGTTTTCATAAAATTAATTCAAGCTCTGGTTGCGATCGCCACCAGCCGGTCGAGACTTTCGCCCCAGCCTTGATGGAAACCCATTTTTTCGTGTTTGTCCCGGCTGGCAACCGTCCAGTGCAACGCCCGGGCCGTATAGTTCGTTCGTCCCGCCGAAATCTCTTCGAATGTAATGATCGCCGTAAATAAAATATCCCGCGCCGGCGTCCAGCCTGGACCGTAGGCATCGGTAAAGACGATCCGCTCATTTTCCACCACCTCGAGAAATACGCCACGCGTGGAAAATTCCGCGCCGTCCGGTGCGCGCATGATTGTGCGAAAAATTCCGCCGGGCCTGAGGTCCATTTCACACACCGGGGTGGTCGTGCCATGCGGGCCCCACCACAACGGAAGCTGAGTGGTCCACGCTTTGAACAAGCGGTCGCGCGGGACCTCAATGTCCCGACTGAGGACGAGTTCGCGTTCGGAAATGGCGGCAGTTGATGGGTGCATTTGGGTGGGTTGCCTGCGTCACCTTCTCAACGAACAGACCCGCGCGGGCCGGACAATGTTTCTATTTTTCACCAAAATGTCCTTTTGGGGCGTCGCGATTCGTCGTAAAAGAAGAACCTCGAAACTCACTTCAACCGCCACGCCGCACTTCAACATGGAAATCCATCCCGCCTCCTCCCCTTACCTGCTGTTTTTCCGCAATTCCGGTCCTGAGACGCACCAGCATCTCTCGGCCGAACAGCGTCAGCAACTGGTCACCCGCTGGAATGCGTGGTACGACGACCTCGCCGCCGCGGGCAAGGCCGTGGAAGGCCAGCCGCTGGAACTCGAAACGCGGATCGTTTCCGGAATCGCCGGTGCCCGCGTCGTCGACGGGCCATTTGCCGAGGCGAAGGAAGCGATCGGCGGCTATGTTAAATTAATGGTCAGGGGACTGGAGGAAGCCACCGAGATTGCGCAACGGCATCCCGGCCTCGCTTACGGTTTAATCATCGAAATCCGTTCGATGACCGCCGAGTGCCACTTGGGCGTGAACGCCAACCGGCCCGCCGCCACCACCGTGTCGCAAGCGTAACTTCTGTGGAGCCCGCCGAGATCAAATCGCTCGCGGCGAATCCGGCCGCAACAGATGCGGCCGTTGCCCAGACGCAGCCCGCGCGTTTGGTGGAGAATTTTTTCCGTCACGAAACCGGCCGGTTGCACGGCGCGTTGATTCGGCTGCTGGGCGTGCACAACTTGAGCCTCGCCGAAGATGTCGCGCAGGAGGCCATGCTGCGCGCACTCCATTCGTGGTCGATGGGCGGCGTGCCCGCCAATCCCTCCGCGTGGATCACCCGCGTCGCGATGAACCTCGCGAAGGACGCGTTGCGCCACCAACGCATGTCGAGTGCGAAGGAACCGGCCATCATCACGCACATCGAGCAAACTTATGCGACGCCCGCCGTCGCTCTCGAAGCGGCGCACGAAATCCGCGACGACGCGCTGCGGCTGCTTTTCGTCTGTTGCCACCCCTCACTCGCGGCGGACGCCCAGGTGGTGCTTGCGCTGAAGGTGCTCTGCGGATTCAGCACTACGGAAATTGCGCGGGCTTTTTTGACCAGCGACGCGGCGATCGAGAAACAACTCACACGGACCAAGCAGCGCGTGCGCGAGACCAATATCGGTTTCGTCATCCCCGAAGGTCCGGAACTCGCGCCGCGCCTCGACGGTGTGCTCTCAGCACTTTATCTGCTGTTTAACGAAGGCTACAAAGCATCGACCGGGGACCGCCTGTTACGCGAAGACCTCTGTCGCGAAGCGATCCGGTTGACCTCGCTCCTCATCGTCCATCCGGCCGGACGCACCCCGCGCACGCACGCGTTGCTCGCGCTCATGTTGCTCACCGCAGCGCGCTTTCCGTCGCGATTGGACGAAGACGGCGAACTACTGCGGCTCGATGATCAGGATCGTTTGAAGTGGGATCGTTCGCTGATCGAACGCGGCTTGATTCAACTCGGCGAAGCGGCCGCTGGAAACGAACTCAGCGAGTACCACCTTCAGGCCGGCATCGCAGCGATCCACTGCACGACCACCGACTATGCGGCGACCGATTGGGCGAGGATTGTGCGTCATTACGATGAACTCCATCGCCTCAAGCCATCGCCGGTGGTCGCGCTCAATCGCGCCGTCGCCGTCGCCAACCTGCACGGACCGCAAGCGGGATTGAACGCCGTGGCTGAGATTCCGCAGCTCGAACGGCTCAAGGAACACTATTTACTCCACGCCGTTCGCGGGGAATTGCACTGGCGGCTAAACAACGCTCACGCCGCCGCGGAAAATTTCCGGTGCGCTTTGAAACTCGCCCGCGTCGGGCCCGAGCAAAATTATCTTTCCCGCATGCTCGCGCGGTCCTCGGAAAACAGTCCCGCCGGCTGAACGCCAACAGTGGATAAACGTCGGACAAAAGCCCTACCGCGATTCTGATTTCCAACCCTGGAGCCACGGCGACCCCGCCGTGGTCCGCCCCAACCGCAGCGCGGTCGCTGCGGCTCCAGAAATTAATCGCGCTTCTTCAACTTTGCCTTCACCCGTCGCGCGAGACTTCGAACCCGGCTGGCCGGTGCTTCACCGCGCGTCAAAATCCATTTCGTGTGCGGCACCAATGTGGTCGCGATGTGTTCCGGCGCGGTATTTTTCTCCGCAATACCGGCGACCAGATCAATCCCCGCTTTGCCGAACACGTGCCGCACAAACGCGGAACAATAAAACGCCTTCTCCCGCGCCAGCAGGTTTTCGCGCGGCTGCCATTTCGGATGGCGCATCGCCCAAACCGTGCCGGCAATCTCGCGCAAAGAGTAGCGCGTGCCCACGGAAACGAGTTCAAGCGCCGCCGATAAAACGTGCTGCTCCTGCTCGGGCGTCAGGCCGAAATCCAACACGGCCACCGAAGCATTCGATGCGTCGTCGTGATATTTCATCATCCGGTTTTCCTGCACCCCGAGGCGGATGTGCTTCGTCTTGATATCGAGGTCCGACTCGATCACCCAGTGATGTCCGTCGTGACGGCGTCCTTGAAATAGAAACGCGTGCGACCAGCGACTCCAGTCGTGGGCGTCGTTGAGGTGACGTTGCGCGCGGCTAATGAGCCGGTTGATCAACTCCGGACCTCCCGTCAGTCCGATGCGGCCCGGCGCCGCGTGTCGCTCGAAAAATTCCTGGTTGGTGAGACCCTCGACAATAATGGTTTGAGGCATGCGAATACTTCTCTTCTGCATCAACCGGCGGAAAGTTCAATCCAACTTCCGCACCCTGGAGCCGCAGCGACGCCGCTGCGGTCTTTCCCCAACCACGGCGAGGTCGCCGTGGCTCCAGTAATTCGAGCAGACAGCCGGCTCAACCTTTCCTCCGTTTTCGGTTACAGCTCGTTCGTCTTCACTGCCAATGCGCGTGCTTGCTCGCTGCGCTTTCTTGCCTTCTCCACGCCGATCGCGTCGAGCCCGAGCGAGTTCGCGACCGCAAGCACAGTGCCTACGCCGCAGAACGGATCGAAAATTGTTTGCGCACTCACGTGGTCCCGAGCGAAACGAACCGCATGGGCCGCTGCACGAATACCCATCGCGCGGATCCACGGCTGTCGTCCAGCATCAACGATGATATCGGGAATCGGCAATACGTCGGGGCATTTCATGGCCTTCGACACGGCGATCAAGTGGGTGTAACCCGGCCGGCCCATCGTCAGCATTCCCGGCTGTCGCCGCGCCACGATCTTGTGAAAAAGCACGTGTGCGCCCGCATCCTCGCAGGCGCGGATTACCATGCTGCCTTTGTCGATCCAGACGTTCTCGTGTTTGATATCGCTCTGGAAAAACAACGCCGCGCTCTCCGCCGGAACCGATTCGATCACCAATCGCACGGCGTCGAGAAACCACGTCCGCCACAGCGGCAGCGTCAGGCTGACCTCGGAAACATCCGGCAGCGAAGTGATCGCACAGGCTCCGGCGATGACGCCGCGTTCCTTCATCCACGGAATCGCGTCGGCGCAATGCACGACGCGAGAGGGAACGCTCTGGGCGTCGTCGGAAGAGGATTGGGTCGGAGCAGCCGTCATCTCCCCGCAGCGTCGGCAATCGCGCGACCCACGAACAGGAAAATCCGCGCATGATCCCCTGCGTACACTCGCAACTCTCAGCCACCCGCCGCAAAACACGATGAACTGCACGGACGATTCATCTCCTGTTTTTCCACCGAACTCAGGGTCATGCGCGGTTGCGTCGCGACGGAAAGCCAGGCCCGAGCATGGAGCTCGCTCGCGAAACGCCGGTTAACGCCCGCACCATTGAGAGTGCATTCCGCTTCCCAAAAAACCTGCCCCTCCGATGGGAGCGTAACCCGGAACAAACGCACTCCACGCAACCCCGTAGCGAGCCGTCGCCAGCGCTCAAGTATTGGTTGGGTCGGTTCGACGGATATCAATTTTCTCCCGTGCCCCTGAACCATCGCACTTGCCGGCGCCGAAGCGGACGCCGCGCCTCTCGTTGCGCGCTGCTTTTTCATGATGAACCCTCTGCTGGCTGAATAATTTTTTGAAGTGCCGGCGGTACGATCCGCCGGCCTTCCCTTTCTAAATCGAATGGACTTCCCCGAAGGTTTCTCCCGCCGAAACGACCGCTCCGCCTCGCGGGCCGTCTGCCTCGTGGACAAAAACCTCCGGATGAATCTGCGTCGCGACCGATCGCAACGCGCTGTTGCCGCTCTCGCTGGCGACGGGCAAGCCGTCCGCGTCACTCTCGATCAACGCGACCACTGCCTGCGGCGACGCGATCGCCGCGTGCCGACCGATCCGGGGTCCTTCTTTCCAATGCAAAAATGCGTCAGGCCAGGGCTGTTTCCCGCGGACCGTGAGGATGATCAACTCCGCCGCCGTGATGTCCGCATTCGCCTGACTGATAAATTCCGGTGCCGCCGCATCGTCCATCCGCCACACCCGCAGTTCCGGTTCGAACTCAGTCGCCAACTCGTCGGTCAAATGGGAAAAGGTGCTCATCGCCGCGTTCACTGAAGAGAGGTGATCGTAAAGCATCACCACGGGAAATTTTTCGGTGGTCTCGCAGGTGGTCATGAGGGATGACGGGAAAAATTAAATGGCCGGGAAATCGCGACCAAGCGTCCGGAGCGGAACGGCCATCGCGGTCGCATTTTTTCGGGATGACTGGCGCAGCTTAACTGCGAGCGGCAAAACCGTCGGCAAAAGCCGGCACGATCACCGCGATAAAAATAAAACCGTGAAGAGAAAGCGCACCCAGAGAAGACAAAGAGCAGAGCAAACCGTTTTAAGAGTTCACCCAATTAAGCTGAAGGGAGGGAACGCCGAACAGCCACAAGCTAGCACTAAGTGGCCTGATCCACAATAGACTATCAGAGACAACCGCCAAAATAGGGTGAAGACCTTTGATCAAATCCAATTGCAGCATCGTTCCAACTGGAGCCGCAGCGACCCCGTTGCGATCCGCCCGCGCCCAGCCCAAACCCACGGCGAGGTCGCCGCCCCTCCATTAATTGCGGCCCGGCTTTCGCATCGTTCGCTCCGTTTGCGTTTCGGGTGTAACCCTCCGCAAGCGACCTAATAGGGGCGTGCTTGTGGCATAATTTCATCCGCAAGTGGTCCAAAACCGGCTTACTCGGTTGCCCTCGGTGCGTTTGCACCTTTTTACTTCCTCCCTTTCACCATGCCTTCTCGTCCCCAAATCCTTCCCATCACGCCCGATCCCGCCGACCCGCAATTGCTGGCCTACCTCAATCTGAAGCTCCATGAAATCGGCCAGCCCGGCGTCAAGCTCCCCAGCGGCGAAGGACTTAACTCATTCGTCGATCATTTCCTGACGCTGAGCCGCGAGAAGGACCGCGTTCTTTCCAGCCATCTCTGTCCCGTCGATCAGCGCATTCAGAATTACATTGCACAATGCCTCAAGGGCGCCGGCGAAATCCCCCGCCTACCCGCGACGACTCTCGTCCTCGATCGCCCCGGTCTTGCGCGTGGACTTTCCCTGCCGCCGGGTCGCGACGAACATCACAGCAGTATTCTCGCCTCGCTCCGCCTGAAACAGGGCGTGTTGCACAATCCGCGCAGCGACCGCCGGACCACGCAGGGAATTTTTCACGTCGCCGAGGGCGGCCTGCCCATTCCCGACGACAAGAAAGCCGTGCCTTCCGCCGTCTTTGGCCGGTTGCTCGCGCGGGCCCTCACTCCGCCAGCAGAGCTCTTGCGCCTGCCGTTCAGCGCCGACGCTGCGACACCCGCGGAGTGTTTTGTCTCGCTCCATCTTCGACCGGTCGTCGTTCCTGCCGTGCCAGGTTTCACACCGGTGCGCGCGATGGAAACCCGCTTCTTCGTCCCGGGCGCGCTCGTCGCCAACCTCGATTTCGTGGAAAGCATCTTCGGCAACGCCGGCGATCCGCACCTGCCGGAAAACGACGCGGGCCTCGATCCCGAACATTGGACTGGCCACACGGGCTGCATCATCCTCGCCACGCATCTCAACGGGCTCACCAAAAAAGAACTCGGCCTGCCGGCCTTCGCCGACGCCACTCCCCGCCAGCGCCGCGATGGCATGTGCTGGAAATCCGCCGAGGAAGCCTACAACGACGGCGGCGCCTTCAAGATCACGGCCCGCGACACCGACGGCGTGGTCGTGACGCTCATCTCCGACAATTATTTCGGTTACTGCAAAAAAGAGGTAAAGACCCAGATCAGCTTCGCCGCCAACCTGCTCGGTCGCGCCGAGGAGGAACATGCCGGCGGCGCGATCGTGTTCCCGAGCTACGACTTGGGCGAAACCTTCCAGCTCAACACGAATCTGCCCGACGTGACCCACACGTTCGCCGAAGCCCTCGCGCTCCTCGGCGACAGTGCCGAACTCCAGCCCGAAGGATGGGCGCGCGATAAAAACTTCCCCACCGTCCGCTACGTGCCGGCTGATGCGCGATTCGATCTGCGCACGCAGCGCATCGTTTTCCTCGACGCCAGCGGCCAGGAAAAGGTGCTCAAGCTTCTGCCCGGTTTCACGTACGTCCTGCCCTCCGGTTACAAGGTCGAGATGGCCAAGCCCGAGGAAAGCCAGCGCTGGCTGTTGCGCGGCACGACCGCCGAAGGCCTGCTTTGCCACAAGCCCTGCACCGTTTCCGGCGGCGGCAAATCCGAGATTTCCAAACCCATCGCCGACGCGATGTTCACCGGGCCGGTGTTCGTCAGCGATCTCGCGCGCGACCTCGACGCGGTCGAGACGATCCTCCAGCGCGATTACAGTATCCGTCTGAAAAATCCGATTCCCGCCACCGTAAAGCGACGCTCCATTCTCAGCCCTGACCGTTCACTTGGTTCGGTAATCAAACTGTTGAGCCGCAGCCCGGATTATACCGAGGAGTACAATGAGTGGCTCACCACGATCCCGCGTTCCATCCGCGACCTCGTGCTGCTGCTCAAGCGTCTCTACAAACCCGAGTGGGGCGAGGATTGGCGCAAGCATTTCACTGTCGACACGATCAACGCGCGTCCGGGCAACGAACTGAAACACAATGCCGAGAAATTGCTCACGCATTACCTTCGCGTAGGCTACACTCGCGAGGGCGGCTGGCGCACCTTCACGTTGCGCTCGGATTTTTTCCCCGCGGAGAAAATCCAGGTCGAGGACGACATCACCGCGTCAACCGTCGCTCCGCGTGAGCAAGTTCCCGGTTTGCCGGCGTGGGTCACGCAGCCTTCGCTGAAGTTCGTGCACAATTGCGAACTGCGTCTTTTCCAGCGCCCAGACGACGCCGTTGTTCGCGGCTACGATAAACGCACCGAGCGGGATTTTTCGCGCCCTGGACATTTCTTTTCCAACTACGAACCACTCAGTCGCGATACCGCCCGTTTGATCGTGGAAGACGCACTCGGTTTCGAGGCGTTCACTGAGCCGATGCAAAAAGCCTTCCGCGATTTCGTCGCGGCTGATCGCCCCGCGTTCATGGTCTCGCCCTCGCATCCGCGCGTCGTCGACGGTAAGCCGTCGAAAAACCCGCGTTACCTCCAAAACCGGCCGGACCTCGAAGATCCGCGCGCCACTTATCTCGCCCGGACCGGCGCACGCCTTTATCGCCGCCTCGCCGCCGAGGCGTCCGCGCCCTTTCCGGTCGGGTCCATCTTGATGGGCCGCCGTTTGAATCCACCGGAAACGAACATCAAGCCGCTCTGCGTTTTCGGACCGATTCATTATCAAGATTTACCCGAGGCGTTCATGGACTTGATCGCGAGCCTCACGGGAAAATCGCCGTCGACCACCGGCGCCGGCTCGGAAGGCGCTCTCACGAAGGGACCGTTCAACGCGCTGCCGCCGATCTACGATCTCAATGCCGCGCTCGCATCGTTCGTCCTCACGGGCCTGCCTGTTTTTTCGACCGCTGCGGGTTGGGTCGGACCGCATCATCGCGTCGATCACGACATCAGCTTGCTCGTGCCGGAAATCTGGTGCCGCATGACACCCGCAGAACGCGAACCCGCTTACCTGATTTCCGAGGGACATCTGGAACGCTGCAAGGATTTCGAGTTCAACGGCCAGAAGGTGCTCGCGAGCCGGCTCGGCTGGCGCATCACCGCGCGATTTGTCCAAACTTTCTGCGGACGCGTACTCGGCAATCCCAGCAGTGTGTTCGACGAAGAATTTCTCCAACCTGAAAAACAGGACCTCGCGGTTTTTGCCGACGGCGTGGATAACATCGTCGCCGCGATGCGCGCGGCCGCGACGAATTATTTCTCGGATAACTCCATCGAACAAGCGTGTCCGCCTTTACGGGCGTTGCTGCACATCATGCGCGACGGCACGTGGGAAGGACGCGGCACCGACGATCCGGTTTTCCGCGCATTGTTCACCCGCGAGTCATTGCTCGCGAGCGACTGGTATCGCGCACGTCTCGAAGCGCAGCGCACCGTCGATGCGACGATCGGCGCGCGCCAGACGAAGTATCTCGAAGAATTCCTCGCGCGCCCCAACTACGCCGATGTGGCCACGCGCCTGAATGTCCGCGAGCGTCTCGCCAAAGCGACCGCCAGCGTCAGCGCAACTCAGGCACCCGGTTACCTCGGAAAACTCACCGGCACGATCGGCGCCGAACCCGCCATTGCCGCCGCGATGGTCAAGTGCTGAGCCTTCAAAATCCATTGTAGTCGGAAATTCTTGCCCGGAAGTTTCCCTCCTTGAAGCCATGGCAAACCCGCCGCGGTTGGGAGGAAACCGCAGCGAGATCGCTGCGGCTCCGTGGGTGGCTTGGCTGTACCCAGTCTTAACCTACTTGATCAATTGGGCCACGAGTTCGAAATTGCGATCGGCGCGACTGCGAACCAACGGTAATTTTTCTTTGATCTGGCTGGCGATTGACGCGCGCTGATTCCACACGTTCCGGATCTTCGCCTCCCTCGCATCTTTGTCCGCGTAGGCCTCGCTCGGGACCACATACTCCAAACCGGGCTCGCCGAAGAACTCCTGGATAATTCCGCGGCCCTTGACGGAGTATCCGATCACGATGGTGGGAATTCCTGTGCCCAATCCCGCGATGGCCGCATGCATGCGTTCCGCGATCACCAAGTCGCAACCGGAAATCAATCCCTTGAATTCGCTCGCGCTGTGATGACCATGCGCCGCCATCACGCCCGGATCCCAATTCATTTCCCTCAGAATACGCGTAGTAAGAATACGGTCGTCATCCGCCGTGTCCCGCTCCTGTACGTGAGGGATGAGCAGCACTTTGGCGCCGAGTTCATTTCGGATCATTTTCACGGTCTGAACGAGATATTCCACGTGCTTGCCGCCTTCAAGGCCCGCGTAGCGATTGATGCCCTCGCTGGTCGCGAGCGCCACCACCGGGGTTGATCCATCGATGCCATAATAGGCGTGGAGTTGCCGCAGGGCCGCCGGTTCCGGAGTGGGCAGTAAAAAGGCGACGTCGGCGGTGAGGATCACTTTCTCCAAAGGCAATCCGAGCGATTCAACCAGGTATTTTTGCGTCAAGCTCTCCCGGACGGTGATCAGAGCGGCTTTCCGGGCGACATCCACCCAGACATCCGCTTCCGATTTGGTTTTGAAGGGACCGATGGAATGCGCCAGAAACACGGATGGGATTCCAGCTTGCTGCGCCAATTGGAGGGGATGAAGAAACGATTCAAAGTTGCCGTAATCGGAACTGAAAATATCGCCACCCGTTACCACCACGCAAGCCGCCGAGGCAATCGCGGCGCGGTTCGAGGCAATGTAGTCCTTGCCCACCAGTCCGCGAATAAATTTGATCGGCCCGCGCGATTCCCGAATGGAATAGTTCATCCGGTTCGGCATGGTATCGGCCACGCCCGCCACCCGAAGACGGTCATAATTCTCATCCAGCGTCATGATACTGACCTTGGCGTTCGGAATGTGGTTTTTAAAACCCTGGCATTTGGCCAGGACGAGCGCCTCAACGCCGCGATTACGGCAACTCGTGACACCGGTGATGAGAATACGATTTTGTTTCATTATTGGTTATAGGACAAAAAAATTGAGCGGTGGTATCGGACTCTGTTCCGGGCTTAACGCAAAACGTCTTGTCGTCGCGGCGGGGCCATCGACGTCCTTGGCCAAACGCTCGGTGCCCGGTGGAAAAAATTGGCCGGGATGCTCGAGAATAGAATAGCGCGCAGCTCCATTGCAGTGGCCTGCAACCGTACACAATGGGGTCTCCTGGTCCATAATTCCCCGATCAGGCTTTCCCCTTTTTTCAGTTTGAAATCACCTGATGTCGCGCCCAGTTATTGAGGATCGCCTCTTAAAGTGAGACGAAAGCATAAGTCTGACGCGTGCTCATTGAGCAATGAAGTCCGGCGTAGCCACAGGCCTCCGTGCCTGTGGGATTTCGTCAGTGCTTCGGACACGCAGGAACGCCTGCCGCTACCATTGCTGGGCGCACCGTTCCGTCGGATTAATGCGCGCGAATCGCCTTAAAAAGACACCGGAGCTTTCCCCGCGGCCCATTCAGCAAACGCACTCGACTCAACCGCCGGAGTTCCGCGCGGCTTCCAATTCTTCCCAGCGGGAGAACGCCACGGCATGTTCCCGTTCGATCGTATCGAGGCGTTTCTTCACCTCGGTGAATTTTGCGGCTTCCGTTTTGTAGAACGACGGATCGGCGAGTTTCGCGGTGAGTTCAGCCTGCTCTTTTTCCAAAACCTCGATTTTCGCCGGCAATGACTCCAATTCTTTTTGCTCCTTGCCGGACAGTTTTCTCCCCTTCGTTGGCGCGGCAATTCCAGACGCGGGAAATTTTTTCGCGTCGTTGGTCGTGTCCGACGCACGGGCCGTCTTCGATGCCGACGCCGCAGCCTGCTTTGCCTTGTCGTGCTGCCAGTCGGTATAGCCGCCGATGTAGTCGTTGATCTGACCATCGCCTTCAAACACGAACGAACTCGTGACGACCTCATCGAGAAATGCCCGATCATGGCTCACGATCAACACCGTGCCGGGAAATTCCACGAGCAAATCCTCGAGCAGATCGAGCGTTTCCACGTCGAGATCGTTCGTCGGTTCGTCGAGCACGAGCACATTCGCCGGTTTCGTGAAAAGTCGGGCGAGGAGCAGGCGGTTGCGTTCGCCGCCCGAGAGTACGCGCGCCGGCGTGCGGGCCCGATCCGGCGTAAAAAGAAAATCCTGCAGATAACTGATCACGTGCCGGGTGCGCCCCTCGATCGTGATGTGAGAGTTTCCATTGGCGATATTGTCGGCGACGGTCTTGTCGTCCTCGATTTGCGCGCGGAGCTGGTCGTAGTACACCACCTCGAGATTCGTCCCGTGCTTGATCAGGCCGCCCGACGGCGCGAGCTGGCCGAGGAGAAGTTTAATGAGCGTGGTCTTGCCCGCGCCGTTCGGGCCGATCAGGCCGATCTTGTCGCCGCGCAAAATGGTCGTGGAGAAATCCCGCACGAGGACTTTCCCGTCAGGATAGGAGAACGACATGTTTTCCACTTCGACAACCTTCATGCCGCTTGGGATCGCCTCATTGACGCGCATCGTAACGTTGCCGATTTTTTCACGACGAGCGCGACGATCGGCGCGGAGTACCTTCAGCTGATTGATGCGGGCGGTGGCGCGGGACCGTTGCGCTTTTACGCCGCGACGAATCCATTCCTCTTCCTGCGCGAGTTTTTTGTCCGCGAGTGCCTGCATGCGCTCCTCAGCTTCAAGTCGATCCTGTCGGCGCAAGAGAAACGTATCGTAGTCGCAATCCCAATTCGTGATCACGCCGCGATCGAGTTCGACGATGCGTGTCGCTAACTTCTTCAGAAAAGCGCGATCATGCGTCACGAAGAACAATCCGATTTTTTCCTGCAGCAGAAATTCCTCGAGCCAGAGAATCGACGCGAGGTCGAGATGGTTGGTCGGCTCGTCGAGCAGCAGCAAGTCGGGTTTGCTCGCCAGCGCCTGCGCGAGCAAGGCGCGCCGTTTCAAACCGCCGGAGAGCGCGGAAAATTCCGCATTCGGATCGAGTCCGACGTGGGAGATCAGGTCCTCAAGGCGAACTTCCCGCTCCCAATCTTCCTCGTGCGGCCCACCGTCGCGTAAGCCCGCCGAAACAATGTCGTGGACGCTTCCCGTCAGATCCGAGGGCACTTCCTGCACCAACCGCGCGAAATGCGCGCCCGGCTGGCGGAAAACCTGCCCAGTGTCAGGTTTGATTTCGCCGACGATCAGTTTCATCAGTGTCGACTTTCCCGCCCCGTTGCGACCGAGCAAGCAGAGCCGCTCGCCCGTGTTAACCTGGAAGTTAACATGGTCGAGTACCGGAGGACCGCCGAATGCTTGAGAGACATCGAGAAGACTTAAAAGCGCCATGAGAACGGAAGAACGTAGGAGTCCCCATTCGCGGTGCAACCCAAAGCTCAGGATGATTTTTCGGGTGGGAAAAGTGCTTCCATAAGTTGATTTCACCGTACGACCCAACGACTTCACGATGATTCAATCCGTAGTAACGGGCGTCCCGCCGGTCAAAACAGTCGCTCACCATCCGCCGGCGGGAGGCCCCTGCTACAACCGCATCATAAACTTTAACCCCTTCCCCACTCAAAATTGAATGGAGCACTTTGCATTGGTCAAAATTCAGCCCACGGCGCGGATTGACTCCGCTGTCACTGTCCCCGCACCATGCGGGCGTGAGCGCCACCGAACAGACACCTTTGCAAAAGACCCTCCTCTGGCTGACGAACCATATCGGTTTCCCGGCGCGACGCCTGCCGGACCGAGCGGAGCTACTGTTGTTGATCGCGACTGCTGCTGCCGAGGAAGAATTGGGGACGCGTCATGTGCAGAAAAAACCCGGCCTCCAATTCAATCCAACTTTTGCCGCACAGATCCGCAATTACACCGCGCAACGCCGTCGGGCTCACATTCACTGCGACAACAGCGCCAAGACTTGAGCGCACGCTTAGTGCTCTCTTCCGAACCGTAGCGACGGGCGTCTCGCCTGTCGTCGTAATGTCCCGCCAAGCCACAGGGCAGAGGCCTGTGCTACAATCCACCTCCGGACGGCATTCCGTTCACTTCTTGTCGATGCTGTACTTTCCCGCGCCGGCTAGCAACAGAACGACGGCTCCGGTTAGATAAAGGAACGCCAGCTCGCCGTTGGTCGGCCCAGTGAGCCTCGCGCTGTTTACGATAAAGAAAGCGACGCTCATAGTAACTCCGATCACAATGGCGGCCATCCGCGTGAATGCGCCGACGACCACCAACACCGAGCACACCACCTCAGCAAAGATCGCGAGCAAAAGCGTCGGTACGTGCCCGATGCCGATAATGTCAGGAAAAGACGTCCGGTCATTAACCAGATTCAATAATTTTCCCCAACCGTGCAGCCAGAGCAACGAGCCACCAAACACCAAGCGCAGCACGAGCAGCCCAAGATCGGAGTTAACAGGAATGAATTCGAGCCGCAGAAATTTTTGCATGTGAATCGGTGTTTGGAAAACGAAGTCCTTAAGCTCCGCTGACCAGCGCAGCAAGCCCGAGCTTCGGAGAGTAGATTCAAACTTGTTTGTCATTCTGAACGAAGTGAAGTCCAGCCAGCAGGCTGGTATGGCATCCACGGCAACAAACGTGATGCCACGAGCGAGCACGTGGATTCTTCGCTAAGCTCAGAATGACAGAAACGGAGGACGCGCCGGTCGGCTCAACACTAAACTCGTTACTCTGGGTTCTGTATATTCGGTGTGTTCTGTGATGCGCCTGTCTTCGTAGCCTTGCGAAGGAGGATACGCCACCGTCCGGTCCTTAATGTTTTCTTAACGCATTCCCCACCGACCTTAGTTAGGCCGGACGCATAAAACCGGGTAATCTGGCTGGCATGGACGCCTCCGATTTCCTTTATGTCGCTTTGTACCTTGGCGCGCTGCTCGTGGTCACGCCGTTGCTGGGTCACTGGCTGGCCGCGATCATGAAAGGCGAGCCGCCGCCCTGGCTGCGCTGGCTGGCACCGCTGGAAAGGGCGCTCTATCGTTCCGCGGGAATTCGCGCCGATCAGGAAATGTCCTGGCTGCAATACGCCGGTGCCCTGGTCTGCTTTAATCTCCTTGGCGGTGCGCTGATCCTCGCGCTCCTACTTCTCCAAGGTTCCCTCCCGCTCAACCCGCAAGGCTTTGCCGCAGTCCCGCTCGGGGTCGCCGTCAATACCGCCGTTTCATTTCTAACGAACACCAACTGGCAGGCTTACTCCGGCGAGTCCTCCTTGAGCTATCTCACGCAAATGGCGGGGCTCGGGGTGCAAAATCTTCTCAGCGCCGCCACCGGTCTCGCCGTCATGGCTGCGCTCGCCCGCGGCCTGAGTCGAAAATCGTCGACGGGAATCGGCAATTTCTGGGCGGACCTCGTGCGTCCCACCGTCTATCTGCTCGTGCCCCTCTCCTTCGCCTTTGCCGTCGCGATGATCGCGCAAGGCGCGGTGATGTCGTTCGCGCCCTACGTCCACGCCTTTTCAATCACCGGCGGTGAACAACTCATTCCTCTCGGGCCTGCTGCGTCGCAGATTGCGATCAAACAGCTGGGCACGAATGGCGGCGGATTTTTCGGCGTGAACTCCGCCCATCCGTTTGAAAACCCAACCGCCCTTTCAAATTTTTTGCAATCGCTCGCCCTGCTCGCCCTGCCGGCGGCCTGCGTTTACGCTTATGGTTTGCTGACGGGCGCGCGTCGCCACGCCAAAGTGCTTTTCGGCGTGATGCTCGCATTCTTCGTCGGCGCACTCGCGCTCTCGCTGTGGAGCGAGTATGCGTCAACCGGGGCCGGCGCGCTGGCTCTCGAGGGCAAAGAACTTCGTTTTGGAATCACGCCCAGTATTGTCTGGGCCAATGCCACCACGGTGGCCTCGAACGGTTCGGTCAACGCCATGCATTCATCGCTGTCCCCACTGGCCGGTGGCATTGCGCTTTTTAATATCCTGCTCGGCGAAATCATTTTCGGCGGGATCGGTTCGGGCCTGTACGGCATGGTGATGATGATCGTACTGGCCGTTTTTCTCGCGGGTTTGATGGTCGGCCGCACCCCGGAATACCTCGGCAAGAAAATCGAGGCGTTCGAAATCCGGATGGCCGCGATCGCTGTGTTGTTGCCCTGCGCGGTCGTGTTGTTGGGCTGCGCCGCATCGTTCGCCACCGAAGCCGGCCGGGCGGCCGTGGGCAACCCCGGGCCCCATGCGCTCACGGAAATTCTTTATGGGTGGGGCTCGATGGCCAACAACAACGGGTCCGCGTTCGGCAGCCTCACCGCCACCGCCGGTCTCTACACGTGGGGCGGTGCGATTGCGATGTTGCTCGGGCGATTCGGCGTGATCCTACCGGTGCTCGCCATTGCGGGTCGTCTCGCCGCCAAGAAAGTCGTGCCTCCTTCCAGCGGCACTTTCCCGACGGACGGACCGCTTTTTGCCGTCCTTCTGACCGGCGTCATTCTCATCGTCGCCGCGCTCACCTATTTCCCCGCGCTCACGCTCGGCCCCGTGCTCGAACACCTGCTGCTCACCGCTGGCCACCCGTTTCAGTGAGCCACCTCAGTCCGATGTCATGCGTTCGTCCGTCCCACTCGTTTAATTTTTCGCCATGAAACCTGCCGCCATTTCCAATTGGAATCCCGCCCTCCTCCGTCGCGCAACCTTCGACTCGTTTCGCAAACTCGATCCCCGTGCCTTGTGGGAAAACCCAGTGATCTTCGCGACCGCCGTCGGTGCCGCTGCGGTCACCGTGGTCGCACTGGATGATGTCATTCACGCGAACTTGGATGGTTTCACGCTACAGATTACTCTCTGGCTTTGGTTCACTGTGCTCTTCGCCAATTTCGCCGAAGCGCTCGCCGAGGGTCGCGGCAAAGCGCAGGCCGACGCCCTCAAGCGCGCGCGCTCCGATACGTTTGCGCGGCGCTTAAAAAACGGGGCGGAGGAAAAAATCGCCACACCCGATCTCCGCAAAGGCGACGTCGTCGTGTGCGAAACAGGAGACGTCATTCCGTCTGACGGCGAAGTCATCGAAGGCATCGCCAGCGTGGACGAATCCGCCATCACCGGCGAATCCGCCCCGGTCGTTCGCGAAAGTGGTGGCGATCGCAGCGCCGTCACCGGCGGCACGCGCGTGCTGAGCGACCGGATTGTGATTCGCGTCACCGTTGAGCCGGGCGGCGGTTTTCTCGATCGCATGATCGGTCTCGTCGAAGGTGCCTCGCGCCAGCGCACGCCCAATGAAATCGCGCTCAGCATCCTCCTAGTTGCCATGACCGCGGTTTTTATTGCTGTCGTCGGCACGCTGCCTTTCTTCGCGCACTACAGTGAAACCCTCGCCGGCCAAACCAGCGTCGTGGATGTCTCTCTGACCGTGTTGGTCGCACTCTTCGTTTGTCTCATTCCCACCACCATCGGCGGATTGTTGAGCGCCATCGGCATCAGTGGTATCGACCGCCTCGTCCGCCGCAACGTCATTGCCACGTCCGGTCGCGCGGTCGAAGCCGCCGGCGACATCGACGTCCTCATGCTCGATAAAACCGGCACGATCACACTGGGGAATCGCGAGGCCAGCGAATTCATTCCCGCTCCCGGCGTCACCGCCGAACGCCTCGCGGCCGCCGCGCAACTCGCATCACTCGCCGACGAAACCCCCGAGGGCCGCAGTATTGTCGTGCTGGCCAAGGAAAAGTTCTCGATCCGCGAACGCGTGGTCGCAGCACCGCACGCGACCTTTGTCCCGTTCGCCGCACAAACCCGCATGAGCGGCGTCGATCTCGACGGAAAATGTATTCGCAAGGGTGCTGCGGCCAGCGTGCGGGAGTGGGTCGAAGCGCAAGGCGGGATTTATCCCGCCGAAGTAGCAGTGACCGTTGATCGCATTGGCAAAGCCGGCGGCACTCCGCTCGTTGTCGCGGAGGACCGCGAAATTCTCGGCGCGATTTATCTGAAGGACGTAGTGAAAGGAGGAATCAAGGAACGCTTCGCCGAACTTCGGCGCATGGGAATTCGCACGGTCATGATCACCGGCGATAATCCGCTCACTGCCGCTGCCATCGCCGCGGAAGCGGGCGTGGACGATTTCCTCGCGCAAGCCACGCCCGAGATGAAACTCCAGCGTATTCGCCACGAACAGGCGCAAGGCAGGCTGGTCGCAATGACCGGCGATGGCACCAATGACGCGCCCGCCCTCGCGCAAGCCGACGTGGGTGTCGCCATGAACACAGGCACGCAGGCCGCACGCGAAGCCGGCAACATGGTCGATCTCGATAGCAATCCGACCAAGCTCATCGAGATTGTCGAAATCGGAAAACAACTGCTCATGACGCGCGGGGCGTTGACCACTTTTTCCATCGCCAACGACGTCGCAAAATATTTCGCGATCATCCCCGCGATGTTTGCCGGCCTTTACGCGGTCACGGGCGGACACACCGGCCCACTGGGAAAACTCAATTTGATGGGCCTGCACTCACCGCACAGCGCCATCCTGAGTGCCGTGATCTTCAATGCGCTCATCATCATCGCGCTAGTGCCATTGGCCCTGCGCGGTGTTGCCTACCGCGCCCTGCCCGCCGCCGATTTGCTCCGCCGCAACCTGCTCGTGTATGGCGCGGGCGGAGTCATCGCCCCTTTCATCGGGATCAAACTGATCGACGTCGCCCTGGTCGCCCTGCACCTCGCCTGACAACGCCACGCAACTCACTTCCATGAAAACATTCTTCCATTCATTCCGTTTGCTGATCGGCCTGACGTTTCTCACCGGCGGTCTCTATCCGCTCGCCGTCTGGTCGGTCGGCCACATTTTTTTCCGACACGAAGCGGAAGGTTCCTTACTCAAGCGCGCCGGCAAGATCGTGGGTTCGTCGTTGCTGGCCCAAAAAACCACCAACGCGCGCTACATTTCCAGCCGCCCGTCGGCGGGCGACTTCGCGACGGTCCCTTCCGGCTCCAGCAACCTCGCCTGGACCAATGCCAAGCTCCCCGAAACGATCGCCGCAAATGAGCGCGCGTTCCGCGAACAAAACCAAATCGCAGCCGCCACCCCGTTGCCTCCCGACGTGGGAACCGCGAGCGGCAGCGGTCTGGACCCAGATTTTTCTCCTGCCGCCGTGCGGCTCCAAATCGCGCGCGTCGCCAAAGCCCGCGGAATCGCAGGAGAAAAAATTTCCGCCCTGGTGAACCGCTCGATCGAAACCAGCCATTTGGGACCGGATCACATCAATGTCCTAAAACTGAATCTGGCGCTGGATCAGCTGAAATAAACCCGCAACTCAGCGCGCCGGGCGAACCGCCATTTCCCAGTGTTCATTCGCTCCAATAACGACCACCCTTCCACCTATGCCCGCCGACCGTCCCGATCCTGACGCCCTGCTGGCAGCGTTGCGCGTGGACGAAATTCGTTCCAAACGGGCGCGCCTGAAGGTGTTTCTCGGCATGTGCCCCGGCGTCGGCAAAACCTACTCCATGCTACGGGCGGCGCAGCAGGAACGCGTCGCGGGAATTGATGTGGCCGTCGGGATCGTCGAAACCCATGGCCGCGCCGAAACCGAAGCGCTGCTCTCCGGTTTGTCGGTGTTCCGACGCAAAAGCGTCGAGTACCGTGGCACCCAAATCGCCGAGATGGACCTCGAGTCAATCCTCACGCAACGCCCCGCCCTCGCCGTGGTCGACGAACTCGCCCACACCAACGCACCCGGTTCGCGCCACACCAAACGCTGGCAGGACGTCGTTGAGCTGCTCGAAGCCGGCATCGATGTTTTCACCACGCTCAACATCCAACACGTCGAATCCCGTGCGGACACCGTTCGCCAGATTACCGGCGCGCCGCAGCAGGAGACGGTGCCGGATTCGGTGCTCGATCTCGCCGATGAACTCGAACTGATCGATCTCACCGCGGAAACCTTGCTGGAACGACTGCGCGACGGAAAAGTTTACCTGGGCGAACGCGCCGCCGCCGCCCAAACCGGATTTTTCAAGGACTCTCATCTTTCCGCGCTGCGCGAACTCGCCTTGCGCTACACCGCCGAACGCGTCGACCGGCAGCTGCGGCATCTTCGCGCCGGTTCAGCAAAGCAGACTGTCTGGCGCAGCGGCGAACGACTGCTCGTGGCCGTCGGACCGAGTCCGTTTTCGATCCAACTCGTGCGCTGGACGCGCCGCATGGCGGCGGCCTTGGGCGCGCCGTGGGTTGCGGTCCACGTCGAACCTTCCGTCGCGTTGCCGGTGGAAGAACAGCGACTGCTCGATAAAAATCTCGCGCTCGCGCGGGAGCTGGGCGCGGAGGTCGTGATCACGCACGATGAAAACATTCCCGACGCCCTCGTGCGGGTGGCGCTCCAACAAAACGCGACGCAGATCGTCGTGGGCAAACCGCGGTCACGTCGCCTCCGCGATTTCGTGCGTGGCACGGTGGTCGACCGCTTGTTGCGATCAGGGGGTAACATCGACATCTACGTCGTCCCGGCCGAGGGCGAACGCAGCCGGCGGCCATTACTCACGATTGACCGCAGCTTGCGCAGTGCGCCGGAGGAATATGGCTGGGCTGCCGCCACCGTTGCGATCGTCACGCTGCTCGGATTGCTTTTGCCACGGGACTCCTACCTCGCGGTCGGAATGGTTTATCTGCTCGCGATTATCATCCTCAGCCTGCGCATCGGTCGCGGCCCCGTCCTCGCCACCGGAGTGCTGAGCGCGGTGACTTGGAATTATCTTTTCATTCCACCCCGCTTCACCTTTGCGATCACCAAGGTGGAGGACGCCACGCTGTTCGGCACCTATTTTGTCGTCGCGTTGGTGACGGGCCATCTCACGTCGCGCATCCGGGCGCAGGCGCACAATGAACGCATGCGCGAAGAGCGGGCCACCGCCCTGTTCCAACTCACCCGCTCGCTCGCCGAAGCCAGCACGCTCGATGATGCCGTGTTCGCCGCGCTCCGACAAGCCGACACCCTCTTTGATGCGAAAACGTCGCTGCTGCTCGCCGATGCGAGCAATGTCGTCACGCCCCACTTTTCCGGCTCGTTCGCGCTCGACGAGAAAGAACGCGGCGTGGCCGAATGGGTTTTTCAAAATCGCCGGCCGGCCGGCCGCTTCACGGATACGTTACCCGGAAGCAGGGCGTTTCACCTCCCGTTGATCCGCGATGAAAAAGCCCTCGGCGTAATCGGGATTTTTGTGTCCGCAGATCGCTCCCTCAGTCTGGGTCAACGCGATTTACTCGAGGCGTTCGCGCGGCAACTCGCCCTCATCGTCGAACGCGAACACCTCCGCGAAGCGGGCGAGCGCGAAAAACTCCTCGCGGAATCGGACAAGCTTCACCGCGTGTTGCTCGACAGTGTGTCGCATGAATTGCGCACCCCGCTCGCCGTAATCACGGGTTCGCTGGAAAACCTCAACGCGGCCGATCACGGATTGCGCGCGTCGCTCATTGCCGAGGGCCGCGCCGCCGCCCGCCGGTTGCACCGGCTGGTGGGAAATCTGCTCGATCAAACCCGGCTGGAAAGCGGTGCCCTGAAACCACGGCCCGACTGGTGCGATGCGCGCGATCTGATCAACGCCGCCCGCGAAGGCGTTGGCGACGCACTCGCGGGCCATCCGCTGGAAATCTCGCTGCCCGCGGATATGCCGCCCGTGCGGGCGGATTTTGCGCTCACCGAACAAGCGCTCGCCAATCTTTTGCTCAACGCCGCATTGCATACGCCCTCCGGCACCGCCGTATTTATCACCGCTGGCATCGAGCGAAGCGGCACCCGCGCATTTTTCACCGTGGCGGACCGCGGGCCGGGTTTTCCCGCGTCGATGTCGGAACGCCTGTTCAAAAAATTCGAACGAGGCGACGCCGCGCGCGCGGGTGGGCTGGGATTGGGCTTGTCGATTGTCCGGGGGTTTATCGCCG
>JBEPTW010000005.1:0-55296 GCA_041691855.1 Verrucomicrobiota bacterium | reverse complement strand
AAAATTCCACCAAAATTTAGGTTTATGAGTACTGCTCTTCCACTTTCTTCTGCGAAACCACGCCTCTTTCTTTCGCCCCCTCACATGGGCTCGGCTGAGCTATCGTTTATTGAAGAGGCGTTCCGGACCAATTTCATTGCACCCGTTGGTCCAAACGTCGACGCCTTTGAGCGCGAGTTCGCGGCCCGCTTTGGATTTCGACACGCAGCTGCAGTTTCTTCTGGTACTGCGGCCATTCATTTAGCCCTGCGATTATTGGGAATAAAGCCGGGTGACGAAGTTGGATGTTCAACGTTTACGTTCGCCGCGTCTGCGAATCCCATTGTCTATGAGCGAGCACGGCCCGTTTTCATCGATTCAGATGAAGCTACTTGGAATATGGACCCCATTTTATTGGAGGGGTGGTTGGCTGCTCGGGCCCAGGCTGGTCGACTCCCCAAGGCGGTGATTGCCGTCGACTTATATGGCCAATGCGCCGACCTCGAGCGGATTGCGGCAGCATGCTCAAAACATGGTGTGCCGTTGATCGAGGATGCCGCTGAGGCACTTGGCGGAACTTTTGTGGGCCGGCCGGCCGGTTCGTTTGGTCGAATGGGAATATTTTCATTTAACGGGAATAAAATTATTACGACTTCAGGGGGGGGGATGCTGGTTTCTGATGACCCCGATCTCATTGCCAAGGCGCGTTTCCTTGCCACGCAAGCCAAGGATGCCGGCCAGCACTATCAGCATTCTCAACTCGGCTTCAATTACCGGATGAGCAATGTTCTCGCCGGAATCGGTCGGGCGCAATTGCAGGTCTTGGGCGAACGCGTTGATGCAAGGCGCCGAATCTATGCGCGCTATTTTGAGGCATTGAGTGATTTGCCAGGTCTGAAGTTCATGCCAGAGGCGCCGCATTCGCGAAGCAACCGATGGCTTACTTGTCTGACGATTGACCCCGTGGAGGCCGGTATTGACAACGAGAAGATCCGGAAGGCGTTGGAAGCCGAAAATATCGAAGCGAGACTAACATGGAAACCGCTTCATCTGCAGCCGGTTTTTGAGGGATGCGAAACTGTGGGCGGACCCGTTTCGCAGCGTCTATTTGAACAGGGACTTTGCTTGCCGTCCGGTTCCGCCATGACTGCCGATGACGTCCAGCGCGTTATTCGCGTCGTTCGTGGTTCGTTTCCCAACCAATCCTCTCCTCAAATGGCAGACGCTCCTACGGTGATTTCCGGCCGTGGGTTACGAACCGTTGGGACACAGGTTAAACAGATTCTAAATCAGGGCGTGATGATCGCGACCCGCCGTTTCCTGAAGTGGGGTGACTATCACATCAGCCGATATCCCGTGGCTCGGTTTGTGACCATACTTGGGATTTACGCGGCCGAACTTGCCGCGGCATTTTTCCTTTCCTATGAAATGCGATGGGATTTTCAAACGCCTGACGCGTTTCAGGTCCAGCGACTCACTCTTTTGTTTCCGATTATTTTCTGCAAATTGATCCTTCTCCATTCTTTTGGACAATTTCGGAGTGTGCTGAGCTATTTCGGGCTCGCAGATTTTGGCGGCGTGTTCGTTTCAATGAGCACGGCTTCCGGTCTCATGTTGGCTTTGTGGTATGGTTCCACTGTAAATGCGGCACCTCCGAGGGGCGTTATCTTAATGGATTTCGTGCTGAGTGTCGCATTGATCTCAGCTTTCCGACTCTCCCTTCGAGTCATGAGGACATGGAGCGTGGCAGGTGAAGTTCGTGCCGGTGCTGTAGAGCGACAGGTGGCGATTCTGGGCGCGGGCGATGCCGGGCAGCAGTTTGCCAAGGAGCTGCTTCAGCGCCGAGGCTGTGGTTCGTCCCCCGTTTTTTTTGTCGACGACGATACGGAAAAAATCGGGCGTACGATTCATGGATTGCCAGTATATGGGCCGCTGGAAAAGTTGGTGAAACTCGCGGCACGCGTTCGGATAAACGAATTGGTCATAACCCAGACTGGATTGGCGGCAAATCGACTGAGAGAAATTGTGGAAATCGCGCGTCAGATTGGAGCAACCACGCAACTCATTCCGTCGGCACGACAGCTCGCCTCTGGCGAATTGAAAATCGGACGTTCACGCCCGGTGACCATTGAGGACCTGCTCGGCCGCGAGCCGGTAAATCTCGATTGCACGGGAGTAGCCCGGTTCGTAAGGGACCGGGTGATTCTTGTGACCGGAGCAGGCGGAAGTATTGGGAGCGAATTGTGCCGGCAGATCCTGAACTGTCTTCCGCGACGACTGGTGATGGTGGATCAAACTGAGATCGCGCTTTATGAAATCGAACAGGAATTGGTGGGAACCGACGAGGGCAGCCGCATTACGCCCCTGATTGCCGATGTTACCGATGCAAACTCGATGAGGGCAGTCTTCGAGCTCTGTCGCCCCGAAATTATTTTTCATGCTGCCGCGCATAAACATGTCCCTTTAATGGAGCGGCAACCTAGAGAGGCACTTAAGAATAATACTCTCGCCACCGCGGAACTAGGTGAGCTTGCGAGTGAATTTGGAGTTGAGCGTTTTATTTTCATTTCCACCGATAAGGCAATCAATCCGACCAGCGTAATGGGGTGCAGCAAGCGGCTTGCGGAAAAGGTACTACAGGCGCGCCAGCGATCGTCGGGAAACCGCACGGCTTTTTTGGCCGTGAGATTCGGCAATGTTTTAGGTTCCAGTGGAAGTGTCATACCGACCTTCAAACGGCAAATTGCTTGTGGCGGTCCGGTGACCGTGACGCATCCCGAAATGACTCGTTATTTCATGACGATTCCCGAGGCGGTGGGTTTGGTCTTACAAACCGCGAAGATCGGCTCCGGCGGAGAGATTTTTATTCTCGATATGGGACAACCCGTGAAAATCCTTCGCATGGCGCGCCAGATGATTGAACTCAGTGGCTATAAGCCCGACGTCGATATCAAAATCAAAATCACCGGACTCCGCCCAGGCGAAAAACTATTTGAGGAACTTTGCCATACGAATGAAACCCATTCTCCCACTGAGCATCCGCGAATTTTTCAGTTGAAGTGGGGACCGGAAGCGGAAGATACGGAGGCGTGGATCGCTGAACTGCGCGAGACTCTCGTGGCCGGTAGTCCGGCCGCAATCAAACAGGCGATGAAAAGACTGGTTCCGGAATATACCCCGTTTGTTGACGAGGTGAATTTTGATCCCGTTCCGCAGCGATCATTCAACGGCATATCGGCTAATGGGGGCGAGGTGCGCCAGGCTTCGTGAAACAAGGTGGTCAATTAGCCGTGATGGTCGTCGGCCGACCGCCGGGGTGATCCAATTCTGTCCAGCGAATCGCACTGGTAAGCAACGCCGCCCAAGTAAGCAGGATCGCCGGACATTGGAACACGAAGTCGAACCATGAGTGCAATGGGACTAATGCGACCGTGCAAATGAGGGGAAGTGTCATTGTATTGCGCCATACACGATGGCGCAGAATTCCGCGGACCATCTGAATGAGCAGATAAAGCAGCGGCAGTATTCCGACTACGCCAAATTCGCAGAGAAATTCCAACGGATCGTTGTGCGGGTGTTCCCAGATTCTCTGCGCACCATAGTCGGTATAAAAAATGGAGGGGTAATGCGCACTGTATTTGGAAAATGTGTAGCGAAAAGAACCGGCACCCCATCCAAAAAACCAACGATCCCTAAACATGTCCGTGGCCGCCTTTCGTGCCAGCGATCGATCTTGCATGATCGCGAACGGGCTTGAAGCGACCGTTTCGAAGCGTTCGCGGATTTTATCACTGCCCAATGACGTGAGACCGATACCCAGAAAAACCAGAAAGACCAGAATGAGCGGAATGGCCTCCTGTCGTCGCCTGAGAGGGCCTCGTCGTCGGTAAAGCCGGAATAACAACGTTACTCCAATTATGATGGTGAATGTCATCAGCAGGGTGATCGCCATGCGGGAATAGGAGATAATCACCAAGCCACCGCAGCAGATGGCAAATGCAGTGGCCGCCATTGCGGGGCCTGGCCCCTCGACTTTGCGGTTCGACCGTTGGTGATGCCACCAGGCCACTCCCACAGCGAGGCCGACCATGAGGTTGAAATAGCAACCGGCGTGATTGGGATAAATGAAACTCGAGACAAACGCGCGATTGTTTGGTTTGTACGATCCGAAAATTCGATCTGCATCTGCCAGACGTTGCGCGAATCCGAGCATCGCGAGGACGCCGCCGTTGGCGGCGATCATCGAAAAAAGGGTGTGATAGCTTTTCCGCCGGGTGAACCCGCCCCGGATTGAAGCGACGAGCAGCACGAGCGAAGTGAAGACAGCGAGAACGCGCCACGAATTTGAGCGTACAAATGGCGCATCCACACTGGAAGGGAGCCAGGAGACCGAAGCGACCGGTTCCAGCCACCAGGACTCGGCGTTGGCGAAAAAATGCCAGGAAGGATTCAATCCTTGGACAGCTATATAGAGAAGAAATACCACGCTCACCCAAAAAACAGAAGAGTGTGCAACGCGCGCCATCGGCCAATGCCGTACCTCGGCGACATCGTTCGCATCCGTTGGTTGCCTTCGCGGGAATGTCGCGAGAATAAATCCAAATGCCGCGAGTCCCAGACTCGTGAGTTGGCTCCAGCCGTGCATTGTCCCCAACGCCCAGGGCAGAAAGCATAAGTGCACGATGGTCACGCCGACCAAGACTTCTTCCAGCGGATGGAGCGGAGGACGGCCAAACTCCACGCGGCGGCTGGTTTGGGTGATAGAAACGTCCGGTTGGTCGGTTGACCGAGATCGCAATGGCACCCACCGAGAGCATCCGTCGACTCGAAAAGCGTCCAGAAAAGTTATGTGGCAAACAGGTGAAATCTTACGATAACGCCGCCGCGCGGGCCCTTGGGGAATGAAATGCGCTTGCGGGCTCCAGCTGCGGCATTGATTTCTTCTCTCTCATGCTGAAATCCCTCAGCCGACTATTGCCCGGCGTGCCGGAGCGTTTTGCTGCGGCGCTCGCGGTTGCCGCAGCGTTTGTGGTGTTTCTGACCGTCGATCAAATACATTGGTGGCAATCGAAGCCCGACTATGCCTTTGGCTGGCTGGTCCCGGCATTTGTAATTTATTTGATTTATGATCGATGGGCGAAGCTCCAGGAAATCTTCCGTGCTACCGGGCCGAGCCCATTGCCAGCTGGTCTGCGATTGGCCATTTCGACCGCCGCGACCCTCATGCTGATTGGAGGACTCGTTTGTTTTTTGATCGGGGCGATTTACCGGGCGGGGGCAGGGGTAACGCAGCCTGGATCGCTGGCGTTGGCGGTTGGATTTGCCGGGGTGTTGCCGGCCTTGATTTATTTCAATGCGCCTTCCGGCCGGGTGGGAGCGATACCGCCGTCATCGACGTGGACTGCGCTTTGGGCGGACGCGCGCCTGCGGGCCGCAGCGCTCTTTATTTTTCCGGCGTTGATCTGGATTCTTTCGGCCCCTCTGGTCACCGCAGTCGAAAATGCGATCAGCCTGATGTTGCTGCGCAAAGTGGTCACCGTGGTGTTCACCGTCTTTAGCCTGCTCGGTTACCCGTTGATCCAACAGGGTAACGTGTTGGTGTTACCCCATGGTTCGGTCGGAGTCGCGGACGCGTGCTCGGGAATTCGCTCGCTGACCGGCTGTCTTTTTGCCGGATCATTTCTCGCCGCCGTGTTCATGGACAAGTTCTGGAAAAAAATCCTGCTCGTCGCCCTCGCCATGGGGTTTGCGTTTCTGACGAATTTGTTGCGCAGCCTCTTCCTGACGGGTTGGGCTTACGCGTACGGCAGCGACGCAATCGAGGGCAGGCTGCACGACGCCACCGGCTATGCGGTACTTGGCCTTACCACGGTGGGATTGCTTTGTTTGATGCCGTTGTTCAATGGCAGGAATTGGCGGCGATGGCTTGGCGAAAGCACCTAGCGCCGTAGAGTTATCCGGCAAAGTTTTTTTCCGATCCTGATCGTGCACCTGTCAGGATTGCGTCGTTGCGAGCAATGGGGGCGACCGATTGGGGATCTGAAACCAGATACCGGTCCAGAGTCGATTGAAGATTCTGTAGACGGATGGGCTTGGCGAGGTAGTCGTCCATTCCGGCGTCGAGGCACCGGTCACGATCACCCGGCATCGCGTTTGCGGTCATTGCAATAATGCGAAGCCCCGGCGGGAATCCGAGGTCGCCCGTGGCTTGCGCGGAGCGAATACGGCGCGTGGTCTCCAAGCCGTCCATGACCGGCATTTGTTGGTCCATTAATATCAACGCGTATGTTTTTTTAATCAAGGCATCGAGGACCTGCTGGCCGTCGCACACGATGTCGGCGCTATAACCAAGTTTGCGAAGTTGAAGTAGTGTGACCTTCTGGTTTACCGGATTATCTTCAGCGACTAGGATAACCGGATTGGCAGACTTCGCCGGGGGAAACGGAATTCCTTTCGCGAGCTGTGGCGAAATGGCAGCTCGGGGGAAGGTGGCTTCGCTTGCTTTGCCCAGTTTGAGCGAGAACCAAAACGTCGAACCCACCCCCGGCGTACTGTCTACACCGATCTCGCCACTCATTTGTGCAACGATTTTTTTGCAAATGGCCAGTCCGAGACCGGTCCCACCAAACCGACGTGTTGTCGAAGCATCCGCTTGAACGAAGGGCTGAAAGAGCGATGGTCGCACCGAAGGATCGATTCCAATCCCGGTATCCCTGATCGCAAATTTTATTTCGTGGCCTATTGGGGAATTGGCGATCGAGGAAACGCGTAGGTCTACTGTTCCACGTTCGGTAAACTTAATCGCATTGCCGAGCAGATTGAGGACTACCTGTTGCAGCCGGGCCGGGTCGCCACGTACGTAAACCGGCACCGAGGCGTCCAGAGTCATCGCGAGGTTGATTCCTTTCCGTTGCGCCGCGTCGGCGTGAAGAGCGACCGCGAGTTCAAGGGGCTCAGCCAGAATAAAGTCCACGGACTCGAGAACCACCCGTCCGGCGTCGATTTTTGAGAAGTCGAGAATATCGTTGATGATTTTCAGGAGCGCCTCGCCGCTCTGGCAAAGCGTTTGGACCAGATCGCGTTGGTCTACCGTGAGCGATGTATCGAGCACAAGATTGGCCATGCCGATAACGCCGTTCATCGGAGTCCGGATTTCATGGCTCATGTTCGCCAGAAACTCCGATTTTGCGCGCGCGGCGCCAAGTGCGGCATCCCTGGCGTGTGCAAGTTCGTTGTTCAAGTGATTGAGGGATTTCGTGGTAACATCTAGCCGGTGGATTTTTTGCAGAAACAATTCGTGCTGCACGCGGACGAGTCGCTGCACGTTTATGAACCCGACGAATCGTCCCACATCGTCGACCAGCATGACGTCGGAGTAAAACGCCGGCCCAATTCGCCGGTTCACCGCAGATAGCACCGCCGAAATGGAGTCACCGATTGTAACCTTCAATGAAGGCGGGGAAGCAAATTCGTGGATTTGAGCGTGCGCAAAAAGTGAGAATCCGAAACGACGGCCGAGTAACTCCTCCAACCGTTGACGCGTGATCTCTCCCAGAATTCGATTCCCATTCAGCACCGCTGCGACTGCGACCTGACAACGCTGAAGCTCGATCAATGCCTCCTCGATTTTGAGCGAAGGTTGAAGAGCGCAGCTATGCGCTACGAGTGTCCGGAGGAACTCTTTACCGTCTGCCTCAATTGGATGGTCTTGCGTGCGCTTAAGTTGGACGTTCGCCGATTCCAGTGTTGGATCATTCACGATCAAACCTTCGACCTGTTCGCAGCCAAATTGAGCGCGGGAAGGTAACGCGAAGGTTACGATTGGGTGACGCTGAGGGAAAGGTCGGTGGTCGGCGTGAACTGCAAACGCATTCGGGTTACTGCTGCCCCGAGGCGTGTGGACCCGAGTTCGAGAGCGGCGCTTTTTGATGCACTGCCTCTCTTATCTCCATTTCTTCGGCCACGTGGCCGATGCGAAAAGGTTGATCGTCATACTCAGGATCGGTTTTGGAAACCGATTGCGCGAACGACGGTGGTGCAACTACCGCTGCATTGGACGGAGATATCCTGCCACCTTTCAGCGGAAGGACCAGTGAAAGGCCGCGATACTCGACCGAAACCGTATTTTCCGACGGCGAATAATTTTTGACCGAGATTCCATTGGATGAGTCGTTCAGCCCGACCCAGGTTGAGTGTTTGGAATTTATCTCGAAGACGCTGAAATAATGTTGTCCATTTTCTTCCAGCACTGCACGGAACTCTAGGGAATCCGGCGACGTTGCCAGCGCGGGTGAGGAAGTCACGGGCAATCCGAACGGGGAGTGATTTACCAACCGACTGAATTGATCTGGCGCATTGGAAGCAAACACTAGCGTAGCCACGGCGCTCAAAATCATTCCGGGCAAAATGGAGCGAAACGACATGCGCGACTTTCTTTAAATGGCTCAGCCGTAAAGGCGTTCGGCGAAATTTCCCAGACCCGGCATTGGACCGCGTTTGGAATCCCATTCGCTGTCGATTCCGGCCGTCCATACGGAAAGATCAGGTTGATCAGCTTGCAATCGGCTCAGGCCGGGGAAACTCACCAGAAAACTAACCAAGGTAATATCTTTCGCCCCAGAGCGGCGAATGAAATTCAGGGCGAGGGCGGCGGACATCCCAGTAGCCACCACGGGATCGAAGAGGATGACTCGGGCGTCGCTCAAGGCTGGCGCATTGACGATATGCAGACGTGGTTCGACTCCGGGATTCTCGCCTTTTTTCTCGAGGGTGACGGTTCCAACCAACGTGCCCGGGAAAAAATCGGCCACTTTGTGCGCCAGCCCCAAACCGTGGCGGGTGACCGAAAGAAAGATAACCGGTTTGGCGAGGATCTGACCAGTGTGAGTGGTGGTATGGGTCTCGATCAGTTCGTCCTTGGTGGGCAAAGTGCGGGTGGCTTCCAGTGTCAACAGCACGAGCAGTTGGTCGCAAAGTTGGCGAAATTGCGCCGGTTCCGTGCGTTTATTGCGCAGCGCCATCAGGGCATGTTGGGCGAGCGGATGTTCGGCCAGATTTATTTTTTTTGCCGCCGGTGGAACAGGTGCTGGCGCGGGTGCAGGGCTTTTTTCGATGGCAATCGTCGCAGGCGCAATCGCGCGTGGTGTCTCTGCCGTGAGAGATTGACGAACCGGAGGATCCGAACGACGAAGTCGGACTGTTTTAGACGAGAGGGTGAGCACGGTGTTCAATGGTTTTGGCAGTAAGCCCGCTGGTGGACCGACAACGCCTCGGAGCGCCGTCTTTTCCACCGCGGACAAGTTGGAAAAATCTGATCAAAAACTGTGCGATCAAAACCTCCAGTCAAGATCCCCTCGAATTCAGCGTCAGATGTTACATCGGCGTCAGATGTTCGTAACAACAATGACGCAATTGCTGGACGGGACTGGCCAACTTCGTTTTCTTTCCGGAACCGGAAATGGGATTCTGTTACAACGTCGTGACGGAAATGCGGCAAACGGGTGAAATGTGATGGAGTTCCGTACCGCTCGCTTGACCGGAATTTTTTTTCGCCGCGATAGTGCGCATTCAAATTACCGATGCGCGCCAAAGTCTTTACCGCAATGCTTCTTTCGTTGTTCGTCGTTGCCCGTGGCTGGACGACGGACAATCCGGCTTTGCCGGCGAACTCGCCTGCGTTCACCCTGCCGTCAGCAGAGGCCCAAACGCCCGACCCCGCGTTCACCGATGCGCAGATGGCGTTCGTGCAAAGTTGGATCAGGCAAAAGGCGCCCGAATGTCCGCCGGACATTTCACGGTCGGTGGCTCAGCAATTTCTTGAGGAACTCCAGCTACATCATCCGGGGAAGCTGGATCAACTCACTTCCTCCAATTTTCCTTCCGGCGACTTCGAATCGGTTTTGTTGCGTTACGTCGCGGCAAAGATGACCGGCGCAAACTATCAGTCAGCGCGAGAAGAGATCGCCCGTCGGCGGATTGGCGCAATCCAAGTTGCCCGTGGGCGGGATCCTCGAGCCGCGCTGACCGAGGCAGGCGGTATTTTGGAAAAAATCCGCGATGGATCGCAAACGCAGTACCGTCGCGTGGTGGATGGAAGAATGGACGATGACGACCTGCAGCTGCAGATCAAAAAGGCCGTGGAGATCGGAGCGACGAAAACTGCGATGGAACCGGTGAAACCAAAGGTGATGACCGCCTCGGAAATCGTCGCCGAGTTTTCCCGCCGCAATCAGATCGGGTCTGCCTTGCAGCGTTTGCAGGCTTACGTGGTCGAGGGCCACATCAGAACCCCGGCAGGAGAGGAACAACAGATTCTGCTTTTTCGCATGCGGCCGGACTGTTTTAGATTGGTAGTTCGCGTGGGCGGCGTGACCCGCTATATTCTGGCGTCAAGCGAAGGCCGCTTCTGGCAATATTTACCTGACAAGGCGCCACAAGGCGTGCCGGCTCAAGCGTTGGGCCAGCGTCAGTATCTGAGCGAATTTATCGATCCATTGTTTGCCGGTGAAAATTTCAACTTTCAAAAGTTGGAAGAGGGAGATTCAGCCGGAAAAAAGTACTATCGCGTCGGGGTGAAACGCGCCGACGGCTCCACGTACGTGACCCAGATCGACCGCGAGACGTTCCGTGAGGTGGGTCGGGAGAACGAGGACCACTCGATCGCGCGGTATTCGGATTTTCGCGAGATAGCGGGGGTAACATTTTCCTTTCACGAGGAACTCACTGACAACACGGGGAAAACCGGAGTTTTTGAACTAGTTCGGGTTTCTGCAAACCCCGGTTTGATTCGCGATTTTTTCGAACCGCCGGCGCGATCCAATTTTGGCTATTATGACCTGGAGAGCTGGCTCGGCCCGGCGCCTGCGTCCGCCCTGAAATTCAACTGATGAAAACTCCCTCACATTTCGGTTCGCGCGGAATTCTCCGTAAGCTGGCGATATATGGCTTTGTCGCGCTCGTTGCCTGCTATATTCTTTCTGTCGCGAGCGGATATTGCTGGCTGCGGTTTGTGCGGAAAAACGACCAGATTGCGCTCACCGACGTGGCATTTTTCAGAATGGTTCGTATCCGTCGGGGCATTGCGGTCCAGCATTTCAGCAACGCCCAGTCCGAGTGGGACGCGAAGAATTTTCAGTCGGCATATCTATTTTTTACCGCCGGCGTGCGCCAGGATCCCGATAATATTTCCGGTCGCCTGACCGCCGCCCGTTTCCTGCGGAGCGTGGGCGGCGGCAATCTTGCTTTGATCATGCTGGAGGAAGGGTTGACGCGGGCTCCGGAGGAACGCCGCTTGATTGAGCCAACCTTCGACCTGCTGCTTTCCTCCGGTCGGGATCGACTGGCGTTGGAACTGTTGAAGCGAATTTACGGAACCGATCATTCGGGACAGAACAGTGTATTGCTCCAGCGCTACGAGGTGGAGGCGACCTTGGCGGAAGATCCTGCGGCGGCGCGAAAGCTACTGGAGAAATATCCCGCGTTGCTTCAGGATCCGCTCGCGGCGCGCACGGCCGCCCGGGTGCTTTGGGAAACACGGGAACGGTTGAAGGCGATCGATATCTTGCAGCAGTACCTGAAAACGCAGCCGGGAACCTCGGCCGACTACGTCTTGTTGGCGGGATGGCAGGAAACCGCTGGTCAGGTCACCGACGCCGTCCAAACCGCACGACGTTCGACGGAAAAATTTCCTTCCGAAATTTCCGCCCAGGTACTTTTGATCGAAATGCTCTCCGCCGAAAACCCCGCTGGTCCCGCAGTGCCACGGGCGATCGCCGAATTTCTTCGGAGCTTTGGCAACCGTCCCGGTGCGGTTCCCGAACTGGCGGTACTGGCTGGACGGAAGGGATGGGTCGACCTCAGCCGCTCTCTTTATGGGGTTGCGGCAAACAGCCTGCGGGATTTGAGCGTGCTTGGCCTCTCGTATTGTGACGCGCTCGTGCGGGTGGCGCGGTTCGCCGACGCCCGTGGGATTTTGACGGAACTCGATGCACAAACTACGGACGGCAGCACCGCTTTTATGATCCAGTTGCGACAGCGCCAGGTGATTGTCTGCGCGGCCCAAGGAGATTCGGACAACGTACGGGAATACGCTCGGCGACTGGCGGCAATGTTGAGCCAGGATCATGACGGACTTGATGCCTGCCGCCGGCTTTTTCGGAAGATTGGAATTCCCGATGCAGTAGCTGAACTTTCAAGCCGTTCGTTGACCACGGCAGCCTTGGCAAAAAAATAGAAGTGTTTGTTCCGGCGCGTTTGCTGGAGGAGAGGGAAGGTGGAAGAATTTCGATGATCGCTTCGAGTGAAAAGCGATCGCCGAGCGGATTATTTCAGTGCGAAAAAGTGTTTCGTCACACGCGTGTAACGCGAGCCGTCACGTTTTCGTTTCGGATTAGTCACTTAAGTTACCAATGATTGACACAATCATCCGCTAATCTGTTCACGTTCACGAAGCACTCCCCTCAGACACATTGCTCCTCTCGCTCCTCCTCTTCGTTTCGTGGCACGACAAACTCACAAATATCCTTAGAAAATGAAATTCGCAAAAACTCTCGCTGTGGGCGCTCTCGCGCTTGCAGTTGCCGGCGCCGCTTCTGCTGCGACCCTCAAAATCACCGGTTCAACCGCCTTCCGCAAATCGCTCTATGCTTCGATTATCAAACAGGGATATTCGCAGGCGGCTTATGTTGGAGCCAATCTTGCCGGCGCCAACCAGGTGATCTTTTTCAACGGCACCGACTATGTCGAATGCTGCATGGCAGGCTCAGTGGGTGGCGTAAAGTGGGTGGCCACCAGCGCACTCGTCGGCACCTCCCCGACTGCTGACACCAGCAAGTCGTGGCTGAAGACCGACGGCACCATTACTCTGGCGGCGTGTGCATCAGCTGCGACGTCCCCTTATGCCGTCACCGGCGGAGCCCAGGAAGCTGCTTCCCAAGGCGCGGTTGCCGCCGCCGATTGGGACTCCGCGTCCACGGCTGACGTCACCATGTCGGATTCCTTCCAGAAATCCACGCCCTACACCTCGGCAATTACCGGCACGAATTTGACCGATTCCCAGACTGGAGTTGGCGTCGTGACTTTTGTTTTCGCCAAAGGGCAGAAACATCCTGACGTTTCCCAAGCCGCTTATGACCGTTTCACCAACGTTTCGGCGGTTGCCTTCCAAAACTTGGGTGCCAGTGGCTCCGCTCCTCTTGAGATGTTCACAGGCAATCCGGCTGATCGTACGGTTGACGTCGTTCTGACCGGTCGTGACAACGACTCTGGCACCCGCCTCGCTGCCTTCTTTGAAACGGGCTTCGGCAACGTGAATACGTTCGCCAACCAGACCCAGTTCTTCGGTGGTTCGGTCGATGCAGGTTCCGCCACGGGCGTCACGATCGACACGCTAACCCCGTTTGATCTCACCACGGGTCAAGCTGGTTATGCCGGCGGTGGCTCGGTCAAGAACGTGCTGCTTAACAGCATTGCCAGCGGCACGGTCGATTCCAACGGCCGTCCATTCATCATCGTTGGGTATGTCGGTTTGGGTGACACTCCCGGTGCTGCTCAGCAATTGACCTACGAAGGCGCTACCTATGACGCTGCCGGCGAAGCCGTGAATTACGGTCAATACACGTTCTGGACGCGTGAGCACTTGTACTATCGTCCGACCCTGTCGGGCACACCAAAAACCCTCGCGGACAATATCGCCAAGGGTATCAAATCCACTCCTGGTACCGCCAGCGCTGCCGGCCTGCTCATCAGCGGTCTGAAGGTCTCCCGCGCCAGCGAAGGCGCGGTTGTCAATCCGCTCTACTAATAACCCACCGCAAATTAATATTCATCCTTAGCATTTAACTCACATGAAATATTCCATCAAATTAATCGCAGTTGTCGCGGCATTCTCCGCGGCAGCTTTTACGGCGCGCGCCGGCATCGCCACCACGACCAGCCAACTGGTTCTCGGCGTCACCGACGGCACGACCAACGTCTTGGTTAACATTGGCAGCATCAATAACTACGCTCCTGCCGGTGGTCCAGTTGCGACTTCCTTCGCGGTTGGCAATTATAGCTCCGTCCTTAACGCTGCGTTCGGCACGACCTCGACTGGACTCAGCTGGGGCATTATCGGCAATGCAGGTATTGCTGCGGCGGCGACCAACGGAGACGCAAAAGGCACGGCTTGGATCACCAGTGCGTGGGACAATTCGGTTGCTGGTTCCCTCGGGGTCCAAAACTCCGTTGCCTATGATCGCGGTGCTGTTTCCACATTGAACAGCACGAACGTTTCAGTGAACGGTTTGTATCAGGCGCTGAGCGGCGCTACAGCCGCCCAGACAACGGCTGCATCAAATGCGGTGACGTTGACGAACAACATTTGGGATAACTCGGTTGCCTTCAACCTTGATGGCGCCCTGTTCGATAACCAGATCACCCGTCTGGCGCTGGGCCAGAACTACTCGGCGGCCGATTTGTATTCGAATGTTCCCAACGGAGTCGCTGGCAGCGCTGAAGGTTCCGCGGACAGCAAGTTCGACGGCACGTTCTCGCTCAATGCGACGACCGGCGTGCTGACGTTCACCGCGATTCCCGAGCCATCCATGTACGCCGCGATCCTCGCGATCGCGACGCTTGGTTTCGCCGCGATCCGCCGTCGCAAGCAGGTCCAGCTCCTCGCCTAATTAGTCAGAATTGTCAGGTTAGTGTGTGTTAAGAGATTAAGCCCCGGCGGTCGCGCTTCAATAACGCGGCCGCCGGACCCTTGCTCGAAAGCACAACGAAAAATTAGTCAGCGTTCAAAAACAGTACGGCTCCCCCCTCTTTCGAGGGAGGAGCCGTTTCTGTTTTGCAAAGTCTTGGCGCAATAGAAACGTTTGAATGTCGATTGGATCACCCGGAAAAATGCCCCGTCGGTTTCAACTGTGGGGTTTGATGTCGGGCGAGGAGGTCGTAGTTGATCAAGCGAAATATTTTGGAGACACGCCGATCGCGGGCGGTGGGCTAAAATTAGATTCGTTTTAGCGCCGAGTAGGCGAAGCGAAAAAATCCGGATTGCAGCCAATCGAACGATCTGTGTGTAACTGGTAGATGGATACGTTAAAATGTGAACCTGGCTTTCATGAGGAACGGTGTTTTTCGTTGCACCCATTGGATTTCATCCCCCGAGGTCGACCAGAAATCGATTCGGCCGTGTCGAAAGAAACATGAAAGTAACAGTGGAGTCGCGAAGATGGCACATGCCTTGTGCATCCTGATCACAGCTGCGAACCGGGGGACGCGAAGGATTTCTGAGATCGCATCTCCATCGATGACCCCCGCAATCGGCATTTATTTCGGAAAAATTCCACCACGCATATATGAACACCGCATTCAGAAATACCCTCGCGCTTATTGCCTCGGCAATCGCGCTGCTCTGTGCTCCCGCGTTGCGGGCACAGGTGCTGACATTCAACGTCGACATCGTTACGGCAGGCTTGAGCGCAAATAGCGCCAATGCTCCGTTCGATCTCGACTTCCAATTGAACTACGGAAACGCCGCACTGGCTTCGAACACCGTCGCGCTTTCCAATTTCTCGTTCACCGGCGGGACCGCATTGGGTTCGCCCGTATTGAGCGGTTCGGCCACCGGCAGCCTTGGCAGTACGGTGTCGCTCACCGCGAGCTCCGCGAAGCCGTTCAACGAGTTTTACCAACAATTCTCGTCGGGCACCACCGACATTAAGTTCACGGCCACAGTCACCGAGCCCGGTCCGGATATCGGCATCCCAACCGAATTTAGCGCCGCCATTCTGGACAATTCCTTGGGCTCTCCCGCGCAGCTTTTCACTACCGCGCCTGACACGTTGAGCTTGGTGACGCTCTCCCTCAGCTCGTCCAACACCATCGGCAACGTCAAAACTTACGCGGCCTTCGCGTCGGCCGACGGTAACACCAGCTTGACCGGAGTTTTTGCGGCAATCCCCGAACCCTCCACGACGGCGGCAATTCTTGGCGGGATAGTGATGATGGCCGCCTGCTACGCCCGCCGTTTCGGCAAAAGGCAGATGGTCTGAACAGCGACCGCCGTTCGCGACTCAAAACAACCTACTGATAAGTCCAAAAAATTCGCCATGAACTCTTCATCTTTTTCCCAACCTCGTAAGGGGTTTCTCCACCGACTGGCCGCTGTCGGTCTCTGTGCGTCCAGTTTGATCCTGACCGCCGCTCACGCCCAGCAGCGCGTTGGAGCCGTTTGGTATATCCTGATGGAAAATCGCAACTTCACCGAAAATGAAACGGGCGGAGGTGCTCAAATCTATGGCAGCCCCGCCGCTCCCTATATCAACAGCCTCATCACGCCCGGCAACCCCAACGCTGCGCAAACTTCCTGGTGCTCGGCCTATCACAGTGTTCTCTCCGTGTACGATGGAACCGGTGCAAGTATCCATCCTTCGGAGCCAAATTATATCTGGATGGAAGCCGGCTCGAATTTCGGCGTGTTGAATGACAACGATCCGTACGGCAGCGGCCTCAGTGTTAATTCGATTCATAATTTCCAAGTATCACATCCGGACTATTCCGGCCAAAATTTCTCTGCGCTGATGCAGTCCGCCGGCCTCACTTGGACGGCCTATTCGGAAGGCACCAACCAGCTTAGCTCGACCGGCACCAATGCAAACCTGGGTGGCCTCTTGACCGCCACGCCCGCACCGCAATCCATCTGGACAGTGCCGTTGGCCAGCTTCAGCGGCAGCAATGCCAGTTACCTCAATCCATACAATGGCAGCATCCAATGGAATTTTGCCACCAAGCACACCGGCTCCCTGTTCTTCGCTCCCACCAACGGAACGACGAGTCTGACCGTGGCAAACACCTCGACCACGAATCCCGAGGCGTCCTTCTATTCACCGTTGCCCAATCTGGCGAGCGACCTGGCCGCCGGTACTTGCTCCCAGTACAACGTCATTACGCCGGATCAGTATAATGACATGCATACCGCGCTTTCGGCTGGTTTGATTTATCATGGTGTGCATTACACTGGCGATCTGGCTCAGATCGCCCAAGGAGACAACTTCCTCTCCATCGTCGTCCCGCAAATCATCGCCTCACCGCAGTACCAGAACGGCGGCGCGATTGTCATCTGGACGGACGAGACCGAGGGCAGCAACCGGGACGATTTCAAACACACGCTGATGGAAATCGTCATTTCGCCGCTGGCCAAGGGCAACGCCTACCTCAGCACCCTGAACTACACGCATTCTTCTGACCTGCGCACGATGGAGGAAATCTTTCAGGTAACTGGAAACACGGCGACCGGATTCATCAACGATGCGGCCAACCCGTCCAACAGCACGCCGGCCAACTTGGTGGGCACGACGACGGCGCTGACTGCCGTCGCTGCCCTGCCAGGACAGTCGGCTACGCCGCCATCCGGTTACGGTACGGGCCAGGCGTACGATTTGTCGGACCTGTTCCAACCCGGGGTTATTCCCTCCGGCATTCCGGTTGTCAGTATCACTCCGAGCGGATACATCCTCAACCGTCGCAGTAACTCACTCACCCAGACTGTGACGGTCACGAACATGCTGGCCGATGCGATCAGCAACCCCGTCTATCTTGAGGCGAGCAGTCTGAACACCACGCTGAACAACAGTGCCGGAACGGCCGCGAATGGTAATCCTTACGTTTTGGTTTCTGCGACTGGTCTCGCGCCGGGAGCTTCAGCCACCGTTACACTTCAACTTGCGAACCCTGCTTCTGGCAGCGTTACCGAAATCCTAAGCGTCGCCACCAACGGCACACCTTGATCGTTCGGTTTTAAATAATATCCCGGTGGGGTCACCCGACGGAGGGTGGCCCCACTTCAGTTTTCCATCTTTTAGTAACATGCGTAAATTCCCCCTGTTATTCGCCGGCGTGGTGTTGATCCCCGTCGCTCTTTTCGCGCGCAACCGCGCTTTCGGTTATCTGCAGACCAATCTGGTCGCGAACAAAGCCGAGTATCATCCGCAAATTGTCGATGAGAAGATGATCAACGCTTGGGGGATCGCTTTGCGCCCGCCGGGCGCTGGCGGACATATCTGGATCTCAAATGCCCGCACCGGCACCTCCTCCGAATATATTGGTGATGTGCCCGGCAACCCGCTCCATCAGGATGGCCTGAAGATTGTCGAACTGGAGCAGCCCAGATTCACCGATCACGGCTACGCCTTCGTCACCGGTCAGGCCTATAATTCCGCCAGCGATATTTCCGGTCAGCCCGAGGAATTTCACGTCGCTGGTCCGGCCGGCAATCAAAGGAAGTCCCCGACTGAGCCTATTCAAGGTGGCTTCTCCGGGGCCGCGAAGTTCGTGTTCGTGACTGAGGACGGCTGTATCAATGCGTGGAGCGTCAACACGGTGGTCGCCATGAGCACTGCTCCGGTCGTCATCGATTATTCCAAGACGGCTTCCGTTCTCCCCAGCGCTGCAAACTGTGTCTTCACCGGAGTGGCCCTGACGAACAACGCATCCACTTCGGATGCCTATGCAAAAGCAGGCGGCAACCATCTTTTTGCGACCGACATCCGTAACAACGTCATTCGCGTCTTCGACAACAAATGGAAGGACGTGACAGGTGATTTTCACTTTCAGACTCCGGCAAGTGTTGGCCAGCTGCATCCGTTTAACATTCAGGATTTGGACGGTCACCTGTTCGTGGCCTATGCGGAGTTTGATCCCGGCAGCGACGAAGGTCAGGAACAAGTTTCTGGCGCCGGCCTTGGCCATGTGGTCGAATACACTGAAGACGGCGCGCTGGTGAAGGATTTCCACACCCACGGCGTGCTCGATGCCCCATGGGGAGTCGCCATTGCTCCCGCCAGTTTTGCCGAGTTTGCCCATGACCTGCTGGTGGCAAACTTCGGCGACGGGACCATCTCGGCCTTCGATCTCAATTCGGGGGATTTCGTCGGTTACCTGCGCGACTCCGACACCAAGATCATTTGTATCGATGGTATTTGGGGAATCACGTTCGGCAATGGCCACAGTTTGGGTGATGCCAACGCGCTCTACTTCACGGCGGGGCCGAACGGCGAGGAAGACGGACTGTTCGGCCGCTTGAACGCAGGTGGGGGCGGTCCCGTCCCGAAACTCTAACGCAGGTTGGGGTGGATCGGAACCGGAAATTTCCGCAACATTTTCATCTGTCGGATTCACAACGGCCCGAAAACCTCATAGCATGCGTCCGATGAAGGTTCTACGAATCGTTCCGAATGTTCCTGCGACTGATGTCGCGTTGGCCGAGCGATTCTATGGACAATTTCTGGGACTGAAGATCGCCATGGATTTGGGTTGGATTGCGACTTACGAATCGACGCAGACCATGAATCCCCAAGTTAGCGTTGCGTCGGAAGGCGGTTCTGGCACCGAAGTTCCAGCTCTTTCCGTCGAAGTCGACGACTTGGACGAGGCCCTCGCGCGAGCGGAACAATTCGGGATTACCGTCGAGTATGGTCCGGTGCAGGAGGCGTGGGGAGTTCGAAGATTTTATGTTCACGATCCTTTTGGCCAAGTCGTGAATATCGTTGCTCATCGATAGAGGAGATTGACCGGGCGGTCGAAGAAACCGACGAGGCGCTGTCCGGCAAGCGACTGCTTGCCGGACGACGATCCAGCTTCAGACGGTAGTAGCGGGCACCGCGGTTTTTATAGGTGACTCAAACACGGCGGACCAGAAGGCGGTGGCGGCGGGGGCTTCAAATTCCCGTAGTTGCTCTTGAAGAAGAGTGGAGACAAAAACCACTTCGATCCCGTCGGGATCAATTTCACCGTCAGTTTCCTTGATGCTGAGTGAATCGAGTTCCAAAGCGACCGCCCGCGCAATTCTCTCCGCGTCGCCTACGCCAAGACAGATTCCGATCATCTTACTGAGCACGTTGATTTCATTTTTCCTCAGCGAATCATTTTCCGTGCGGCGCCAAAAACTACAGAGGTTGACGATGTGATAAGCCAACTCGGAGAGATCGGGATGAACCTGTCCATTCATGGGGTCACCGAACTGGGCGGCCCAGAAAATTGCAATCCATGAAACGCGGCGGCCCGAAAATTTGCGTGGCGCGTTTGGACGTAAGCCGCGCATTCTCCGGATTGTGTGACAACGGTGAAACGACTCATTCACTTGTTACTGACAGGGTCGTTTTCACCGACCTGAACTGCGCTGGTTTTGTTACATTATTGCGCATGTCGCGACGGAACTTGAAAGGCTTTCGGGCGATTCGTTTTCTGAGTTCGATTCACCGTTATCGCGGTGATCAGTCCACTCTTTCATTCACACTAGGATACGCGTTTCGCTTTCCACTTTTCTTTCCTTTGCGTTTTCGTCGTTCACATTTTTTAATTTTTACCGGATTTTGTCCGGGGCTGCGGCTGGTTGTTTTGGTGGCGGCGTTGACTATAGCGGGCGAACTATCCGGCGCCGCACTGGAAAATCCAGCGAACCAATCCAAAGCCGACGCCCAAAGTGGCTCGGCAATTTTCATCAACGAATACCGGGTCGACGGCGCGCGCAAACTGTCACGACGAAAAATTGAGGAGGCCGTTTATCCTTACCTCGGGCCGGGACGAACCAAGGAAGATGTCGAATTGGCCCGCGCTTCACTCGAGCAGGCGTATCATGATGAAGGGTTTCAGACTGTGGCGGTACAGGTACCGGAACAGCAGGTGAAGCGAGGCATTGTCCATTTGCAGGTGATCGAGCGGCCGGTGGGGCGATTGCGGGTGAGGGGCGCACGATATTCGTCGCCGAAACAAATCAAGGCGATGGCCCCGTCGCTGGCTGAGGGGAGCGTAATCGATTTTAATCAAGTGCCGGCCGATATCGTCGCGTTGAATCAACTGCCTGACCGGCAGGTGACGCCATCGCTTCATGCCGGTGTGGCGCCCGACACAGTCGATGTCGATCTGGAGGTGAAGGAAAAAGCGCCGCTGCATGCGAGCGCAGAACTCAACAATCGTTACGGTCCGAACACCACTCCCTTGAGGGTCAACGCGTCTGTGAGCGCGAACAATCTTTGGGAGGCCGGACAAGGAGCCGGATTCAGTTTCCAAGTTTCCCCGCAGGACACCAGTGAAGTGAAGGTTTTTTCCACGTACTACCTCGCGCGTTTCCCGCAGCTTGATTGGTTCACGCTGCTGGCGAGTGGAACGAAACAGGATAGCAATGTCTCGACCCTCGGTGACACTGCAGTAACGGGACGTGGCACGAACGCGGGCTTGCGCGCGAACTTCAGTCTGCCCGCCGGTAACGATTTCAGCCAATCGGCGAGTGTCGGGCTCACCTACAAACGCTTCGACCAGACCGTGAAACTCGCGGCGTCGGGCACGACGCCGGCGACGGAAATTGTGACGCCGATTACTTACTATCCGATCGACGCCAACTATTCAGCAACGTGGCAGAACAAGCGGGTCACGACGGAGTTCAACGCCGGCGTTACTTTTCACCTTCGGGGTGTCGGCAGCAACTCGGCCGAGTTCAACAACAGTCGCTATAATGCCGACGGAAACTTCTTTTATTTTCGTGGGGATCTCGCGCAAACCCGCGAATTGCCCGGTGGCCTGCAGCTCTATGGCAAGGTCCAGGGGCAGATCGCCGATCAACCGCTTTTAAGCGGAGAGCAGGCAAGCGGAGGCGGGTTGGGTACGGTCCGCGGCTATCTGGAGGCGGAAGCGGTGGGGGATAATTCGCTCTTCGGTTCGCTTGAATTGCGGAGCCCGTCACTGCTCGGACTGATCACTGGCAAGAAAGGGGATTGGCGGTTTTATGTTTTCTCGGACGGAGGTTGGTTGAAGGTGAATGATTCGCTGCCTGACCAGAAAAATCATTTCGATTTTCTCAGTTACGGAGTCGGAAGCCGGTTGCGTTTTACCGATCATTTTGACGGTTCCGTCACCGCGAGTTTTCCGCAGCTCAAGGTAGGACAGACCCTGCCGCACACCACTCGTGTCACCTTCAAAGCGGAGTTCGACTACTGAGCCGGGGCACTCTCTCACACCTTCACTAATTTTCCCCATGGGCACTATGATCACTCGAGCGAAACTGAAATTCCTGCCACTGCTTTTTTTGTTTGGGGCGCTGCTCTTCGGAGCTACCGGCACCGCGCGCGCCTCCTCCTGGTGGAATGGCGAGTGGACGGTTCGCAAAAAAATCACTCTCGACACGACCAGCGCTGGCCTCGGCATCAATGATCCCGTTGGTCCGGTGCCGGTGCTGGTGCGTCTATTCGACGGCAATTTTCAGTTCGCCCTTGCACAGGCGGACGGGAGCGATTTGCGCTTTGTCGCGGAGGATAACAAAACGCTGCTGACGTATCATATCGAGAAATGGGATTCGCTGCTCAACGAAGCATTTGTGTGGGTGAATGTTCCCGATTTGAAACCGAACGCCCAGAATATCATCTGGCTCTACTACGGCAATTCCAGCGGCAAGGCACCCAGGGTGGACGACGCGAAGGGCACCTACGACTCCGATACCGTTTTGGTTTATCACTTCGCTGAACACGGTCAGCCTGCGTACGATTCCACTGGTTCGGGCAATAATGCCCAGAATGTAGGGGTGCCAAGCGAAGGTTCGATGATCGGTACCGGACTGCGACTCGACGGCAAAACGACAGTGACGATCCCGGCTTCGCCCGCTCTCTCCTGGAGCGAAGGTGCCGCGATGACTTGGTCCGCTTGGATTAAATTTGGCACGCCGCAATCACAGGCGGTGTTTTTCAGCCGCAGGAACGGTGCGAAGTATTTTCTCATCGGAGCCGACAACGGGGTTCCGTTTGTCGCGGTGACTAATCGGGGCGCCGGGCTCAGGAGCGGCGCAGCAGTGGCGGTGACGCCGAATACCTGGCATCATTTGGCCATCGTCGCCTCGGGCGACAAGATCACGCTCTATCTCGACGGCGAACTTTATACGGTGCTTCAAGCTCCGCTGCCGGCTTTGGACGGACCGACGGTTTTGGGCGGCGACGGCGAAAATGGCTCGATGAATACAGGAGGTCTCTTCAACGGAGAAATTGATGAACTGAAGATTTCCAAGGTGGCCCGTTCCGTCGGAGCAATTCGCGCGGCGGCACTTGGCCAGGGCCGGGATGGAACCGCTAAATTCATGACCGTGGGCGATGATGAGCGCCAAACCAGCTGGCTCAACGCATTCAAGACCGGCTATATCGGGGTGATCGTTGGCTCGCTCACCGTCGATGGCTGGGTGGTCATCGGTATTCTGGCGGTGATGTCACTCATCAGCTGGACGGTGATGGTGCGAAAAGCTTCCTACTTGAATCGAATTGGCAAAGGAAACGTGCAGTTCCTGGACGAATGGAGTCACGTGGCCATGGACCTCTCTGCGCTCGAGAGTTCGGAGAACAACGACCCGAAAAACATGAGTGGACGGCTCGGCGCTGCGGCTCACCGGGCCATGATCGGTACTCCGCTGTACCGCATCTATCATATCGGTATCGTAGAGATCCAGCATCGCCTGTCCGCAGCCCAGTCGGATGCCGAGAAGGTCTTGTCGGCGCGATCGATGCAGGCGATTCGTGCAACATTGGATGGCGGTTTGGTTCGCGAAACCCAGCGGTTGAATGCGCAAATGGTGTTGCTGACGATCGCGATCTCCGGCGGCCCCTTTCTTGGGCTGCTCGGGACGGTGGTCGGCGTCATGATCACCTTCGCCGCTGTGGCGCAGGCAGGCGAGGTTAACGTCAATGCCATTGCCCCCGGTATCGCCGCTGCGTTGCTGGCTACGGTCGCAGGTCTGGGCGTCGCGATTCCTTCGCTGTTTGGATACAATTACCTGCTCACGCGAATCAAAATCGTCACGAGCGACATGCACGTGTTCATCGATGAATTCGTTTCGAAGCTGGCCGAATTTTATTCGGAGCCGAGTGAATAACTGACCACGAAGAATCTCCCATGCAAGTCCAGTCAGAAGACAAACCCTACGACGATATCAACATCACGCCGATGTTGGATCTCGCCTACGTTCTGCTCGTCATTTTCATCCTGATGTGCACGGCATCGGTCGCGGGCACCAAGGTGAATCTTCCGAAGGCCAGCAACACGCCGGTCAGTCTTTCGAAGCCGAAAACGAAAGCGATCACGGTGACCAATGACGGAAAGTTTTTTTTGGACACGGTGCCTGTAACCTTGCCGGAACTTGAGCAACGCTTGAACCAGCAGAAATCGCTCACCCCGGATTTCCCCGTGGTGATTCGCGGCGACAGTCTCACGCAATACCAGGCGGTGATGGATGTGATCGACGTGGTCGGTCGTCTTGGACTCACCCAAGTCGGGCTCGCCACGAAACCGGCCAGAAAATAGGCGCGCGCCAGATGAACCCGCACACCCAATTCGACTACAGCGAAAAACGCGGCTTCGGCGCGCGTTATGGCTTCGTCATTGGCATCGTGGTTCTCGGTGCGGTGGGTGCGGTGTTGTTCAACAAAATGTTCAGTGGGCAGAACGGACCGCCTCCCCGCAAGGCGCAGGAACTGGTGATGATCAAGCCGCCGCCACCGGCCCCGCCACCACCGCCACCACCGCCGACGCCGCAAGAGGCACCGAAAGAGCAAATGATGGAGCAGACTCCCGTGGACCAAACGGAGGCCAAACCGGAACCGCAGGAAGCGCCGTCTCCGGCGATCGGTACGAATATCCAGGGTAACGGCACGCCCGACGGATTTGGCCTGAGCGGGAACAAGTCGGGCTTTCTCGGCGGGGGGCAGGCCGGGGGAAAATCCAACGGCAGTCGTTTTGGCTGGTACGCCGCGATGGTGATCAGGGCGCTCACCGACGCGCTCACTGAAAATCCCCTCACGCGCAATGCCAGTTTCAATGTCAAGGTCCGCATCTGGTCCGATGTGGGCGGTCGCGTGACGAAGGCGAAACTGGCGGAGACCACGGGGGATCCCCGCGTCGACGAGGCGATCAAAAATGAAATCCTGAATGGCTTTCAACTGAAAGAACCTCCGCCGGACGGCATGCCCATGCCGATTGTGATGCGCCTTATCGCGCGCCGACCCAATTGATTTTTCTTCCATGTCTTATTCCAAACGAATCTTCACACCGCGAACGACGCTGATCATGGCGTGCTTGTTTGGCGCTGCCGCCGTGCAGCCCGGATTTGCAGCCGAAGCCGCGGCACCACAGAGCGTGACACTCTCGCTGATTAATCGACTCGCTGCACGCGGGGTATTGAGTGAAGAGGATTCAGCCGACCTCCGCTTGATGGCGGAGGCCGACGCGGCCGAGGCCCGCGCGCAAGCCGCGTTGACTCAGGCCGCCCTCGCGCAAGCCGCCGCGGCGCAAGCGCGGCTCAAAGCGGTATTGGCCCAGAACGCAAGACTCCGCGGGGTGGCGGCGGGTTCGACCGCAGAACCTGCGGCTGAAGAGCCGCAGCCCGTTCCACCGGTTCACGTCGCCAGACCACGTTACTCGACTGCAGTTGTCTCCTCCCGCGTATCGGCTCCCATGCCTCAAAGTGAGGATATCCCCGCTGCGGAAACCGCAACTGACCAAGCGGATTCCTCCGCAGTTTCAACCGAAGCAGCGACACCACGGATTGCTCGAGTTAATCCTGCCGCACAGACGGCGACTGCACCTACTGACACGGCCGTGGAAAGCTCCGCACCGGCCGAAGTGCCCGCTGCGGAGGATAAGGTGCCCGATGATACCGTTCGCGTTACTTACGTTCCTGAAGTGGTGAAGGCGCAGCTGCGGGAGGAAATCAAAAATGAAGTGATGGATCAGGCCCGGGCGGAAAATTGGGCCTCGCCGCGCGCATTTCCGGACTGGGTAACCAAATTCCGGCTGTTTGGCGATACGCGCATTCGCTTCGAGTCGTTCAAAGTGCCCACCGGAAATGACAACACGGGTGCTCTGCTTAATTTCAATGCCGTCAATACGGGGGCGCCTTTCGATACGCGTGGGACTGTGCCTTTTCCAACCCTCAATGTGGATCAGGATCGGAATCGCGTACGGCTGCGTGCCCGACTGGGAGCTGCGGTTGATATCGGGCAGAATTTTACCACGGGATTGCGCCTAGCCACCGGTGACAGCAATTCGCCGGTCTCGCAGAATCAAACTTTGGGTGGCGTAGGTTCCGGTCAGGGTGGCAATTTTAGTAAATACGCTGTGTGGCTGGACCGGGCTTTTCTCCGTTACGAGCGGGGCGGTCTCCCCGACCGGGATTTTTCCGTGAGCCTGGGGCGTTTCGACAATCCATTCTTTTCCACCAGTATGATATGGGCGGACGATTTGGGTTTCGACGGTGCGGTTGCGCAGGGAAGATTTGGTCTGGGCGAAGACATTACCCCGTTTTACGCCATCGGCGCGTTTCCGATTTTTAACACCGATCTAAATTACCCGTCAAATCAGCCGGCGAAATTAAAAAGCAACGACAAATGGATTTATGGTGGTCAGGTGGGCGTCACGTGGGAATTGGGTAAGGACGTAAGTCTGAAACTGGGCGCCGCTTTCTATCAGTTCCAAAATATCGAAGGGAAACGGTCGACGCCAATTGAACCCTTCAGCGCGGCTGATGTGGGTGACACGGATACCAGTCGCCCGGCGTTTGCCCAGAAAGGCAATACCTACATGGCGCTGCGCGATATCATTCCGGTGGCGGGCGATCCATCGGTGGGCGGAAATCAGAACGGTACGATCAATCGCTTCCAGTATTTTGGCCTAGCCTCCAAGTTCGCGGTGGCGGCCATCGATGCCCGGCTTGATTTCAATCAGTTCGAGCCCTTCCAGATTTCACTCGTCGGCGAATTTGCAAAAAACCGTAGTTTCGACGCGGCGGCGATTGAAGCGGTGGCGGAAAACAATCTTGGGGCAAAATCCACCGCGCATCCCGACGGGGAATTTATCGGCAGCGACACGGCGTGGCTGATCGGCGTAACATTGGGGGACGTTGCCCTGCAAAAACCGTGGAAATGGAATGTCTCGCTGGGCTACCGCAAGGTGGGATCCGACGCCCTCGTGGATGGATTTGTCGATTCGGACTTCGGCGGCGGGGGAACGAATGTGAAAGGTTTCACCTTTGGTGCAAACCTCGCGCTATCGCCCGGGGTCAAGATTGGGCTGCATTGGATGAGCGCGACGCAGGCGGACGGCCCGGTTTTCAAAAACGACATCCTGCAGATGGATTTTAACGGCAAATTCTAAGACTTCATGAAGACAAAATATTGGTTCTATATCGGCTACAGTTCGCTGCTTTTGGTGACGGCGCTGTTCGCGGCAGAACCTGCCGACGAAAGCAGCGCCCTGCGAACCGCGCTGCGCGACAAGATCCTAGAGGTGCGCACCGCGCAGTCAGATCTCGCCGCGTTGCAAGCGTCACAGGGAGCGATCACGGAGGAGAACAAGGCACTCTCCGTGAAATACGAGGCGCTTAAAAAACAGATCACAGCTGACCGGACTGTGGCCGACAAGACTGTGGCGGGGCTAAACGCGCAGCTCGCCGAGGAAAAACAAAAGGCCTCGAAACTCAATGACGCGTTGGTGAAGGCAAAAGCGGAAGGAGAGAGAGAGGCCCAGACAGCCCGGGTCGCAGAGACTCAAGGCGCGAGACTTTCGAATGAAAACATTCTCGTCGGGCGTCGCATTGCCGACGTGGAAGCCAAGAATCTCGCGCTCTTCCTCGTCGCTAACGAAATCCTGAGCCGTTACGAGGAGTTCAGCCTTGGGACTGCGCTTCGCGCGAAGGAGCCCTTCGTTGGCCTGACCCGCACGAAATTGGAAAACCTCGTGCAGGATTATCAGGATAAGATTCAGGATCAACGAGCGCGGCCATGAAGAGGAAAGCGTCAATGACGAACCGGAAGTCGCGCGAGCTGGGTTGCCTTTTGGTGGACCCTGAGATTGTGGAATCACGGGAGTATTTCGGGTGGTGGAATGAATTTGGCGTGACTGGATTTGAACACGCCGGACTGACGGGCGAATGACGATATCATGACGGGGAAAAAATATCAGCTGCCTTCAATTTCCCGCTCGCTGGGATCCATCGTGCTTGGCACCGCGCTTTTTTGGGGCACGGTGGAGGCGCGGGAGTATTTGAACGGAGGCACGTCCGCCAAGACTACACCGAACCCTGCGGCTTCCGTCCCCGGAACCGGGACCGCCACTGCCCCCGCAGTTGCGACGGGACAGGATCGTCTCGAGTGGACGAATCAGGCGCTGGCAGCGGTAAAGCAAATGCAGATGGCAGCGCATAATTTTGCGCTCGCCGGCCCGAACAACCTCAAAACAAAACTTCTGACCAATCTTTCGGAAGTTCCGGTGAACAGTTACCTGAAGATAAATGGTCTGGCGCCTGCGACTGGAGTGCCAAAGGATTTGCTGAATCCCACGGTGGGAGAGGATGCGACTCTCTGGACGGGCGCGAAGCTTCCGACTGAGGTGCTGACCGATCCCCGCACCGGCAAGGTGGTCACAACCTCCACTGCGACGACCCAGTCCACCATCTCCATCGTACAGACGGATCAGCAGGCGGTGCTGAATTGGGATTCCTTTAACGTCGGTAAAAACACGACGCTGAATTTCGACCAGAGTGCCGGTGGAACGAACGTCGGGCAATGGATCGCATTCAACAAAGTTGGAGTGACGGGCGCGCCGTCTCAGATTCTGGGTGCAATCAACACGATCGGGGCAGGGCCGGCGGACAGCCATGGCAACCTGCCGGTCGGCGGACAGGTTTACGTGATCAATCCCAATGGGATCATTTTTGGCGGCTCTTCACAGGTTAACACCCATGCGCTCGTGGCCTCTTCACTGCCGATCAATGATAACCTGATCAAACGCGGGCTGCTGAACAATCCTGATGCGCAGTTTCTTTTTTCCGCCCTGCCGCAGGATGCCGGCGCGAACACGGCTGCGTTTACGCCTGTGATCGCCGATGAATTTTCCGCTCCCGCCGACGTCGCGACGGCTCATGTCCTCGCGATGAATCCTGCGACGGGGAGCGTGCCGGTGGTTAGTGTGATGTCCGCCGGAACGGCGGCAGGTACACTCAAAGCCGGGGTCGATTATAATTTGAGCGATCCGGATGCCCAAGGAAAAGTATCTTTGAACTTCACGTCATCCGGTTTGACCCGGGCAGCCGGAGCTACCGTGCATGTGAGCTATACGCCGGCTGGCGATCAATACGGTGACGTGGAGGTTCAGCCGGGAGCTCTGCTTACGGCACCGACCACTGTGGATCACATCGGTGGTCGGATGGCCTTGGTGGGTTCGAATGTTTCGAATGCCGGCACGATTTCGACTGAGGATGGTCAGACCATTCTTGCGGCTGGATTGCAGGTGGCGTTTACGCAGCATAATTCGGCCGACGCGACTCTGCGAGGGCTTGACACCTATGTGGGTGCGGTTGCCGATCCCGCCAGTCTGCCGGCGGATGCGACGATTGCCACGACTACGACTGCCCCCGACATTGGCACCGTTACCAATGCTAAGATTGTCAACGCTGACAAGACCGTGGATACCGGCTTGATCGAAGCGGCACGAGGGGCCGTGACCCTGACGGGCAAAACCTTAAATCAAAACGGCTTCATTGATAGCAGCACATCGGTGGCGTATAACGGGCGCGTCGATTTGGTCGCGGGCTACAACGCGGTGGCGAATCCGAGTTACGACCCGAGTCTGGATGCGAGCGCAGATTTCACGTTGGCGCTGCCGTTTATTTACCAGTCGAACGTTGGTAATGGCAATTCCGCCGCTGCCGTTCCGAACACCGGCCGGATCACTCTGGGCGAGGACAGTATTTTACGGATCATGCCCGAGAGCAGCACCGACCGGATTGCGGGCGATCTGGCTTTGCCTTCACAGGTAAATATCCAGGGGCAGTCGGTGGACTTTGGGAAAAATTCCATGGTGTTGGTGCCCGGCGCGGCCGTGCCGATCAATGCGGCATTCGGCGCGGACGGGCGGGCCCTCAAGGCGGGAGTAAGCATTCGCGCCGGTGCTTGGTATACGCCCCTCTCGTCGTCCTATGATTTCGTACATTCCGACGACAGCCAGCAGATTTACTTGGATGAAGGCGCCGTCATCGACGTCGCCGGGTCGTCCAGAGTGAAAGCGGATGTGAGCGAGAATATTATTTCGGTGGAACTTCGTGGTTCGGAACTGGCGAACTCTCCGTTGCAGCGGGACGGGCCGTTGCGTGGACAGACGATCCAGGTCGATTTGAGAAAACACGGGGATTGGGACCCGAGCTTGAACAATGGTTTGGGCGGTTATACGTGGATCGGCACGCCGCTCGCCGACACGTCCGGCTGGCTGGCTCTGACGACACACTCGGTGGGTGAACTTACAGTGAATGGTGGTTCCGTTGCTCTCGAAGCTGGCGGAGCGGTGGTTCTGCACACTGGATCAATCCTAGACGTTTCCGGTGGTTCCATCGACTATCGAGCGGGCTACACTCAAACGAGTCAGGTGTCCGCAGGTGGATATCTCTATGATATTTCCCAAGCCACGCCGGATCGAAAATACGATGGCATTTATTCCGGGACGGCAAGCCGGACCGATCCCAAATGGGGTGTGACCGTATCAACGACCAACCCGCTATCCCGGCGTACCCCTGAATTGGATTATGTTCAGGGGGGGAACGGCGGCAGCTTGTCGATATCGTCTCCCGTGGTTGCGCTGGACGGCGCGATGCTCGGAAACACAGTGACAGTGATCGGTGCCGGACAACGGGCACTGTCGCCACTTTATGATTCAGCGAATCCTCCCAACCCGGCAAAACCGATGGCGATTGGCGAGCCGGGCTGGCTGGTGGGCGCGCTGAGCCGTCCGATACCTAGCGAGTTTTCACTGACAATCGGACGACAACACCAGATTGAGGACGGGAGTTACCACGACTATTCGCCGACGCCGGCCAATATCGTGTTTACCGATACGAGTGCTCTTCCTGCCGCGGATGAATATACGGCTCTCGGTGATTTGATGTCCCCGACCAATTATTTGTTTCCAGCCAAAAGAAAGTACGAACTCGATCTCTCGCCCACGCTTTTTAGCAACGACGCTGGAAGCGGATTCGGTATCGTCCGAATAAATAACAGTGATGACGCGGTCGGGAGCAGCCAGGGAATTGGCGTAATCACCGTTAAAGCCGGTACCGCGTTGACGTTAGATGCGGGCGCTTCACTCGGGTTCGATGCCGGGAATATTTCGATCGGAAACGGAGCGATGATCACGGCCGTTGGGGGAAATATTGTGCTGGATGCCTACGATCATTCCCCTTCGTTTGCCGATGCGATGCGTCTTTTGACTTCGACGGGATATCGCGTGCCTGCTGAAGATGTCCCCCAGTACGACAAGAATCGGGGCAATATTACAATCGGGGCCGGCGCGATACTAAACGTTGCTGGTGGAACGGCCGACGACGAGCGAACCTCCTCTGCCGCCGGCACCCAGCCTTTGCTTACCCAAGGAGGCAAGATAACGGTCAAGGGTAGCAACGTCACCTTGGCTCCGACCAGCGCGCTTGATGTCTCTGGTGGCGCTCAGGTCAGCTCCACTGGCAAAATAGCCTATGGTGATGCCGGCAAGATTGCTCTTCAAGCGGGCGTGGATTCGAACAGCAGCCTCGCGGTGGTGGGTGGAAGTTTGGATCTCACTGGAGCGGTGCTGCGTGGCTTTACCGGGCTGGGAAAGAAGGGCGGAACGCTTTCCATGCAGGCTCCGGCGATCTTGATTAACGAAACGGAAACTGACGACGTATCCACTGATGTCACGGGCAAGCTTTCCTTCGCCCCGCGATTTTTCGAGAATGGCGGGTTTGCGACTTTCTCTCTTACTGGATTGGGTGTTGCACTTGATACCGGTGGCAATTTGGGCAAAGCGCAACCGGCGGTCGTGGTGGCGGACAAGACCATTCTTCAACCCGCAGTGCAGAACTGGTCGTCGTTGCCTGGTGAATCGGTTTATCTTGCGCCAGCGGGCATACGTAAGCCGGTGAATCTCGCGCTTGCGACCGTTGGTCCGCTTACGGATGTCAACCGCGACGAGTTGGGCAACAGCGTCGATCTGTCGGTAGAGAAAGGATCGGCAATCACCACCGAAGCGGGCGGCAGCGTCACTCTCAGTGGCGGAACGATTGACGTGTTGGGCAGCATTACGGCCCCCGCTGGTTCGATCGCCGTGACGCAAACCACGGGGTATACTTCATCACTGAAAGACGTCACGGTTCACTTTGGTGCAGACAGTGCGCTCACTGCGTCGGGCGCGACGGCTTATAAAGTGGATATTGTAGGCGACCAGTACAAGGCGGGCGTGCTTGATGGCGGAAAAATTTCGATCTCCGGCAACATCGTTGCTGAAAAAGGATCTGTTTTCGACGTGTCTGGTTCAGGCGATATCATTCTCGCTCCGGCGGGTACACCGCAAGATGGACTCCCAGCGAATTCGAAAACGGATTTGGTTTCGCAAACCAAGGAGAGTAACGGTGGTGAGATCGATTTTTCGGGTAATCGTATTTTGTTTGTCGGTTCGACCTTGCTCGGAGGCGCCGGGGATTTGGCCGGCGATACCGGTACGCTTGCCAGCAATGGTACCCTGACGGTGACCTCCAAACGAGGCGGACTGGCACTCGACGTGGGTGACAATGTTCTACCGGCACCGACCGACCCTGTCCTTATTCTAAGTGCTGCGACTCCCGCGTTCAGCTATGATCCTTCGAAAAAACAAGTCAGCGATGCCAATGGTAAGGTGTACGGCGATGTCAACGGCTTGGGTCAATTGTGGTTCGGTGCCGATGCGATCGATCAGGGCAAATTTGGTTCGGTAACGTTGTCAGCCGACAACCGGGGAGCCATCAAAGTGCAGGGCAAAGTCTCACTCGCCGCCGATCGGCAAATTAACTTTGCCGATGGCGGAGTACTCTCCTTTGTCGCGGATTCAACAACACCGGCCGTCAATCCATCGCTTACTCTCACCGCCCCATACGTGCAGTTGGGATTGAAATTTCCCAATCCACAGACGGTCCAATCGAATCCTTTGGGGAGCAATGTTGCCTCAACCCATGGCACTGGTATGTTAACGGTAAACGCCAGTACGCTGATCGACGTCGGCACACTGTCGTTGCAGAACACCGGCACCGTTGCGCTCGATGCCACCTACGACAAAAAAAGCGATGTTACTTCCGGTGCCATTCGCGGCAATGGTACGGTCGACGTGGCGGGTGATATTACACTCAAGGCCGGCCAGATTTATCCGCCGACCGCGGTCACCTTCAACGTCATTGCGAGTGACTACACACTCAAGGGAGATTTGAATCCGACACCCGGATCCATCACCGTTCTATCGGCAGGTAATGTTACTCCGCTGGCGCTGCCTTTGTCTGGCGGTGCAAGTCTGAATCTCTATGCGTCCACCATCACCCAAGGTGGCACGTTGCGCGCGCCACTGGGTACTATTCGGCTGGGGGCGGGAGATGACTCGGGAGTTAATCCGCTATCGGGGGTCGATTTACCTGTCGCTTCCAAGCTGACCTTGCAGGCGGGAAGTGTCACTTCGGTTTCCGCGCTCGATCCTGTCACCGGCGCTCCTGTGACGATTCCATACGGCATAAACCTCAACGGGGACACATGGATCGATCCGAATGGGAACGACATCACCAGCGCCGGGCCATTGCTGAAGTCCATTCAGCTCAACGCCGACGCAATTGATCTGCAGGCGGCCAAGACCGGGAAAGCGGCCGCAGTTGTCGACGTCGCGGGTGGGGGCGATTTGTCCGCTTATCGGTTTGTCCCCGGTACCGGTGGCAAGACGGATATTCTCCTCGGAATCACTGCCGGGTCTTTTGCCATCGTTCCCGATTATCCTGATACCTATGCGCCGCTCGCGACTTTTAATTCCGATACCAACGCAAAGGTGAACCTCGGCAACGACACGGGCTATGTGGTGAACGCCAAATTGGGCTACCAGATCGGTGATCGTGTTCATATTGACCTGCAAAACGGAAAGGGCCCACAGGACTATACGTTGCTTCCGGCCCGTTATGTTCTTTTACCCGGGGCATATTTGGTGACGCCGCAAACCGCGGCCTTCACTTCCGGCCCGGCTTCGAGCGTGGCAAAACCCGATGGCTCGGTGTTGGTGGCTGGATATCGATTCAACGGGTTGGACAATGCAGGCCTAAACCAATCGCTATACGGCAGCTTTGAGGTCGCGTCCCAATCGGTGGTGATGAAGCGGGCCGAATATCAGCAATATTCCGCCAACAGTTTCTTTACCGACTTGGCCACGGCCAACGACGCGACTGCACCGCGTTTGCCGATGGATGCGGGCCAGCTCAGCCTTCTGGCCGGAACCGCACTCAACCTGCAAGGCACAGTTCTGGCAAAAGCGGCCGGCAGTGGACGTGGCGGGTTGATCGATATCAGTAGTTCGGCGGACATTGAAATTGGCAGCCAAACCGTAATTTCCGGCCTGATGAAAGCCGGCACTTCCGATTTGGTTCTGCTTGATGCTGCGGAATTGAGCAGTTTCGGCGCCGAAAGTCTTCTCATCGGCGGAGTGCGCTCGGCTGGGGTTGACGCCGCGACGGTGACAGTAAAAACCAATAACGTCACCGTTGACAATGCCGGAGAGGCGTTAACCGGCCCGGATGTAATCTTGGTCGCCAATGAAAATCTCGCATTGAAGAAGAACGCTGAAATCGGTCGTTCGAACGAAATCCAAACGTCGTCCGATCCGCTCAACGTGGTTGGTTCAGTCGTGCTCTCGAAAGTCGGTGATGCAGTGGCACTGGATCGCGGAGGCACCGCGATCCGTCTGCCGGGTGGCACGGGCAATACCGGGCTTCTGACGGCGACAAGTTCCGGAACGATCACCAATTCCGATGGCAGTATCGAAAAATTTGACGCCACCACGGATGGGATCGACAACACCTTCCAGGTTTCTGCCGGTGGCTCGGTGACGCTCGACGGACCCGGCAACATTACCTTTGCGGATTCGGGCAGCTTGCTAACCAAACCCATCGCCTTTGCGCTGGGTGATGGCGCATTGGTACGCGTGAGCAGTGATCCGTCGTCGCGAATTGTCCGGTCCGGGGTGATCTCTTCCACTGCTCCGTTGTTGACCGTTGAGACGGGGGTCAAGATCGCGGGCACGAGCGCCGCGCTGGATTCGACGCACACTACCGACCTCGCGGCCAAAATTGACCTGAGTGCGGTGAAAAACTTGTCGTTGGACAGTGGGAGCATGAGTGTGTTGTTGGATAAACCCGGAACGGATATTCCGACCACGGGTTTCGTGCTCTCGAGGGATGCGCAGCAGTCCCTCTTGCAATCCGCGACCTCTCTTTCGTTGCTCAGTTATTCCACCTTGGATCTTTATGGTAGTGGCACTTTTGGTGCGTCCAGTCTGGATTCACTCGCCTTGCATGCGGGAACAATTCGCGGACATTCCGATTCAAGCGATTCCGCTACAGGTGCCGACGTTGCCGGTGTTATCGTTACGGCAAAGTCCATCACTTTGGATAATGTGGCGAACGCTCCCGCCGTCTCGGCCGGCGGTATCTCCAAAGGGAGCCTGACCTTCGACACTGGAATCCTCAAACTTGGCGGCAATCAACTGGAAACTCAAAATTTTGCCGCAGTGGCGATCAATGCTACCGGCAGTGTGATCGCAGGCGATAGCGCCAAACTGGCCACGAAAACGGGCGGTCTTAAGGTAACCGGAGGTGATCTGACGATTACTACTCCCTTGTTGACCGGAGCAAGCGCCACTGACCAATCCATCGTCGCGGATGGCAATTTCAATTTGCTGTCGGGAAAGGGAGCGACCACCGCATCCCCCGGAAAGGGAGCGACCACCGCATCCCCCGGACTGGGAGCAAAACTTTCCTTGGTGGGTGGGACGGTGGCCGTGGAAACGGCGGTTCATCTGCCGAGTGGATCACTCACGGTTGAAGCAAAGACTGGCGGTCTAACGATCACGGATGGAAACCTCGATGTGGGCGGTACGGCGCAGCATTTCTACGAGGTGTCCAAGTACACGGACGGCGGAAATATCAACCTGCTGGCCGCCGCCGGTGACATGGAAATCAAAGCCGGTAGTACTGTTTCAGTGGCGGCCAACGATGGCGGCGGTTCTGCGGGTGCTCTGAGTGTCTCTGTTTCGCACGGTCATTTCACGATTGATGCCGACACTCTCAGCGGACAAGCCGGCAAAGACGGCCAGGGAGGTAGTTTCAACCTGGATACATTAGGCATCGGGAGCGATCCCGCGACGAGCCAGTTGGCCACCTTGGGAAAGGCGCTCGCGGGTGGCGGGTTTGACCGCTCTGTCGGCGTGCGGGTTCGCCAAGGTGACATCGATGTAGACGGTACCATTCGCGCCCATCAAATCGTCCTGTCCGCCGATCAAGGTAGTGTCACTGTCACCGGTACACTTGATGCGTCGGGCTTGATCGGTGCGACCCGGGACGATCCGCATGGCGGCACGATGAATATGATAGATCCCACCGGGGGGAATATAGCCCTTAGTGCTTCGGGTAACGTCGTGATTGATTCGACCGCGTGGCTCAGCGCGGTCGGTTATGCTTACAACGACGCCGGCAAAGGCGGATCGATTTCGCTCTCGGCCGGTGGATACACTGTGGACGTCGACGGAACTGCACACGTGGACAACGGGGCGAAAGTAGATGTTCGTGCCCTCGCGCTCATCGATCTGGACGTGCTGCATAAATTCACACCGACCGACCTCGTAATCAATCCGGGTGTTCCGTTGCCCATCAGCGATCGCACGGATCTTTTTACCGGCACTCTGCACTTGCGCGAAACGCAAACTGCTTTTGGCGACGGAACCCAATTCAGCAATCTGGGCACTAGCGTAAGCGGGGCCTCGAGCATCGTACTCGAAGGCTATCAGGTGTTCGATCTCGCAGACAATGGCGGCGTGATAGACCTTGCGGTGCAGAAGGCGGTGAAGGACAACGGCACGGCGTTCATTGATTCAGTAAACCCCGTGTTGTTTCAACAAACGCTTTTCCATGTTCAACCGGGTGCGGAGATCGTCAACAATGACGGTTCCACGGGAGATATTGAACTTACCAAGAATTGGGACCTGTCGACTTATCGTTTTGTGAATGGCACAAGCAGTGAGCCGGGTAACCTGACCTTACGTGCAAAGGGTAACCTGATTTTCGACTATGCCGCGAGCCTCAGCGACGGATTCGCGTCAGCTGACGCGATTCTTCCTGCCTTTCCGCTCTGGACCGCGAAGCTGATGAGCGATCGATCCTGGTCGTATCGCCTTGTCGCCGGCGCCGATTATGGCGCGGCAAATTCAACTGCGGTTCTTCCGCTCGCGACGCTTGATGCCGTCGACCCCACCACCGGCTCCGTATTAATCGGTCAGGGCACCCCAACACTCGATCCAACTTCGGGGTCGCGGACGTCCATTATTTCCAAATATTTCCAAACGATTCGCACCGGAACGGGTGACATCACAATCGCGGCGGGCCGGGATGTCCAGTTGCTGAATCCGCTGGCGACAATTTATACCGCCGGTCGTCAGGCCGAACCAATCGCCGGATTTGATGTGCCGGTATTGAATAGTACAAGAGCCGACAGCTCGTCGACGTTGTTCCCCTACTATGTCGCTCAATATGGCGTAGGCGGCGGTGACGTGACGATCAATGCGCAGAATGATATTGCCCGATACCGTGAGACTGATGACGGCTTGGTGGCGGATTCGTCCCAGCAAATGCCCACCAATTGGCTCTACCGGCGCGGCAATGTCGGAGCCGATGGCAAATTTTCCGCGCTTACCGGTTCGATTATTCCAACAATGGAAATCCAATCGACCTCTTGGTGGATCGATTTCAGTAATTTCTTTTCTGACACGGGAGCATTAGGGGGAGGGAATGTAGTTCTCGATGCCGGCCGTACTGTGAGCAATATCAACGCAGCGGCCCCGACCAACGCCCGGATGCCCGGGAAGGACGCGGACGGCAAACCGGTGGCCCCGGATGCAAGCAAATTGGTCGAGTTTGGGGGTGGCGATGTGACAGTGCGCGCTGGTGCCGACATCGACGGAGGAGTTTATTACGTGGAACGCGGGACGACCTCTCTGAGTGCAGGCGGACAAGTGAAAACCAACGCTTCCCGGACGACCGATCCTTCGGGGTTGAGCGCCACTCCGGCTGATTTGCTGGCAACCACATTTTTTCTCGGAAAGGGAAAAATCGACGTCACGGCGGGTGGCGATGTGCTGCTGGGCACGGTCGCCAATCCATTCTGGTTGCCTCAGGGTTCCAACAATCGCGCTTACGAGAAAACGTATTTTTCCACTTACGATCCAGCGGACAGCGTGACGGTTGCCTCTCTTGGGGGGAGTATTACGCTGCAAGGCAAGCCGGATGGAGCGAGCGATACGGGAGTGGGTGAATCCGCCGGTTGGCTTCAAGCTTGGTACGCCAATGTCCTTTCTGCTGATACGACGGGACCGTGGCTCCGTTTGGCCGGTGCCTCGGCTTTGGCCGACGGAGCAATCTATAATTTCAATACGGTGGCTGAAGTTCGGCCAGGCACCTTTGAAGCCACCGCATTTGGCGGGGATATTAATCTGCTTGGACAACTTACTTTCGCGCCATCGCCGACCGGTTCGCTCGATTTGCTCGCTGCAAGCAATATCAACGGTTTTGGGATCAACGGGGCCCTTGGCAGTTCGCCGCTTTACGGTTCGGCAGTGATCAATCTGTCGGATGCGGATCCGGCACGTTTGCCTGGACCCGCGTCACCTCTGTCCTTCGCCTCTTACAGCGGGCTACCCGATATCACGGAGCTGAATCCGGTGAACGTGCTTTTTGCCGAATCTGGAACTACCACTCTGAGTCTTGAGCAAAAGCTTGCCTTGCACGGTCAACAGGATGTCGCAGGCGATTCCGGCAAAACCAGTTTCGTCCCGCTACACTATCAGGACTCGGATCCGTTGCGTTTGTATGCCACGGGAGGAGATCTTTCCGGCCTCACGCTTTATTCCGCCAAGTTCGCACGGGTTGTAGCGGATAACGACATTTCCGACGTGGCACTTTATCTCCAGAATGTTCGTTCGGGCGACAGTACGGTGGTAGCAGCCGGTCACGATATTGTTGCCTATGATCCGACCTCTGCTTTGCGTACTCTGGCGAGAAAAACGGGCGGAATTTTAAATGATTTGTCCGACAATTCCACCGCCCCCGCGTCTGGTACACCCACTGCGGGTGATATTCAAATAGCCGGGCCGGGAACGCTACAGGTGCTGGCAGGTCGCAATCTTGATCTTGGCAGCGGCAGTATTCCGACAAAAGACGGTACTGCTGTCGGCATCACGAGTGTCGGATCGATCCGCAATCCTTACTTGCCCCAGAATTCTGGTGCCAGTATTTTCGCGGTCGCTGGAGCGGGTCACATCTACACTCCAGCGTCAGCGTCGCTAAGTCAGATACCGGGCTTGGCCACGACTGATTTGAAATTTACGGAGTTTGTCACGGAGTTTCTTGATCCCGCAAGCAGTGCGCCGCAGGCCTCTCGGTATCTCCCGGTTCTTGGCAAATTCATGAACCTGACCACCCCCGACAATGACGCAATTTGGGCGGCATTTGATTTCAAGCCCAATGCTCCTCTGACTGAAAAACAAGCTGAGCTTGTGCTTCAGGTTTATTACCGGGTGTTGCGGGATTCCGCGCGTGATCGAAACGACGCGACCAGTCCAGATTTCGGCACTTACAAAAACGGATTTGCCGCGATTCAGGCGCTTTTCCCCGGAAGTCCGATACCAACCGAGGAAGACATCGCGTCGACCGTTCCGATTGTTCGGCCAGACAGTCCGTGGTCCGGCGCTCTTTCCATGTCCACCCGTTTGATCAAGACGTTTGAGGGCGGCGACATTTCCCTGTTGGTGCCGGGAGGCAATGTTACGGTGGGTCGGGCAACTGATCCGCAGAAACCCGACCAAGGCATCCTCACCGAGCGCGGCGGCGGTATTTCGATCTTTGCTGCGGACAACGTCGACGTCGGAACCTCCCGTATTTTCACTTTGCGCGGCGGTAACGAACTGGCTTGGTCGACGTGGGGTAACATTGCGGCGGGTAGCGGATCGAAAACCGTTTTCTCCGCACCCCCGACACGCGTGCTTGTGGATCCGCAAAGTGGCGACGTGCAGAACGATCTTGCGGGCCTCGCCACCGGCAGCGGAATCGGCGTGCTCGCGACGCTCTCGGGGGTGAAACCAGGCGACGTGGATTTGATCGCGCCTGTCGGTACGATCGACGCGGGTGACGCGGGGATTCGATCTTCGGGCAACCTCAACTTGGCGGCGCGAGTCGTGCTGAATGCTTCCAACATTCAAGTCGGTGGTTCTTCCGCCGGTACTCCGCCTCCGCCCCCGGCTCCCAATATCGGCGCATTGGCGGCGGCGTCGACCGCGTCTGCTGGCGCGTCAAACGCTGCCACCGACGTATCCAGACAAAACTCGGGTTCAACCCAAGCCACCGTACTCCCGTCCTTGATTTCAGTTGAAGTCCTCGGTTACGGCGGTGGCGACGACGATGATGACGAAGCGGACAAAAAAAAGAGGCACCCCGCGAGTTTGTCCGATTTGTCCAACGCGGCGAAAATCCCGGTTAGAACTTGAGTCGGGAATATTCACGGGAGATCGCGCCATAGCGTCCGTAATTGAATGTTTACCTGTTCGTAACACGGGAACTCTTGTGTGCGTTTGGAAAATGCTGAGACCATTGCCTGTTACAGTGGTGAAACAGTGGCGCCTTTAAACTTCCACGCGCGCTGTTTTTCCGACGGCCATGACGAATTCCATTTCATCAAACAACCGCTTCATCCTCCAATCACCATCATGCACTACGGAAAACTATTTGTAGGAATGGTTTTGTTATTCTCCACCACCTCTGCAATGCGCGCAGGAACATTGCTCTCCGGTAACACCGCGGCTTTTTTTCAGCCGTCCGCCAACCCTAACGTCACGATTGCGAATACCACAGATGGATCAAATGCATCCTTTCGAACCGGGGTTCCTGTGGAAAACTCGTTCAAGTCAGGCGTGGTATTCAACGACGGTGACTTTGAAAATATTGCGAACGGCGATACTTTCTCACTCGGACTGCTCAAGTATTACAATGGGCTGTCCCGCGTCGGGACATCGTCAGGAAGCTCACGGCTGGATCTCTACCTGAACTTCGACGATCCTGCTGTTGGCAGGGTGCATCTCACCACGATCACTTTTGGGATCGACGCCACCGTGAATACCCACGCGCATTTGACGCCCGATATCTTTACCGCGAGTTTTCAGCAGCCGGCGCCGATCTGGATCGACGATCAATGGGTAAATTTCACCATCAAGGGTCTGCCGACGTCCACTGCGGTCGCCGAAAATACCTGGACTGACTTGGCTAATCTCACGGTCACCGTTGCGATTCCTGAGACTTCAACCTTTGCTGCGCTCCTCGGAATGGGGATACTCGCTTTCACGCTGCGGAGCCGGCGACCCATTGTCAGGGCAACGGCCTGATTAAATTTCAGCATGTCAGGTTTGGGTGGAGGACTGGTGAAACTCTCAGGTGATAAACTTGGCTGTGTTACCCGCCTGTAACACCGAGTGACACCGGTTCTTGACGCTTTCGTCACGCAACAACGCCGACAACTGTGATAAGATGGGTGGACGGAAATAATTCACCCCATTCTTTCGCCATGAAATCACTCACCGAATTTACTGTAATGCCCCGTGTCTTTTCTTTCGCCGCATCGCGCCGACGGTCCAGCCGCGGACGAAAAATGGTGGCTGCGCTCACCCTCGTATTCGCGTCCTGGGCGACCATTGCGTGCGTAGTTCCCTCGGCTCTTGCCGGACAAGCGCCCGATGCAACCCGGACTCTCACTTTTGACATTATGGATTCTGCCGGGCACTCCATGGCTGAAGGAGGGCCGAATTTATCCGATTTGGTATCGTATGACCCCAACACTGGCGCCGTGAGCACGCCCGTCGTCGGCACACCGCTGAGTGGTGGCTGGAGCTGGTCGACTGTTGATTTCACTGATCCGACCAAACCCCTCGCAACTCCGGCTTTGAGCTGGCACACGGCCACCCAAACCAACGGAGTGTGGGATGGGGTCGTGCAATTGAAGGCAACTGGCAATGTTGATCCTTTCATGAGCTATAGTTTTTCGGCAAAGAACAACACGACGGCGAACCAGACTTACACTTTTTCTTATGGCGAATCGATTGTGCCGCCGGTCTCTGGTGGCTATTCGATTTATTCCGATTTGGCGGGCAGCTTAACCCACGGTGCAATTAGTCCGTTTGCGCAGATTGCGCCGGTCCTGGGTGATTTCGACGGTGATGGAATCAGCGAAATTCAAACTCTTAAACTTTCCACTGACGGAGGCTTAACTTTTCTCAACGCGGGAGTCGACTTGGGTGTTGGGCAAAGTCGTACGCCACCGGGCACGACGATTTTTGGGCCGATCTCCGATACGGTCACCGGGAATTTGGCGCTGATCAGCTACTGGCAATTCGACGTCGCATTCACATTAACTCCCGGCAAGGACGCGGCTGCGCTTTCCGGCTACGCGGAAATTTCCGCCATTCCCGAACCGGCGACTTACGGCTATCTCATGGCGGGCTTCGTCTTTTTTGGAATCATCGTGCGCCGTCGATTCGAGCCGGCGGTTTGATTGAATCAAAACCGCTCTTCGCTGCGGAATTCCATCGGTTTCTGTCCGGTAAACCCTGAGGTCCGTTTATTCCCGGCAGCAGGGACAAAACGAGCTGGGAGCGAAATTGATTTGTTTTCGCTTTTGTAACCTGACCGGACTGCGAGGTTGACTTTTCCCGGAGGGAGCCTGACTGCCGCGATTTGCGCGGGGTGAACCTGACGGAAGTAGGTCGGTCTATTGGAGATGCTGGATTCAATTCCGATCCAGCTTGAACCTCCGATAGCTCCTCCCATGAAAATAAAATATGTATCCGGTCTCCTCCTAGTCGCGTCGGCATTTGTTGCTGTCGCTCAAGCCCAGCAGGTTGTTTCGTACTACGCAGACATTCCAAATGTAACTGCCGGCTCCCCGCAGCAGCTTGAACTGCCGGGATTCGATTCAAGTTTGGGTGATCTGACCGAAGTAAAACTGACCTACTCGGGTGAACTTTGGCAGTCGGTATTTGGTGAAAATACGGGCAACAATCCCAACGCATCGTATGATTTGATGACCGCCGCCCAACTCGCTCTCGCGAAATCGGACGGGCTTACGTTGTTCTCGTCGCCTAGCTATGCGTTGAACAGAAAAGGCACCGTCGGAGCTTTCGATGGTAAGCTGGACTTTGGAGACATCTCAGGGGTTCGCTTTAACCAGAATGTGGAAACCAGCGGCATCTATATCGATCCGGATCTGGCGCACTACAAGGGCGTCGACGCAATCGACTTCAAAGCCACCGTAAAAAGCCTATCGCAGTTTATCTCCGACGCTAATTTTGCCAAGGGCTCCTCGCTATCCAGCAGCGTGGCTTTGAGTGTTGATTACACCTTTACGCCTTTCACCGCGATCCCGGAACCACCGGCTTACGCCGCGCTGATCGGCGCGATGGTTTTGGTCGGGGTGTCCTTAAAGCGGCGACAAATCGCAGCGGTTTGATCTTCTCGCAAGTGGACAACGAACCCGCGCGTTTCTGGCGCGGGTTTTTATTTCGACGCGATCAGGAGTGACTGCGGGGAACTTAGCGCCAACCGCATTGCTCGCTCAGATATAGCCCTGACGCGCGTTGCGACGCGGTTGGCGCTGGGATGGGCGCGGTTCCGCGTGGATATGGGAGTGGGCGCAATGCACTGTTTTCGCCATGAGCTGGATCGCTTTGACGCATTGCTAAAAGCAGCGCGCAAAATCCCATGATCAATTGAATTGTGACAAGGAGGGCAATAAGGGTGGTCATCGATGAAGAAGTAGTGGCTCACTTTACTCCTTGCCGAAGATCCCGGCTATCCGTGTCCTCCCGTAAAAGATCGTACGGATCTGCCCGGTTGATTTCTGTACGTGGCGAAAAGCCCCCGCTCCAGGCCGTACGCGTCTTCTACATCGGTCCGAATTGAAGTGCGAGATTTCCCCGTCGTGAGATTCAGCCGATCGCGCGGGCAGGGGTTCCTGAAGGTTTGGATTCGTAGTATTCCTTGAAGGCTTTGCTGTCGGTATCCATGTAATAATACGCACTGTGGAGGCTGCTTTTCATGTCATTCATTACTGCACCGAAAATTGGAATATTGGCTGATCGCAATCGTTGTACGCTCCGTTGTACTGCACCGCGTTTCGCTCCGCTGAAGCGGATCGCATAGATTGCACCGTCCATGAGCGGGAGGATATTCAAAGCGTCGCTTACCGCGCCGAGCGGCGGTGTATCGAACAGCACACGGTCATAGCGCTTGCGTAGTTCAGCAACGAGGGCCTCAAATTCCCGGCTATTGAGCATGTGAATGGGATTCTTGGCCCGGTTGCCGACGGTGATCACGTCGAGATTGGGATGAACGTTTTTCGTCACAATTTCGTCGAGCGTCGCGGCGTTCGCACAAAAATTGACCACACCCTTGTTAACGCGCAGCCGGAACGATTGCTCGACGTTGGGTTTTCTCAGATCGCAATCCACCAGGACCGTGCGATGGCCTTGCGACGCGAACGTCAGCGCAAGATTGGAGGCGATGAACGATTTTCCTTCACCGGGCAGCGTACTGGTGACGAGGATCAACTTGGAATTGCGACTATCATCGGCGATGCGCAGAGTGGAATAGAGCGAGAGAAAAGCTTCCGTCACGAGCCGGTCAGCGCCGTTGGCGACGATTTGCGCTTTGTCGGGTTGTTCCATTCGTTCTACGCGTGGAATAACTCCCAATAGCGGCAATCCCACCAGCGTTTCCACGTCGAATGCAGTTTTGATCTTATCGTCGAAGGTTGCGATCAGGAAGGTGAAACCGAAGCCGAGGAATCCTCCTCCGAATATGCCAAGGGCGAGATTGAGCAGAACATTGGGGGAGGTGGGTTTGATGGGATCGAACGCCCGGTCGATGATCCGGGCGCTTTCCATCTCGATGCTGCTGGTTACCGAAGTTTCTCGCATCCTCGACATCATCGATTCCAGTAACTGTTCATTTACGCGGAAATCGCGGTTGAGGTTCTCGTACTCGACGCTGGCCTTATCCAAGTCCAATGACTTCGCTTCCTGGTCAGCCAACGCCTTGCGGGCACCTGCGTCGTTTTGAACTGCGCTTTCGTATTCGGATTTGATCGACGCTGCCGCAGTATCGAGCGCTTCATTTAGCTCAGCTGCGGTTTGCGCGAGACCGTTCCTCGCCTCTATGAGGCGTGGATGTTTATCCTTGTAGCGTTCCTGCAATTGGGCGAACGCGAGCTTTTGAGTCGTGAGTTGGATGAGTAACTGACTCACTTTCCCTTGGCTGGAGATGAAGGGAAGTTCAGCAAGATCATGCCCCTCTTTAGTCCAAGCTTGAACCTGATTCCACCGCACCTCGGCTTCCTTGAGGTGCGAGTTGGTCTGGGTGGTCATCAGGTTCAATGCCTTTAGCTTTTCGGTCACGATGTCCTTGCTCTGCATGAGCGAAATCAAGTTCCCGCGCTGGCGGAAACTCTGCAGGGCGTTGGCAATTTCATCCACGCGTTTTCTTTGCTGATCGGCGCGATCCTTCAGGTCGTCGACGGCCTTGAGCGACTCTTCAATTCGAACCCGGGAATTGTAAGCGATATACTCGGACGCCAATAGATTGGCGATTTTGGCGGCCATCTTCGGATTCGGATGCTTGAACTGGATAATCGCAATTAGCGTAAGGCGTTGCGGCATGACCTTCCGGCCTGCATAAATGATCCCTGCTGCGCTGGGTGGTTCGCCGGAACGACTTTTGTATGGCTCGATGAGTAGCTTCGTTTCGTCAGGCGTGAGACGGTCAACGACACTTTGAATGATGGCGACGCTCTCCAGCAATTTGATTTGGGTGTTAAAATCAGTGTCGCTGGTGACGCTGCTTTCGACGACGTCGGCCACGCGCATGACCTGCGGGCCGTGCTTCAACACCTGAATCGAGGCGACTCCGGCGTAGATTGGTGTAGCCAAAAAAGTGTAGGCCGCGACTCCGGCGACAGTGATCAGAAATATTCCCAAAGCGTACCATTTTCGCTCGAGAATCATCAGCCAGCTATGGCGCAAAAAATTATTTTCCTCGGGTTCAACGGGCTCAGGGTCGGAGGAATAAAAGGCGTTATTGGAGCCCATGGATGGCTGGTTCGATTTCATGAAGACAAAGCGTTTATCCGGTCAGAGGATTCTCTCCGGAACAAAGATCACGTCGCCGTCCTGAACCGGAGCGCGGTTGTTGGTGTCACCCGAGACCAATTGATCGGCGTCGATGCTGTAGTTTATTGTGCGACCGTCAGGCTGCGTGCGGGTCAGACTCACCCGATTGCGATTGGCGAGACGGGAAAACCCGCCGGAGCGCGCAATCGCATCCAGCAGGGTCAGGTTTTTCTCGGGTGGGATTTGGACGGAGCCGGGAACGTTGACGGCTCCCAGCACATTGATCGTTCGCTGGGCATACTCGATGACTGTGAGATTGATCTGAGGATTGACGAGGTAATCACGGTCATAGAGGTCAGTCAGAAGGACCTCGGCTTCTCGAACGGTATGATCCTTTAAATTCACCGAACCGACGAGCGGAACCACGATCGTGAAATCCTGAGAAACGCGCAGTTCACGATCCAGATCCGGTTCCTGGAATACCTGGAGTTTGATCAAGTCCATGGGCCGGAGTTTATAGGTCGCGTAATGACTAGCCGGTTTGGCGTCGTCCCGTGCCGCAAGGACGGTGCTTGGTACGAACGGGCTGCCTGCTATGAGGAGCAACAAAATGCGCGCGATCGCATACAAAGTTGAAAAACGCATGGGAGGATCCGGTAATTAGTAGCGCAAGCCGAGGACTAGGCTGACGATGTTGTTGGAGAATTGGGCTGCGCTCAGATTAGAGTGATTGTGCCGCAAGGTGTAGTCGGCGGAGGCGGTCAACCAGCTGCGGAAGAGATAACTTACCTGGACGTCGCCTTCCCAATAGTTGTCGGTGCGTTCGATCAACACGGAATGATTGTTCACACTGAAAACGGACGCACCATACTCGACCTGGCGATAACTGATTCCGGTTCCAACCTGCCACTGGGGCGTAAGGTCGCTCGAGACACGAAAGGAGTAATTGCTGTTTTTCAGCGATTCACCCAACGCTCCAGTATTGAAGTCGCGGGAAAAAACCAATGATGAAGTGGTTTTTGGGGTGATCTCATAGTTGAGCGAGCCATTGAAGCCCCATAGATTTTCCCTTGGGTTATCGCCCACGGTGCGCGTGCGGTTGTCGAGAGAGACTTCACCGCTCAATTTCGCGGTGAAATTGCCGCGCGCGCCAATATTGTAGTCAAGGTCGCGGCCACTGTCGCCGCCGTTTTGCGGATTTACCCGGCGATAGGAGAAACCGGTGAAAAGACTGACCTTTGGCGTCATTTCATAATAAATTTTGACCGGTACTTCCGTTTCTTGGCTTCCGACCAGATTGCCGGTTTTGTAGTCGGTTTTCGAATAATTTATTCCCGTCTTGACGCTGGTTTTTGCGGTGACGTGCGCTTCCACGCTGGCGTTTGCGCTCAATACATCCTGGCGGATAATGGTCTTTTGTCCGAGGGCGGCGACGTCTGCATTGTTTTGATCCAATTGCTGGAACGCAGCATTGCTTGCGATAGTGACGGTGCCGGAGTCGTAGCCAAAGTCAGCGGCACCAGAGCTGAGGTTCACATTGGGAGCGGTGTTCCCCGTGTATCGGGTCAATGCATTCTTGTAGCTGGCGGAACCATGAGCGAGGGAGTTTTGGCCGAAGTGAAATTCAACTCCGGGGGTGACGGCGATGATGGTATCTCCGGTTTTATTACCACTGTCATTGCTGCTAAGATACACATTGTCGTCGTGGCGAACGCTGACATCGGCGTTGACGCTAAAGTTGGAGTTGCGATCGCGCGTGAATTTTAGCGCACCGGAAGATCCTCGGGGCGCGGGATATTCACCCATGTCGCCTGTTGACTGTTCTGGCGATTCCACTGTCACTGACTCGTCCGTGACACGATCGGGCGATGGCATTTCGTTGTACTCCGCAATTGGAGGGAGTGGTTGTTTCTTCCGAGCGGTCGCTCTGCGTGAATTTCCCGGTGCCTTGGCCGCCGCAAACGCAGCGGTGCGAATCTGTCCTGGTGCGGAATCGATGCGTGCCAGTGAAGGCGTAAACGAAACCGCCTTCGCAATGACTTCGGCAAATGAGGGCGCAGCGGCGGCGGCGGATTGCGTCAATTCCAGTGCGATTCCGAGAATGTCGTTCGGATTGTCCCTGTAGGCGGTGGCGGCAATCACCGCGACACGCACGGCGGTCGAGATCCGCTTTTCTTTTTTTGCGCGTGAGATCGCATGTGAGTTGGCGATTTCCTTGATTTCCTCGGCAAGGCCGTCAGTCGCAGTAGATCGCTCGACTGAAATGGCCGTTGGCCTAGTGGCCCTGGCAGGGGCGGATTTTGCGTTGCTTGCGTTGGTAACAATTGCCGGAACCAGAAGCAAAAAAATGCAGCAGCGAAAGAGCGGTCTGGACGTGAAGATCATGCGGTACCTCGTGCGCGAAAATTAGCTGGAAGGACTAACCACCACTTCACCCCGATTGGGGCCGCCAAACTCTGGATTGGCCGGGGGGCGAGGTGGATTGACCGCCGGATTGGCGATCGCCGTGTCGTCGCCGGTTTGAACGCTGGCGGCAACCGCTGCATCGATTTGCTCACCTATACCATCGACCTTGGAAAAAGCAGGAAGAGTGGTGATCGCGTTTTTAATGATAGCAATGAAATCCGGGGCTGCTTTGGCGGCGGCAACAGCCAAATCCTGAGCGCGGTTAAGGCGCTCAGCAGGGTCTTTGACCCCTTCGATTACCGCCCCAACTGCGACGCGCACTGCTTTGCCAATCAACTTGGCTTGTTCCTTGTGGGACAGCGACGTCGTCGATGCGATTTCCCCGACTTGTGAGGCAAGGACTGCTGCTGGAGATAATTCCTCGGTAGACGCTGAAACTTCGGTGGACGCAGGCGTAGCTTTATTCGCGGCGATTCCGGCAGTCATCGGTAACAACATCAATAAAAGGGCTGTTTTTGTTTTCATGAGATTAGGCGTATTTTATCTGCGCTGGTTTGATTGGTTGGCTTGGTTGATTCGATCAGGACTATCCGTTTTTTATCTGCAGGAGACACCTTGGTACGGCGAACGGTCACTAGAATTTTCTCGTCCTCCGCTTCATCCTTGTCGTTCATTTCCTGGTCGAGCTGATCGATGAAGTTGAGAATCTTCAGGACTTTCTGGCCTCGAGCAGTCAGCCGGTACTCAACGATTTTCGAAGGAGAGGCCCGCGGATAACGGGTAATCAGGCAAAATCGTATCATGTTCCGGAGGCGTTCGTTCATCGCCGGCATCGATATACCCAGTTCCTTTTTGCAAATTTCGGACGGGTCATTAATCCCAGCGGCCAGATGACGTAGAATAATGGCCGACCACTTTCGTTTGAGGAGATTCTCCGTAACGGCGGCTGTTCCTACGAGATAGGCGGGCGGGATCATCGGGTTAGTCGAGGCGAAGAGGAATACGTACGCGTGCGGAAATACGTGGTCCGCCCTTAGCGCGCGGCCGGATTTCGAAATTCCGACTGCGGCCGTGCCTGGTCGGTCAGGTGCCAAAGCTTCACGCCTCGTTCATGAACGATCGCTTGCTGGGAAATTAGGACGCCAAGGCAGTTACTCATACAGCCGCTCACCTTATCGATCTATTGTGGCGTATGTGCGCCAACTTGGTGACAATTAAGAAAAGAACTATTCAGAATGGATCGCGATAACCTGCGCGCGGCTGTTCTTTCGGCCTGACGGGTGGTTAAACAGCGCATACGCCGAAAGCGAAATCCGGCCGGAAAAATGTAACATTCCAGCCGTTGCCAAGCGCGAGCAACTTGCGGACACTCCGCTTCGCCCCTGAAGTTAAATTGGCGCATCTATTATCCTCTCCCCATGAAAAATGCCCCGCGCGCTGCTCCCCATCCCATGGATCCAACTGAAATCGGATTGAAGATCACCACTGCCAAAAAAAATGCTGAGGCCGCGAAAAAATCGGCGCAGACGGCCAAGGTCGATTTCAAGAAAGCTCGGAAAGCGCACAAGGGAGCAAAGAAGGCTTCGAAAGTGGCCAAGCGCCATCTCAAGGAATTGAAGAAGCTTCTCCTCGCCGCCAAAGCTGCGGTGGTCCGGACAAAAGCGGCGACGAATAAACCGAAGGTAAAAACTTCCAAGAAAGTGGCTGCGGACAATCGACCACCTGCTGAGCCGATTCTTTCGCCCGTCGCCGCATCCGCACCGGCGGACTTGAGCTCCGACGAAAATAGTGGGAATGTTAGCGCTTAAATCCGAACGATTGGGTTTAATTTGGAGTAAGCTCAATGCCGACGATGCAAACATCGTCGGGCAAGGTGCTCCCGGCGAACGAAGTAATTTCATCCACGAGTGAGTCCAGAACCTCGTTCAAAGATTTTGACGCTTGAAGTTTCAATAGGTTAGTGAGGCGTTCCATGCCGAATTCCTCACCATCGCGGGCGGGCGCTTCGGTAACTCCGTCGGTGAACATCAAAACCCGATCTCCCGGACCGATGGATTCTTCGGTCGCGACATAGTCGAAATCCTCCATGAGGCCGAGTGCTGGTCCAGCGGATGTCTCCGGGCAGACGACGGGTCTGGTGATGCCAGACGCATGCTCGGTGCGAAGCGGCGCGGGGTGACCAGCTTGAGCGTAACGAATTTGCCGCAGGGGAACATCGATCACGACATACGCTGCAGTGACGAAGATCAGACTGCCAGTTTGCTGCAGGATGAATGTGAGATCGCGGTTCAGTCGGGTGAGTAATTGCCCGGGATCGTTTGCGAACGGACCTAGCTCTTTTAAAAACGCGCTTATCATCGCCGTGATCAGTGCGGAGCGGACTCCATGCCCCATGACGTCGCATACGATCACTCCCGCAGATTGGTTGCCAAGTTCCAAAATTTGGAAGAAATCTCCGCTGACGCCGCCGGCGGGATGAAAGCGATGAGCGATATTCAGAGCCGGACCATCCGATTTCCGCGCGATTCGCTGTGAAGGTAGCAACGCGGTTTGGACTTCCCTTGCCATCAGGATGTCCTTTTCCATTTCACGGTTTCTGGCGGCAATTTCCTGCCGGGAGTTTTCCAGGGTGACGATGTTGCAGAGGAGAAACTCCGTTTGCAAACGCACCAGGGTGCGCATGGGAATCATGCCCACGTACCTGCCGGACTCCTCGAGCAGTACGTCATCATAGAATTCGCGATCATTCCGAGCTGCTGCCGTCTTGAAAACTTCCGTGACTGCGGTGACAGTGGTGACCTTCATCGGTGCATTCATCAGATACGCGCGAATGGGCTGGCGAGCGTGAAGAGAAAATCCAAATCGCGAACCCAAGGTATGGGTCAGTTCGCGCCGTGCGCAGACACCGATGAGAGCGTCGCCGTCGAGCACTGCGAGAAAATCGATGTTCAACCGTGTGAACTCTGCCTGCACCTGCTCCACGGTCATGGTTGCGAGCACCGCCTCTCGGTGGCCAATGAGCGAACGCAGATCCATTGGTTGGCTGCTATTAGAATCTTCCAAAGACATGATTTGCGACATTGATCGACGGGGCGGCGGCACTCAATGCCCGGCGTCCGAGTCACACACTTGTAACACGATTACGATCAACTATTCGCCGATTTCGGATCGGCTGGAGTAGACGATGAGGAAGAAACGATTTGAAATTATTTCGCCAGTTTGCATTCCCGTCACCTCCTTTTTACCGGGCCGTGACAAAAGTGCCTCGATTCGGATGGCGCGAAGAACGGGGGAGGATTTTTGTCACGGCATGCTTCTATCTGGTTTCCCTCGCCTTTCGATATTCTCCCATCGTGCGCTTGGTTTAGCAATGCTCTTGCCTATTTTTTCGTCGATGGCTTTCGCCGACTTTACGGTCAGCGCGCCTTCGACGACGGCTCAAACTTTGGCGTCAGGCCAAACGGGAACCGTCACCAGCACCGGCACTTTGACTGTCTCAGGTGGCACCGTGGCAGTGACGGTTACTGGCAACAATGCGACGCTGACAAATAGCGGCACGATCAGTCAAACGGGCACCGGACGCATCATCCGCGACAACACCGGTGTCACTGGCCTGATTGTTACAAATAATGCCGGAGCGATGATGCAAACAGCGGATGCGGATGTTATCCAGATGAACAAGTCGCCAGCCAGTGTGACATTAAACAATTATGGGACGATGACTTCCCTCAACGCTTCGAAGGGTGGCTCTCAAGCAGTCGACTTCAACGCGATTGCTTCGGGAAGTAACATCATTAATAACTATTCCACGGGAATTTTGCAGGCCGTGGATGCCGACGCCGTTCGTCCGGGTGTCAATGGAGTGGTTAATAACTACGGCCTGATTAAGGCGACAAACACAACCGACACGGGTGACGATGGAATTGACGCCCAAACCAACTCAGGCGTGACGATCCACAATTTTTCCTCCGGTACAATTGAGGCAGCCCGCCATGGTATTACAGGTGGAAATACGAGTGGATCCGGCAGCTATGCGATGTCGATCACCAATGTCGCTGGTGGAACCATCAAGGGCAACGATGGATCCGGCGTGAATATCGACGGCATCAACAAGAACGAATTGGTGACCATTAATAACGCCGGCTTAATCACCGGAAACGGTGTGACCGGCGATGGCGACGGCGTTGATGTGGACGGCCTCGTCAATCTTACAAATTCCGGCACGATCAGGTCGGTCAATTCTTTCAGTTCGACCAGTGTCGCGCAGAGCGAAGGGGTTACGGTCGGTGGTGGCACCATCGTGAACTCCGGTATGATCGAAGGAGACGTCGCCGCCGGCAATGGAAACGCGATCGGTCGTGGCATCACGATCGCTGGGATCGACACCAGTGGAACTCCGGAGCCAATTTACGCCAATACCACGATAACGAACAGTGGACTCATCCGGGGCCAGACTGATTCAGGAATTGCGGTACTGGGCGCAGCCAGCGGTTTCACGGTGACAATCAATAACGCGTCTTCCGGAATTATTCGCGGTGGTGGCGCCACGGCCGCAGCCATTCAAACGGGTGCGGACAACGATACAGTCAACAACGCCGGCCAGATCATTGCGGATAGCAGTGGCAAGGCGATTGACTTGGGCGGAGGCGACGACGCGCTCACTATCACGGGCGGCGTAGCAAATATTTTCGGCGATATTTCAGGAGGCACGGGGACAAATACCTTGGTGATAGATCCGGGTGCCGGCAATTCCTTCAGTTATAGCGGGACAATTTCCAATTTTAGCAGTGCTGAAATTAAGAGTGGCACGGTAAAGCTGTTTGGATCGAGCATCTATACCGGTTCGACACTGGTCTCGGGAGGAACTCTCTTTGCGCGAAACCTGTCGGGAAGCGCGACGGGCACCGGAGATGTTTTGGTCAAGAACATGGGGGTTCTCGCCGGCGACGGACGTTTTGGCGGGAATGTCAGTTTGGAGGCAGGCGCTTTAATTACACCGGGTGACGGCGTCGGTACATTGAAGATCGGGGGCAATCTCAACCTGGTCAATGCGTCCCGTTTTCTGTTTGATCTCGGGGCGAATTCCGGATCGTCGGATCTATTGTCAATTGATGGTCAGCTGAACTTCACTGGATCGGGAAACGCGTTGATCGATTTCAACAATAATGGGGTAACGCCCGGGAAATATACCTTGATGGACTTCGCCGGATCGTCGGGCCTGGATCTTTCGAAATTTATGATTGGTTCCCATGATGGATTCAGTGGTAACTTGGTTTTGGACGGAACTTCGCTGTCCTTGGTAGTAACGGCCATACCGGAACCAGCGACTACTGCGGTGTTATTTGGTTTAATCGGATTTTCGTCGGCACTTGGTCTGCGTGCGAAAAAACGGAAATGCACCACTTAAGCGGGGTAATGATCGTCATGGCTAATGGTAGTAACGCCGTGTATGTCCAAGCTAAGCCTTGAGCGTTTGAATTTTGCAGGTGGTCGCTTTGGGCAAAAAATAAAAGCGGGAAGGCGGCTGGCTCCCCTAGATCGAAATCGTTGTTAGCCGTGCAGTTCCGGCCGTCAGGGATTTAGGCAGTATTGTTTCCCGGAGGGTTCGTTGATTTTATCGGCAACGTCGGTACTATTTGGATGACTAAACACCTGAAAAATCTTTCACAAAATGAAAAACTTGATCGTTAAAGCGGGTGGTCATTTGGGTCGGATATACGAAGGGGAAAATCCGCAAACGTATTGTTTCGTGCCGGACGATTGCATCATTTTCGAAGATGGAAAGGTGCGGATTGAAGAAGGAGACTACATTCGCAGTGGATGGGATGTGAGGAATATGCGGTTTAACGATTCTGGTTTGGGTCAACATCTTTTTCCAAATCTCGATCGCCCAATCATGAATCTGGAGGCAGATTCCGTTCGTGTGTTTCTTGATCGGATTGAAAACGTTCAGGCCGCTTAAAAGCGAATCGAGGTCTGCGTTTCGTTTCGATCATGGCCTGCTAGCGAGAGCAGTGGGAGGATGGGCGAGGTTCGCGGTTAATGAACTGTCTGGGGAAGTATAAAAAATCGCACAAACCCGCCCCAGCAGATTTCGTGAGGAGACAGTATCGCGGTCCACCGATGGATTGTTGTCACCCAGAACGAACCAACAATTCTCATGCTTCTCGTACAGGCGATGAATCACGACCAGGCCCGACGTGTTTCTATAAATTACAATGTCGCCTTTTTTCAACATATCCAGAGGGACCCTTTCTACTGTTACGATGCTGCCTTCATCCAGGGTTGGAAGCATACTGCCGGACGGAGCGACAGCGTAAACTTTGCCGTCAATGCTCGCGGCGACGTGGCGGGCAAGCGTAAGCGCTTTCTCGCGCGCTACCGTCGAGCGGGGCGCGGCAAGGTCCGCAGTGGTCCGGTTCGCGCAGCCGCAGGCGGCGAATACCAGCGAAGCAAGCGCGAGGGTTCGTGCAATCCGTTGACCATAGAGACCGGTGGAATCCATTCCACCGTTTAAGATCGGAACGCTACGTGACGGCTTGAAAACTATTTCAGGGTCGGCCGTTGATAAAAATCATTCTAACCCGACTTCCGCAACTGGAGGTTGAAAATGAGATTTTTCGCGAGGTTCTG